>JANXNW010000024.1 GCA_025353905.1 Hymenobacter sp.
GTTGGCCGTGCTCGACGACGCGCCGCACGGCTTCGGCCCGAAACGCCGGGTCATATTTGCGCCGCGAAACGGCTGGTTTGACTTCTTCCATGACACAAGAAAGTTACTAGTCCTGTGTCCGTTTCTACCCGACCACCCCATACTTCACAATCGTGAAATAGCCTTTGTGGGTGAGTACGTTATCCATAGCGTTTTTTAGTTAAGCGTTCGGCGGACAAACAGTGAGCTTATCCATAACCAAGTCAAGCTGATACGGCTTGAGAATCAGGAGCGGACTTCACGCCCTTCGCTAAAGGCTGAATTTAGCTATGACCGAGCAAATGGCACCTAAAATCAGCACGTCCACGAACGACATAACATACGTCACCCACCAGCCCCCGAGCAAGTTGTAGATATACTTTCCTATGGGATTACCAAGGCTGAATTTATATCCAACTCCGTAATGATGGTGCGGAATGTACATGAGCTTTTCTGGATAAGTGCGCACTAATACCGAATCTACCCCTCTCAGGTAGCCGCCTCCCCCTTTAATCCAATGGCTTTCAATTGGTGGTTTGCTTGTATAGGCCACGTATCCACTATGGTTCTGATTCAAACCATTAAACCAACCAAACTGCAAAGGACCCCATAGCAGAGCTACCCGCGCGTAGATTTTTGCATAACGCTCAAGAGTTGAGTGCTTATGATGTAATGCAAAAGCTATTTGTCGGAAAAATACCCAACCAAGAAAGCTAGGTACTAAAATGGCTATGAACATAATGTATGCCCTCGGCTGATGTGCTGTTACAAAAATACCGGTTTGACAAACTTTTTCAACACAGACGCTTTGGACTGCTGATAAATCGTAATCGCGTTTTTGATATTCTTGCACGCAAAAATTCCCAAGCTAAAGTCTCTAACGGACTTCGGCTTGGGAATCAAACTTACAGGCAGTATTCTAAACCTACCAGCTCGACTTTGTGACCCCCGGAATCTTCCCGGCCAGGGCCATCTCGCGGAAGCGGACGCGGCTGATGCCGAACTTGCGCATGTAGCCGCGGGGGCGGCCGTCAATCATGTCGCGGTTGTGCAGGCGCACGGGCGAGGCGTTGCGCGGCAGCTTGTCGAGGCCGGCGTAGTCGCCGGCCGCTTTCAGGGCCTTGCGCTTCTCGGCGTAGCGCGCCACCATGGCGATGCGCTTGCGCGAGCGGGCTTTGATGGATTCTTTAGCCATTATTCAGCGGTTTTTTTGGCGTTAGCGAAGGGCATACCGAACGCGCGCAACAGCTCGTAGCTCTGCTCGTCGTTTTCGGCCGTCGTGACGAAGGTAATGTCCATCCCGGAGATGCCTTTGATTTTGTCAATCGAGATTTCGGGGAAGATAATCTGCTCCTTCACGCCGAGCGTGTAGTTGCCCCGACCATCGAACCCCTTGTCGTTGATGCCCTTGAAGTCCCGCACGCGGGGCAGGGCCACGGTCAGCAACCGGTCGAGGAACTCGTACATCCGCTCGCCGCGCAGCGTGACGCGCGCACCGATGGGCATCCCCTCGCGGAGCTTGAAGTTCGACACAGAGCGCTTGGCGATGGTCGCCACGGCTTTCTGACCGGTGATGGTCGTCAGCTCGTCCACGCCGTTGTCCACGAGCTTCTTGTCGGCCACGGCCGCACCAATGCCGCGGTTGAGGCAGATTTTGGTGATGCGCGGTACCTGCATGATGCTCTTGAACTGGAATTTCTCCTGGAGCGCGGGTACGACTTCTTTCTGATATTTATCTTTCAGGCGAGCCATTGTCTTATTAGTTAAGCGGTGGCCGATTCAACCTTCTTCACGTTCGAGACGTGAATCGAGCTTTCGATTTTGGTGATGCCGCCCTGGGGGTTTTTCGCACTCGGCTTGTTGTGCTTCGTCACCAGGTTGAGGCCCTCGATGATGATGCGCTGGGTCGAGCGGTTCACCGATTTGATGGTGCCGGTTTTGCCTTTCTCATCGCCCGCGATAACCTGGACGAGGTCGCCGGACTTGACGTGCAAGTTCACGGCCGGGGCTTTTACGTTGAATGCCATATCGTTAGAGTACTGGGGTTAAATTACGAGTGTTAGATTACCTCGGGGGCCAGCGATACGATTTTCATGAACTGCTTCTCGCGCAGCTCGCGGGCCACCGGCCCGAAGATGCGCGTACCGCGCGGCTCGTCGTTGTTGTTAAGCAGCACGGCCGCGTTGTCGTCGAAGCGAATGTAAGAGCCGTCCTTGCGGCGGATTTCCTTCTTCGTCCGCACGATGACGGCTTTGCTCACGGTGCCCTTCTTGGCGTTGCCCGAAGGGATGGCCGACTTGATGGCGACCACGATTTTGTCGCCCACGGTGGCGTATTTCTTGCCCGTGCCACCCAACACGCGGATGCAGAGGACTTCCTTGGCACCGCTGTTGTCGGCTACCGTCAGGCGGGATTCTTGCTGTATCATCGTCGGATAGGGTTATTTAGCGCGTTCCAGAATTTCGACCAAGCGCCAGCGCTTGGTTTTGCTCAGCGGCCGGGTGCTCATAATGCGCACCGTGTCGCCTTCGCCGCAGTCATTTTTCTCGTCGTGCGCGTGAAACTTAGTCGTCTTGCTCACGAATTTGCCGTAAATCGGGTGCTGCTGTTTCTGCACCACGGCCACGGTGATGGACTTATCCATCTTGCTGCTCGTTACCTTGCCCACAATCTCCTTGCGCATGTTGCGCCCGGAACCGGCTTCATGCGCCGGTAGCAGGTGGTCGGCCGGCGTAGGCTGGGCCGCCTGAGTAGTTTCGTTCGTCGGTTCCATTTATTGAGCGGGGGTGTTAGCGGCCTGCTCCTCGTGCTTACGACGCGAAACCTCCGTTTGCAGGCGGGCAACGGCTTTGCGGTTGGCCTTCATGCGGGCCGGGTTTTCGAGCGGGCTGATGGCGTGCGCGAAGCGCAACTGCTGGCCATTGGTTTGCTCGGTTTTGAGCTGAGTGCGCAGGTCCTCGACGGACAGGGCGCGGATTTCTTCGTTTTTCATCGGATGGGGCGCGATTGATTAAGCAAGTAGTTAGATTTAAGTAGCAAGTAGCAAGATTAAAATGCAGAATGTCTTACTACTTGCTACTTAAATCTTGCTACACTAAGCGGCGTTATCTACAAAGTCGCGGCGCACCACGAACGAGGTCCGAACCGGCAGCTTCTGAGCGGCCAGGCGCAGCGACTCTTTCGCCACTTCCAGGCTCACGCCATCCGACTCAAACATGATTTGACCCGGCTTCACGCAGGCCACCCAATACTCGGGCGAGCCTTTGCCCTTACCCATCCGCACCTCAGCGGGCTTCTTGGTAATGGGTTTGTCGGGGAAAATGCGAATCCATACTTGCCCTTCGCGTTTCATGGCGCGGGTCATCGCAATCCGGGCCGCCTCAATCTGACGGGCCGTAATCCACGATATCTCCAACGACTTGAGCGCGAACGAACCGAAGTCTATGGAGCTGCCGCGGTAGGCCAGGCCAGTCACGCGACCCTTTTGCATCTTGCGATACTTGGTCCTTTTCGGTTGTAACATTTGAGAGAGAAATTATTGATTGTGATTGTGAGACTCTGAGAGGTGAGACATGAGACAAGCGACAGTTTTGGCGCTCATCTCACTTCTCATGTCTCAAAGTCCCATGTCTAAATGTCTTAGCGGCGCGGGCCGCCCCCGCCACCGGCCGGGCGACCACCGCCACCTTGACCGCCGCGGTTGCCGCCGCCACCGGCACCGCCAGCAGCACCGTCGCGGCGCGGGCCACGGTCGCCGCCGCCGGCCCCACGCGGGCCACGGTCACCACCACGGTCGCCGTCGCGACGCGGGCCACGGTCGTCACGCCGACCACGGTCGTCGCCACCACCACGCTGGTTGTCGGCGGGCACCTGGTTGGGCGAGAGGTCCGGCTTGCCGAACACCTCACCGCGCATTACCCACACTTTGATACCGATTTTGCCATACACCGTCTGGGCCTCGGACAGCGCATAGTCAATGTCAGCGCGCAGCGTGTGCAGCGGCGTACGACCTTCCTTGTACTGCTCCGAGCGGGCGATTTCGGCCCCACCCAAACGACCACCGCACTGAATTTTGATGCCCTCGGCTCCGGCGCGCATGGCAGCCTGGATGGACATTTTCATCGCCCGGCGAAACGAGATACGAGCGGCCAGTTGCTGAGCAATGCTCTCACCCACGAGGCGGGCATCCAGCTCGGGGCGCTTAATCTCGAAGATGTTAATCTGAACGTCCTTCTTGGTGATTTCCTTCAGCTCGTCCTTGATTTTATCGACCTCCTGGCCACCCTTGCCAATCACCACGCCCGGCCGGGCCGTGTTGATGGTGATGGTGATGCGCTTGAGGGTGCGCTCGATGACGATGCGCGAAATGCCGCCCTTCTGAATGCGGGCGTTGATGTACTTGCGGATTTTCTCGTCCTCCACCAGTTTCTCGGCGAAGTCCTTGCCGCCGTACCAGTTCGAGTCCCAACCCTTGATAACGCCGAGGCGGAAGCCAACCGGATTTACTTTCTGTCCCATGTTAGTTAAGCGTTAGCGGGGGTTTCGGAAGTGGTAGAAGCGACCGGCGCGGCAGCATTCATAGCGGCGCGGTTAGCGGCATTACGCTCTTTCTTAGTCAGTTGCGAAGCCAGGGGCGGACCCACGACCAGCGTAACGTGGTTCGAACGCTTGCGGATGCGGTGGCCGCGACCCTGGGGCGCGGGGCGCAGGCGCTTAAGCTGCCGGCCTTCGTCCACCATGATTTCGGTTACATACAGGTCAGCGTCTTCGATGCGGGCATCTTCGTGCTTGGCCTGCCAGTTGGCGAGCGCCGAGAGCAGCAGCTTCTCGATGCGCTCGGCACCGGAGTTGGCTTCGAAGCGGAGCAGCCCGAGGGCCTGGGTCACGCGCTTGCCGCGGACCAGGTTGGCGACCAGACGCATTTTGCGCGGCGAGGTCGGCACGTTGCGGAGTTTGGCGGTTGCTTCCATCTTAACGCTTGCCTTTATCTTTTTTGGCGACGTGACCGCGGAAGTTGCGCGTGGGCGCGAACTCGCCGAGCTTGTGGCCGACCATGTTTTCAGTTACATAGACCGGGATGAACTTGTTCCCGTTGTGGACGGCGAAAGTGTGGCCAACGAAATCGGGCGAAATCATCGAGCGCCGCGACCAGGTTTTGACTACCGTCTTCTTGCCGGCGCTTTCGAGCGCCTCCACTTTCTTCTCGAGCCGGAAGTCAATATACGGCCCTTTTTTTAGTGAACGTGCCATATATTACTTCTTGCCTTTGCGGCTCACAATGAGGTTTTCCGAATACTTATTCTTGTCGCGGGTCTTCTGACCTTTGGCGAAGATGCCATTGCGCGAGCGCGGGTGGCCGCCGCTCGACTTGCCCTCGCCACCGCCCATCGGGTGGTCCACCGGGTTCATAGCCACGCCACGCACGCGCGGACGACGACCAGCCCAACGATTACGGCCGGCTTTGCCCATCACCACGTTCATGTGGTCGCCGTTCGAGACGGTGCCCACCGTGGCGGTGCAGGTAACGAGCACCATCCGCATCTCGCCCGAAGGCAGTTTCAGCGTCGCGTACCGCTCTTCGCGGGCCACGAGCTGGGCGTAGGTACCGGCCGAGCGGGCAATGGCCGCGCCCTGGCCGGGCTGCAACTCAATGTTGTGAACGATGGTACCGAGCGGCATCTCGCGTAGCGGCAGCGCATTGCCCAAGTCGGGCGCCACGCCGGGACCCGACACGATTTTGCTGTCCACGGTCAGGCCGGCGGGCGCGATGATGTAGCGCTTTTCGCCGTCGGCGTAGTGCAGCAGCGCGATGCGGGCCGTGCGGTTGGGGTCGTACTCGATGGTTTTCACCGTGGCGGGTACGCCGTTCTTGTCGCGCTTGAAATCGACAATACGGTACTGGGTCTTGTGTCCGCCGCCGATGTAGCGGTTCGACATTTTACCCGACGAGTTCCGACCGCCGCTCTTTTTGAGCGAGGTCAGCAGCGACTTTTCCGGAACGGAAGTCGTCAGCTCGTCAAAGGCCGGGGCCACGCGAAAGCGTTGGCCGGGCGTTGTGGGACGAAGTTTTTTGAGTGCCATTACTAGCTGATGATGCTTTTGCGGCTGGTGAGGTTTGTCATGCTGAGCGAAGCGAAGCATCTCGCGTGGCGCAGTAAACTCTGACGTTTGCAACGAAGCGAGCAAGATGCTGCGCTTCGCTCAGCATGACAAAACGGTTTTAAATATTTCCGTAGAAATCAATAAGGTCGCCGTCCTTGAGCGTGACCACGGCTTTTTTGCCGTGGGCGCGGCGGCCGGTTACCTGGCCGGCTTTGGTGGACTTCGACTTCATTTTGCCAATCGTGCGCATCGTGTTGATGGAAAGCACCGTTACGCCGTAGAGCTTTTCGATGTCCTTTTTGATTTGCACTTTGTTGGCGGCGCGGTCCACTTCGAACACGTAGCGGCCGGATTCGGTCAGGCTCGTGGCCTTCTCCGTGATGATGGGGCGTTTCAGCGTGCTCATTACTCGGGGGCGTTGTTAGCGGTGTAGAGTTGTTCGAGCGCGCTCAGACCGGCTTCGCTCAACAGCAGGGTGTCGGTGTTGAGCAGGTCGTGGGTGTTGAGAGCCGCCGGGGTGGCGATTTTCACCTTCTGCACGTTGCGGGCGCTCAGCAGCAGATTCTTGTCGGCCTCAGCGGCCACGTACAAGGTCTTGCGGCCGTTGTTGAGCTTCAAGCCATTCAGGATGGCCACGAAGTCTTTGGTACGGGGAGCGCTCAGGCTGATGTTTTCCACCAAGGCCACCTTGCCGTCGCGGGCCAGCACCGAAAGGGCCGACAAACGCGCCACACGCTTGGTTTTCTTGTTGAGCTTGAAGCCGTAGTCGCGCGGCCGGGGGCCGAACATGCGGCCGCCACCCACGAACACACCCGACTTCATCGAGCCGGCGCGGGCACCGCCGGTGCCTTTCTGCTTCTTGAGCTTCTTGGTGGTGCGGGCGATTTCAGCGCGCTCCTTCGACTTGTGCGTGCCCTGGCGCTGGTTGGCCAGGTACTGCTTCACGTCGAGGTACATGACGTGCTCGTTCGGCTCGTGGCCGAACACGGCATCGGACAGCGTGACCTTGCGGCCGGTGTCTTCGCCCAGGATAGTTAATACGGAGAGTTCCATCGTCTGATTCGAGCTTAGCAAGGGTTATTTCTCCAGAACTACGTAGCCGTTCTTGGCACCCGGCACCGAGCCGCTCACCAGAATCAGGTTCTTGTCGGCCACGACGCGCATCACTTTCAGGTTCTGAATCTTGACGCGGTCGGTACCCATGCGGCCACCCATGCGCATGCCTTTGAACACGCGCGACGGCCACGAGCAGGCCCCGATGGAGCCAGGGTGACGGAGCCGGTTGTGCTGACCGTGCGTCTGACCACCCACACCCTGAAAGTTATAGCGCTTCACAACGCCCTGAAAGCCTTTGCCTTTCGAGGTGCCGACGACGTCCACGAAATCACCTTCCGCGAAAAAGTCGGATTTGACTTCACTGCCCAGCGAGAAAGCCGACGTGTCGTCGGTACGGAATTCGACCAGGCGCCGCTTGGGCGTGGTGTTGGCTTTGGCGAAGTGGCCGGCCAGGGCCTTGGTGGTATTCTTGGCCTTTTTCTCGCCGTAGCCGAGCTGCACGGCGCTGTAGCCGTCGTTTTCGACAGTTTTAACCTGCGTCACTACGCACGGACCCGCCTCGATGAGCGTGCAAGGGATATTTTTCCCGTCCGGAGTGAAGAGGCTTGTCATACCGATTTTTTTACCGATGATGCCAGGCATTCGAGTGTTCTTAAAATGACACAAAAAGAAAAGGCCCGAGTGG
>JANXNW010000259.1 GCA_025353905.1 Hymenobacter sp.
GCCCGGCCCGAAAACCGGCCCGCCTGCTCGGTCGTGTTCCTGCTGTTCGGGGCCGAAGAAGCGGGGCTGGTTGGCTCGCGCTATTTCGTGGCGCACCCGCTCGTGCCGCTTAAGCAGATAAAGTTTCTGCTCAACCTGGACCTGCTCGGCACCGGCGAGGAGGGCGCGACCGTCGTGAACGGCCGCGTTCACCCGGCCGCTTTCGCCCGCCTGCTCGCCCTCAACGAAGCCGGCCGCTACCTGCCGCGCCTCACCGCGCGCGGAGCCGCCGCCAACTCCGACCACTTTCCGTTTTCCGAAGCCGGCGTACCCGCGTTCTTCCTCTACACCCGGGGCGGCTCGCTGGCCTACCACGACGTGCACGACACGCCCGCCGCCCTCTCCCTGGCCGGCTTCAGCGGGGCCTATCGCCTCTGCCGCGACTTCCTGGATTCTTTGACTTCCCGCTAATCGTCATTCAGCCTCTGCGCTCCTCTGCGCAAAACCTCCGCGTCCTCTGCGGGAACCAGCGGCCGACGAGCTACCCGACGAGCCACGCAGAAGCACAAAAAAGCCCCGACCAAACCGGCCGGGGCATCTCTGGAAAAACAAAGCTTATCAGCTATTCGCCTTGAGCGAAGCCATTATTTTCTTAGCCAGCGGCTCCCATTCGGGCTTCTGGCGGTCGGCGCAGTTGAAGGTGCAGATGAGCAGCTTGCCCTGCACGTCGGTGAAAAACACGAGCGTGTAGACTTCGTGGCCCATCTCGGGCTTCATGTATTCGAGGTAGCCCGTTTTGCGGTTGCCCACTTCCTTGATGCCCTCCCCAAACCAGGTCGCGTCTTTATACTGCTTGTGGTAGGCTTTGGCGAAGTTTTCCTGGTAAACGGCCACCATGTCCTGGTCGGCGTCGTTGTCGGTGTAGCTGAAAGCCAGCGACACCAGGTTGTTGTTGGTGAATACCACGCTGGGGCGGCTGCTGGCGTGGGCATAGGTGAAATCCATCTGCTGCTCGGTCATCACCTCGAAACCTTTGGGGATAAGCACCTCGACGCGCTCGCTGAGCACGTGCTTTTTGATGAGCTCAATTTCGGCAGCCGGGGCGACGGGGCGCGAAGCCATCAACATGCTCGCGCAGCCAAATAGTAGCGGGAGTACAAAAGCTTTCATGTTGCGTTGAAAATAAGTGGGAACCTAGAGACACATAGCTGTTTTGCGACGCGGGAGGCAAGTTACAACTAAAATGCAAATTTGTTGTGGTGGCGAGAATTTATCGCCGCGCTACGCCGAAATAAAAATACGCGGCAAGGGCCAGACTATCTGACTGACTTCGCAATAAATGAGGTACGACGGACCAGCTTTCGGGCCGGTAGCAATATCAGGGCCAAACTCACCAAGAGCCTTCCACCGGGGATGATTATGCAATAGCTCTTCAGCAATGCGCATCTTTCTGCTAATCTGCCTTCCGGCGGGCGCGGCCCGGTAAGCGCCGGTCGCGGCTACAAAATATTATTGAGTTGCTCCTTAATTTTTTCCAGCTCTTCTTTCATCCCTACCACTAAATGCTGCACGGTGGCATCGTTGGCTTTCGAGCCGATGGTGTTGATTTCGCGGCCGATTTCCTGGGCCAAAAACCCGAGCTTCCGGCCCACGGCCTCGTCGGGTTGGCGGGCGGCCTGCTCAAAGTAATCGAGGTGGGCGGCCAGGCGTACTTTTTCTTCGGCGATGTCGAGCTTTTCGATGTAGTATAGCATTTCCTGCTCGAAGCGGGTGGGGTTGAAATGCTCGTGGCTGCTGAGCTCGGCCAGGTGGCCGGTGAGGCGCTGCCGCACGTGGGCCACGCGCTGCGGGTCGTGGGCAGTCACGGCGGCGAGCTGCCCCCGAATAGTGCCCACGTAGCCCAGAATCTCGGTTTGCAGCGTCTGGCCTTCGTCGTGCCGGAACCGCTGGAGCGCGGCCAGGGCTTCGGCAAGCAGCGGCTGCAGCTCGGCCCAGGTAAAATCGGCGGCCGCGTCGGCCGTATCGGGTTGGCTTTGGGCGGCTTCGTAGGCGGTAGGCACCACGCCGGGCAGGCGCAGGGCGGCCAGCAGCGTGGCTTCGCCGATTGTGCCCACGCCCAGCGCCTGGGCTTCGGCGCGCAACGCGTGGTAGGCGGCGCGCAAGGCGGCTGAGTTAAAAGGCGGGCCGGTGGCGGCCGCGGCGGCCGGCCGGCTCAGGTCGAGGCTGAAGCTGACCTTGCCGCGCAGCAGCGCGTGGCTGATTTGCTGGCGAATATCGGTTTCGTGAATGAGCAGTGCGCGGGGCAGGCGCAGGCTCAGGTCCAGGGTTTTGGCGTTGAGCGAGCGCAACTCGGCGGTAGCTGAGTAGCGGTCGGTTTCGTGGCGGGCCTGGCCAAAGCCAGTCATCGAAAGCAGCATAGGGAGAAATGGGGCAACCGGCGTTGGCCGGCCATAAACACTCGCAAAGGTACGCGGCTGTTTTGCGCCCTTTGCCCAGGCAACGGGCGGCTTCGGCCGGCGTGCTTCCTGAAAGCGCTGTGTACAGCCCCCAGCTTATCTAATAAATTATTGATTAATAGCGCAGTGAGCTAATCTTCAAAGCTGGGCTGACGTTGCGTAATGTTAGCACAACGTGTTCATAACTTCCTCATAATAAGGTGCGGGTATTTTTGTGCGCTGAAAAGCCATTCCGCGTATGAAGCAATTATTACTTAGTTTACTATTGTTGTCGCTGACGAGCTTTGCCTTCGCCCAAAAGGGAGCGATTACCGGCAAGGTGCTGGACAAGAAAACTCAGGAAGGCGTAATTGGGGCTACGGTGCTGGTAACGGGCACGGTGCAAGCCGCCCCGGTGCAGCTCGACGGCAGCTACCGCTTGGAGCTGGACTCCGGCACCTACGCGCTGACCGTCACCTACGTGGGCTACAAAACCCAGAATTTCACGGGTATCGTCGTGACGAGCGGCCAGGACACGCCGCTCAACGTAGCGCTCGAAGAAAGCGCCACCGGCCTGAAGGAAGTTGTGGTGACGGGCGTCAAGCAAACCGGCACCGAAGTGGCCCTGATTCAGGACCTGAAAAAGAGCGAGGTCGTGGTGAGCGGCCTCAGCAGCGACCAGATTGTGAAGACCCTGGACCGCGACGCGGCCGAGGTGGTCAAGCGCATTCCGGGCGTCACGATTCAGAGCAACAACTTCATCGTGATTCGGGGCCTGCCCGAGCGCTACAACACGGTGCTGCTCAACGGTACGCTCACGCCCTCGGCCGAGGTGGACACGCGCTCGTTCTCGTTCGACATTCTGCCCTCGTCGGTCATTGACCGGGTGCTGATTTTCAAGTCCGGCGCGCCGGAGCTGCCCGGCGAATTCGGGGGCGGGGTGGTGAGCGTGTACACTAAAAACAGCGTCCTCGAAAACACGACCACGCTGAACGTATCGGGCTGGGCGCGCAGCATCAACACGTTTCAGGGCGGCTTTCAGCGCTCGACGCAAAGCCCGACTGACTTTCTGGGCTACGACAACGGGCAGCGCGGGCTGCCGAGCGCACTGGGGGCGCTGCGGCCCACCGTCCGCAACCCGTCGGCCGACCAGACGGCCGCCATCGGCGGGCAGTTGCGCAACGACTTTTTGCCCACGCTGAGCACTTCGCGGCCCGACCTGCGCTTTTCGCTGGGGCTGAACCGCAAGTTTGAAATCGGGCGGGTTTACGTGAGCAACGTAACGTCCATCGCCTACTCCAATACGCAGGAGCAGTACAGCTCGCGGCGGCAGCGCTTCACGACCTACGTGCCCAACCAGCCCGTGGGCAAATTCTACGATTTCACCGATTTGCGCAGCGTTTCGGCGGTGCGCCTGGGCGTCATTCATAATTACCAGGCTCGCCTCAACGACCACAACCGGCTCGAATTCCGCAATTTCTTTAATCAGTACGCCACCGACGAGGTAGTGCGGCGGCGCGGGCTGGACGAAACTACGGGCACGTTTCAGGAGCGCGACGATTACGGGCTGCACTACCAGAGCCGCACCATTTATTCGGGGCAGCTCGGCGGCAGCCACGCGCTGGGAGCCACCCGCAACAGCACCCTGAGCTGGGCGCTGGGCTACAACTACGTTTATCGGAATGAGCCGGACTACCGCCAGAACCAGCGAACCCGCGACTACGACCCCAACCGGCCCGGCGAGGCCAATCCGGCTCCGTACTTGGTCGAGGTGAACGACGTGTTCACGACCAGCTCCCGGTTTTTCTCGACCATGCGCGAGAACACCTACATGAGCAGCGGGCAGTACGAGCGCCGCTACCGGGGCCGCGATACGACGAGCGTCAATCAGTTCAAGCTGCGCGTGGGCTACTACGCGGAAGAAAAAGAACGCAACTACGAGGGCCGTCTCTTCAACTACGCCCGGTCGATGAATTTTGACCAGAACCTGCCGAAGCTGCCGCTGAGCACGGTTTTCAGCCCCGAAAACGTGCGTAACAACGGCGGCTTCGTGCTGCGCGAGAACACCCAGGACGCGGACCGCTACCGCGGCACCAACCGGCTGCTGGCGGCCTACGTGAGCGGGGTGGCTCCCATCTCGGACCAGTTCAGCATCAGCGGCGGGGTGCGGCTGGAATACAACCGCCGCCGGCTGATTCCGGGCAGCACCAACACGAACAACTACGAGGAGATTCGCACCTTTCTGCTGCCCTCAGTCAATGCCACGTACAATTTCAACGACCGAAGCCTGCTGCGAGCCGGCCTGAGCGCGTCGGTGAACCGGCCCGAGTTTCGGGAAATCGCCCAGTACACGTACTACGATTTCTCGAACAACTTCCTCATCAACGGCAACAACGAGCTGGGCACGGCGCGCATCTACAACGCCGACCTGCGCTACGAGTTTTATCCCTCGCGCTCGGAGCTGCTCTCAGTGGGCGTGTTCGCCAAGCGCTTTTACAATGCCATCGAGCAAACCACGCGCTCGACTCCCGGCACGGACCTGCTGCTGACCTACCAGAACGCTACGCGCGCCTACGACGTGGGCGTGGAAGTGGAGGCGCGCAAGTCGTTGCGCGAGCTGAGCGAAAACGCTTTTTTGCAACGTTTCTCGCTGGTACTCAACGCCTCGCTGATTCGCAGCCAGGTGGACCTGGACCTGGACGACCCCAAAAACAAAGGCTTCGCCCTGACGGGGCGGCCCTTGCAGGGACAGTCGCCCTACGTGGTCAATCTGGGCGTGTTTTACCAGGACGAGGAGGCCCGCTGGCAGGTGTCGGGGCAGTACAACGTCATTGGGCCGCGCATTGCTTTCGTCGGCGACCAGACCCAAAACTTCTCCATCTTCGAGATGCCCCGCCACGTGGTGGACCTGGCCGTGACCAAAGGCCTGGGCCGGCACTTCGAGGTGCGGGCCGGGGTGCAAAACCTGCTCGACCAGGAGTATAAGTTTTTGTACGACTTCGACCGCAACGGCCGCATCAACGGCGTGGAAGACGGGGCTTCGTTTGCCCGCTACCGCCGCGGCACCTACTCCACGCTGGGCCTTACTTATCGACTCTGATTTGAGACATGAGACTATGGGAAATGAGAGGTGAGATGCTGGACGAGTAAACTCCACGCCTCACAGTCTCATGTCTCACTTCCCACAGTCTCATGTCTCAAACCAGCCTTTCAACCCGCTTCTTCTCTTCTTTTCACCCCAAACCATTTCTACTCATGAAAAAGCTGCTTTTTTCGACCTTGCTCGCGCTGACGGTGGCCCTGCCGCTGGTTTCGCGCGCGCAATGCCCGGCGCCCGGCCCGAACGAGGTGCTGGTGGGCAACGGCACCGCGGTAAAAGACCCCGGTTTTCAAATTACCGCCAATACGACTTGGACGCGCAACAACATTTACATCCTCAACGGGACGGTGTACGTGAACGACGGCGTGACGCTGACCGTCGAGTCGGGCACCATCGTCAAGGGCGACCTGGCCAACCAGGGCACGCTCGTGGTGCGGCAGGGCGGGCGGCTCGTGGCCATCGGCACGGCCGCGCAACCCATCGTGTTTACGTCGCGGCAGCCGGCCGGCGCGCGGCAGCCCGGCGACTGGGGCGGCATCATCCTGCTGGGGCGCGCCCCAATTAACCTGCCCGGCAGCCCCACCATCGAGGGCGGCGTGTTTGGCAACAACGGCACGTTTGGGGGCACCAACCCGACCGACAACTCGGGCACGCTGCGCTACGTGCGCATCGAGTATCCCGGCATTCCGTTCCAGGTCAATAATGAGATTAACGGCCTGACGATGGGCGGCGTGGGTTCGGGCACCGACATCAGCTACGTGCAGGTGACGGCGTCCGGCGACGACTCGTTCGAGTGGTTTGGTGGCTCAGTCAATGCCAAGTACCTCATCGCGCAGGGCGGCGTAGACGACGACTTCGACACCGACAACGGCTATTCGGGGCGGGTACAGTTCGCGCTCGGCATTCGGGACCCCCAGCGCGGCGACATCGCCACGGGCGGTGTGTCGAACGGCGTGGAGAGTGACAACGACGCGACCGGCACGGCCAACACGCCCCAGACCACGGCCGTGTTCACGAACCTGAGCATCCTCGTGCCCACGACCACGACCCCGGCCACGCCGTTCAACAACTCGGCGGGCGCGCTCATCCGCCGCAACTCGGCCCAGAGCATCTTCAACTCGGTGTTCGTGGGCCGGCGCTTCGGCCTGGAACTGAACAGCAACTCGGCCAACCTGACCCAGACCAATGCCCAGGGCGCGTCGCTGGTGCTGGCCAATAATATCTTCATCAGTACGCCGTTCAGCGCGACGCTGACCGCCCGCGCCGCCCGCTCGACCTACGCCACCGGCATCACGCCGCTGGCCGGCTTCAACACCAACCAGTTTGTGGGCACCGGCAACGACACGCTGCAAACCGTGGCTACCCTGGGCCTGAACGCCGACAACTACAGCTTCAACGGCAACTGCTCGAACAACCGCCAGTGCGTACCCAGCTTTGGGCTGCCGGCCGCTTCGCCCGCCGTATCGGGCGGAGCCTTCACCAATGCCAAGCTGACCGGAGCCGGTAACGGCGGCCCGAACAGCACGTTCGACGTAGTAACCTTCCGCGGTGCCTTCGGCCCGGCTGGTACCCCGGCCGCAAACTGGGCCAACGGCTGGACTAATTTCAACCCCCAGATTACTTGCTACAACGTGGCCGGCGCGGTGCTGGCCACCCAAAACGCGAGCGCCCCATTTCAGGGCCTGAGCGTGTCGCCGAACCCGACCGCCGGCACGGCTTCGACCCTGAGCTTTGAGGTGCAGCAGGCCACGACGGCCACCGTGCGGGTGCTCGACCTGACGGGCCACCTCGTCGCCACGGTGCTGGCCGAGGGCAAGCTCGCTACGGGTGCCCATCGCGTGAGCCTGCCGGCCAACCTGTCGGCCGGCATCTACGTGGCCACCATCACAACCGGCGACGCCGTGCGTGCCGTGCGCTTCGTGGTGAACAAGTAAGCTGGCTCAATAAGCTGAAAAAGCCCGCTCTCCGGTTTGGAGGACGGGCTTTTTTTGGTGCTTGGTGCTTGGTCAGTGCTTCGCTGCGTTCGCAATCACCAAGCACCAAGCACCAAAAGACCTTACAACGCCCGAAACACGATGGGCATCGTGACGGATACCCACACAGGCTGGCCTTTGATGCGGCCGGGGTTCCACCAGGGCATGAGACGCACGAGGCGCAGGGCTTCTTCGTCGAGGCCGTGGCCGAGGCCGCGCACCACGCGCGGGTCGCGGAGGCGGCCCTCGTTATCCACGATGAAGGTGACGATGACCTTGCCCGAGAGGTGCTGGTCGAGCGCGGCAACCAGGTACTGAAGCTTTTTGGCGTAGAACGTCCCCAGCGCCTCGTCGCCACCCACGAACGAGGGCAGCTCGTCGGCGGTGAAATAAACGGGCGGGGTTGCCGGGGTTGCTGGGGGTGGCGAGACCGACGTGCCGGCGCCAGCACCGGGCGAGGGTTGCCGAACCTCCGCCACGGCGTTTGCCTGGGCCATCGCCTGGGGCGAGGCCGTGCACACCAGTCCGAGACCCAACGCGATAAAGCGGAGCATACGTTTGCTAAACTGCGGTCAGTCTGGCAAAGCTACTCCGTTTTCGAGGGTGGTTTTGAAGGGCTTCGTTAAGCTTTCGTTGTGATTGACGACCACCGAAGCATAAGCTCGCGTGGGCTGACTCCGCCCCGGCCGGGCGGCCGAAAAGCCCATCCCAATCCGAGCTCAGCCGATAAAAAAGAAAGCTTAACGTAAAGGTAATTTTAGTTAAGTGCAAGCCGTAATACATTTGTAAGTAACTCATTAACCGGCTCTGCTATGCGTCTCACTTCGATTATACTCTTCCTTTCCTGATTGCTATCAACGTCGTGGTTAGCGGCGCAACCCGTCGCGTCACACCTGGCACTGACCCCGCCGAGCGATGGCCTGACGGCCGCCGCGCCGGCCGCGCCCACCGACTCACCGGTACTGGACTACGCCGAGCGGATGCCAGCCTTCGCGGGTGGCGACAACGCGCTGCACCAGTACCTGAAGCGGACGATTAAATTTCCGGCCGAGGCGCTGGCCCGCCGTTTGTCGGGCACGGTGGTGGTGCAGTTCGTTGTGGATGAGCAGGGCCGGGTGCTCGACCCGACCGTGGTGCGCTCATCGCAGGCCCTTTTTGATGATGAGGCTATCCGCCTGGCGCGGCTGATGCCCTGGTGGGAGCCGGGCCGCCACCAGGGTAACTCGGCGCGGGTGCGCTGTACGCTGCCCATCATCTTCACGGCGCGCTAACAGTTCGGCAGGCCGAACTTTGATACGCGCCGTACCGCGTGGTGGACGACGGCCCGGCTCCTAACTCATCAAGCCCGAAAAAACGGCGTAGCGCGGGTCTCTGACCCGCTTTCGTACAGCTCAGTGATGCGGGTCGTAGACCCGCGCTACTTCCGAGCTATGCGCCCTGCCCCCGACGGCCGACTAGCATGAAGACAACCTGAATAAGTGTCGCACGGCCCTTGACCGGCTTACCTATCGGGCGCTACAAGTAGCTGTCAGGCGGCACCTTAACTACCAATATAATCGACGTAACAATTATACAACATAGAGAATCATTGCATTAGGACGGGAGGGGGGGAATTTTGCACCCGCATCCACCAAAGCTTTTTCTCTATGCGTCGTCTTACCAATCGCCCTGCCGCGTTGCGGCTGGCGTTTTTATTTTTACTGCTGTTTGCGGGCCGGCTGGTTTCGGCGCAGGTAACGACCTCCGCCGTCAGCGGCAAGGTGGTTTCGGACAAGGGCGAGGACCTGATTGGGGTAACGGTAGTAGCCACCAACGTGCCCACCGGCACCAAGCGCGGCACGGCCACCGACGCGGAAGGCCGCTTCACCATCCCGAACCTGGCCCCCGGCGGCCCCTACGAAATAATGGTTACTTACGTGGGCTACAAGCCCCAGACGACGACCAACGTGAGCCTGGCGCTGGGCACCACGACCCGGCTCAACTTCGCGCTCGCCGCTGAGGCTCAGGCGCTCAACGAAGTGGTGGTGGTGGGCACGGCCGGAGCCACCAAAACCGGGGCCGGCACCAACGTGGGCCGCGAGGCGCTACAGCAGTTGCCAACTATTTCGCGCAGCATCCAGGACTTCACCCGCCTCGACCCGCGCAACTCGAACAATTCGTTTGCCGGCTCCAGCTTTCGCTATAATAACATCACCCTCGACGGGGCCGTCAATAACGACGCGATTGGCTTTTCGCCCTCGCTGGGCGGGGTCAGCGGTACGAGCGGCCTGCCGGGCTCCTCGGCCCGCGCCAACCCGATTTCGCTCGACGCCATTCAGGAGATTCAGGCCAGGTGGCGCCCTTCGACGTGAAGCTGGGCAACTTCACCGGCGGCTCGATTAACGCCGTGACCCGCTCGGGCACCAACGACTTCCACGGCTCCATCTATTCGTTTGGCCGCAACCAAAGCATCACGGGCCGCAGCGTGGACGGCGCGAACGCCAAAATCGGCGACAAGTACGGCGACTATCAGAACGGCTTTCGCCTGGGCGGACCCATCGTGAAGGACAAGCTGTTCTTCTTCGTGAATGGCGAAATCGCCCGGCGCAACGAGCCGGTGTTTTTTGGGGCCGGCGCGCCGGGCGCATTGGTGTCTACGGACCTGGCTGGCCGGCTGCAAAGCTCGGTGCGGACCCGCTACAGCTATAATATCGGGGACGCGGGCGACTATTCCATCTACGCCAACTCGACCAAGCTCTTCGGCCGGATTGACTTTAACCTGAACGACCAGACCAGCATCGCGCTGCGCCACAACTTCATCACGTCGGAGGCCACCAACCTGGAGCGCACCAACAACCTGTTCAAGTTTGCCTCGCAGGACTTCACCCAGAACAACGTGCAGAACTCGACGGTGCTCGAAGTGAAGAGCAACTTTTCGAGCCGCTTCGCCAACAACCTGATTCTGGGCTACACCAACATTCACGACTACCGCAACCTGATTGGCGGGCAGGCCAACGTGTTTCCGTTCGTGCAAATCAATAACGTGGGGCCGTCGGCCGGCGTGAGCGGGGTCGTCGGGGCGAACGACTTTTTCACCGGCTCGGGGCAGGTGCTGCTGGGCTCCGACCGCGAGGCGAGCATCTTCAACACCCGCCAGAAGACATTCGAGATTACGGACAACTTCAACGTGTACCTGGGCGCGCACGCGCTGACCATCGGCACCCACAACGAGCTGTATAACATCGAGTACGGCTTCATCAACTCCTGGAACGGGCGCATCGAGTACAACAACGTGTCGGACTTTCTGCGCGACTTTCCGCAGCGGGTGCGCGGCTCGTTTCGCAACGCAGAGAACGGCGGCAACAACTCCTACGACTACAACTACAACAACCCGTCGGCCGCGTTCAACGTGAACCTCTACAGCGCCTACGTGCAGGACGAGTGGACGGTGAACGACAAGCTGCGCATCACGCCCGGCATTCGTTTCGACGTGGCCTCGCTGCCCACCAAGCCGCTGCTCAACGCGGGCCGCGTGAACGACCCCAACAACGACCTGCGCGCCTCGCTGCCCGGCACCGTGGGCGCGGGCGGGGTGCTCAGCCCGCCCACGTTCGGCTACACGCCCTTCGCCCAGCTCAAGAACGACTTCCTGGGTCAGGTACAGATTTCGCCCCGCCTGGGCTTCAACTACGACGCCAACGGCGACGGCTCGCTGGTGGTGCGCGGCGGCACGGGCGTGTTCACGGGCCGCATTCCGTTTGCCTGGCTCGGCTACGCGTTCTACAACAACGCCGTCAATTTCAACTCGATTGACCTGAACAACATCCAGACTTCGGGGGCGGCCAACACCAACCCCGGCGGCACCCCCACGGCCACTGGCGTAGGCGCGGGCACGGTGTATCGCCTCAGCCAGGACCCGAACCAGATTTACGCCCAGCTGCCCCGGCTGCCGACCATCAGCCAGACGACCGAGCTGAACGTTATCGACAATAATTTCAAGATGCCGCAAATCTGGCGCTCGTCGTTGGCCGTGGACTTCAAGCTCAAAACCGGCACCCGGTTCTCGCTCGAAGGCTTGTACACCCAGGTGCTGCAGGACGTGAAGTTTCAGAACACCAACCTGGCCGACAATACCCAGAACTTCGGCGGCCCCTACGGCGCGAACCCGCGTTACGTGCCCTACAACTTTCCGGCTTCGACCACTCCGATTGGAGCCACGAGCAGCCAGCGCGTAAACCCCAACTTCTCGAACGCTTACCTGCTGACCAACACCCAGGAAGGCCGCCGCTACCAGCTCACTGGCTCGGTGGGGCAGACTATCCAGAGCCTGCTCGACGTGTCGGTGGCCTACACCTACGGCCAGAGCAAGGACATCAGCAACGGTATCCGCAACTCGTTCGAGTCGAACTGGCAGCTCAACCCGGCCCAGAACCCGAATAACCCCGCCCTGGCCCTGTCCAACTTCGATTTGCGCCACCGCGTAGTCGGCTCGATTAACCTGCACAAAACCTTTGCTGAGCGCTTCACGGGCTACTTCACGGGCGTATTTACTTACTCCAGCGGCTTGCCGTTCAGCTACGTCTACAACAACAACTTCTTCGGCGACAACCAGCAGCAGGTCAAGCTGGCTTACGTGCCGAATTCGGCCACGCCGGGCGAAGTGACCCTCGTAGACCGGACTTCGGTAACCCAGCGCAACGCGGCCGGTGCCCTCGTAGACCTGCGCCCCGCCGATGCCAGCGTGTACGCGTCGCTGGATAACTTCATCAGCAACGACAGCTACCTGAAGGACCGCCGGGGCCAGTACACCGAGCGCAATGCCGCCCGTACGCCCTGGAACAACCAGGCCGACGTGCGCTTCATGCTCGAAGCCAAGCTGGGCACTATCACGGCCAACGAGGCCGGCCAGAGCGGGGCCCAGCACACGATTCAGATTTCGTTCGACATCGTCAACGTGGGCAACCTGCTCAATCAGGACTGGGGCCGGCAGTATTTCGTGTCGAACACGTTCAACTCGACCGTGCCCTTCGGCCTGAACCAGGTGGGCTTCGCCGATGCCAACGGCGCGCTCTCGCGCAATTTCTCGACCGCTACTTTTAACCGCCCGGCCTTCACCTACTCGCCCCTGACGACTACGCCCTACTCCGTGGACCAGCTCGCTTCGCGCTGGCAGGGCCAGCTCGGGGTGCGGTATTTGTTTTAGGTCGTTGTCGATTGTTTGTTGTTTCGTAAAGCCTGCCCCACCCGGGGCAGGCTTTACTTTTTTGGGTTGAAGCCTACCTTTATCCCATGGGCTTTCGCCTCGACCGTACCGCTTTTCACATGGGCAGCCACGCCGAAACCGAGCGCTACCACGCCCGCCACGAACCCACGGAGCCGCTGGAGCGCCTGCGAAAATTGCTTGATGCATAACATGCTCGCCACGAACAGATAAGCAACCACTAATCAGTAACCACCAAGTCATTTGCGCATCCTGCACCTGCCCAAGTGGTACCCGCACCGCTACGACGACCAGGACGGCGACTTCGTGGCGCGACACGTGGCGGCCAGCGCGGCCCACGGCGGGCCGGATGGCGGCCCGACCCACGCGGCGGTAGTGTTCGCGGCCGTAGCGCGCGGGCCGCTGAGCAGCCTCATCGAGGAAGACCACGACTTGGCTGGGGCCGTGCCCACGTGGCGCTACTACTACCGCGCCCGGCTCAGCGGCTGGGGCGCGCTCGACCGGCTGCTCAAGCTGGGGCTGTGGCTGAGGTGTCAGCGGCGGGGGCGGCGGGCGGTGCGGGCACACTGGGGCGGCGCGGGGCCGGATATCGTCCATGCTCATGTCCTGTTTCGGCCGGCGGTGCTGGCTGCTTGGTGGCGCTGGCGCTATGGCTGGCCCTACGTGCTGACCGAACACGCCACCGTTTTTCAGCCGGCCAATGCGGGGCGGCTGAGCGGCGGGCGGCGCTGGCTGGCGGGCTGGCTCGTGCGGCGCACCGCTGCCTGGCTGCCCGTCAGCCAAGACCTGTGCCGGGCGCTGGCGGCGCTCGGCGGCGTGAATCCGCACACCGTCGTCATTCCGAACGTGGTCGATACGGACCTGTTTTATCCGCCCGTCGCGCCGGCCGCCCGGCGCGGGCTGCTGAGCGTGGCGGCTTTCAATGAAGCGGCCAAAAACCTGAGCGGGGTGCTGCGCGTCGTGGCCCGGCTGCGTGTCCTTCATCCCGACCTAAGCTTGCGCGTGGCCGGCTACGGCCCAGCCGAGGCAGCCTTGCGCCAATTAGCCCAAGAGCTGGGCCTATTGGCCAACGGCACGGTAGAATTTCTGGGAAAGATTTCGTCGGCTCAGGTGGCGGCCGAAATGCGGCGGGCGGCGGCGCTGGTGCTGTTTTCCAACTACGAAAACCTGCCCTGCGTGCTCATCGAGGCGCTGGCCAGTGGGCTGCCGGCCGTGGCCACGGCCGTCAATGGTGTGCCCGAACTGCTGCTGCCCGACGGCGCGGCGGGCCTGCTGGTGCCCCCGCGCGACGAAGCCGCGCTGGCCGCTGCCCTCACAGCGGTGCTCACGGCCCCGGCCGGCCGCTTCGACGCGGCCGCCATGCGGGCGCGGGCGCTGGCCGAATTCAGCGTGCCGGCCGTGGGGCGGGCCTTCGGGGCGGTGTATGCCCGTATTTTGGGGCGATGAAAGTGTTTCGTGCGCTGCTCGATGCGGCCGTGGTAGGGTTGCTGGTGCTGGGTATGGGCCGAATGGTGCTGGGGTTTTTCACCAAAAGCTCGGCCGAATACCGCACCAGCACGGTGCGCCACCTGCGGCTGCTGGCTTGGCCGCTGCTGGCCGTGGGCGCGGGCCTGAGCGCGGCCGGGCCGGGCCTGTTTTCGAGCCTGCCCGCCGAGCGCGGCCTGGCCTGGGGCCTGCTGCTGACCGTGCTTGCGCTGGCGGCCCCCGCCCTCTGGCTGCACCTGCGCTACTACGCCCGCAACGCTACGACCACGCTCGTTTTCGACCCGCGCCGGGGACAGTTTCAGGTTTATCTGGGTGAAATCCTGGCCTACGACCCCGGCCGGCAGGGCTGGCCCGGCCCGGCCCCCGTAGAATGGAGCCGCTGCCGCTGGCCGGGCGTGTTCTGGCGACCCTACGAGTACGTGCGGCTGCCGCTGCCGCAGGGCGACGTTCTTCTCACTTCCCTGCTGATGAGCGACTTGCCAGCGCTGGTGCATTACCTGCGCCACTTCGGCGTGGTGGTGCGGGAGCGCCGCCGGATTTGGGCCAATTGGTGAGGTGGGGAATTTACTTTACAACGTGTCGTAGTTGCCGTCCGTCCTGATTATTCGTCACAGGCACAAGACTTATGCAAAGCGAGAAAAATTCACCAGCTCACCAATTATGCTCCACTACCTCGACCAGGGCCCTTCGGCGGCTGCGCCGCTCGTCATTCTGCACGGCTTGTTCGGCACCCTCGACAACTGGCAGAGCCTGGCCCGGCGCTGGGCCGACGAGGCGGGGCTGCGCGTGGTGAGCGTGGATTTGCGCAACCATGGCCGCTCGTTTCACGCCCCCGAGCACAGCTACGCCGCCCTGGCCGCCGACGTGCTCGCCGTGCTCGACCACCTAGCCCTCGGTGCGGACCGGCTCACGGTGCTCGGCCACAGCATGGGCGGCAAGGTGGCCATGCGCCTGGCCCTCGACCAGCCCGCGCGTCTGGCCCGGCTCGTGGTGCTCGACATCGCCCCGCGCGCCTCCGACATGGCGCACCAGGCGCCCATCGTGGCGGGGCTCCGCGCCCTCGACCCTGCCACCGTAAGCAGCCGCGCCGCCGCCGAGGCCGCGCTCGCCGCCGCTATTCCGCAGGCCGACGTGCGGCAGTTCTTGCTGAAAAACCTGTACCGGCAAGCCGACAACTCGTTTGCCTGGCGCTTCAACCTGCCGGTGCTGGCCGGGGCGCTGGCCGCCATCGGCGAGGCGGTGAGCGGGCCGCGGCCGTTTCTCAAGCCGGCGCTCTTCGTGCGGGGCGGGCGCTCCGACTACGTAACGGCCGACGACAAGCTCTACGGCATTCCAGCGCTGTTTCCGAACTCGCAGGTGGTAACCGTGCCCGAGGCCGGGCACTGGCTGCACGCCGAGCGCCCGCAGGCGGTGTTCGAGCTGGTGCGCGCCTTCATCGGCGACGCGGCTTAAGCAGCTGGTTCCAAGCAAAAAGTAAGAGCTTGGAGCCTGGAACTTAGAGCTGAGAGCGTAGACCCACACTCAGGCGGCTGACTTAAGCCAACAAATTCTAAGTTCTAGAGCGGAATTCACTTTCCTGTACTTGCTCGTCGCCCGTAAACCTCACGAGACCCCTATGGGGCATAGCCCCCTCTCCAAAAGAGAGGGGGGACTAATTTCTAGCCCTAGAAATCTAGCAACTAGTAAGTTAGACTCTAGAACTAGTCCCCCCTCTCTTTTGGAGAGGGGGCTATGCCCCATAGGGGTCTCGTGAGGTTTACGGGCGACGAGCTGCTACACTAATCTGAGAACCGCTCTAAGTTCTCACTTGGAAGCGGCAGAATCGGCTAACTCAAATAGCTTCGAAGTGACCAGCGGCCGCCCAAAAAGCGCCCGTACGCGGACGCTCGAATGCCCGCGTGGCTAGTCATGGACTGATTTGGTAATAACCAGGTAAAAATCAGCTTGCCGTGCCCGGCGGCGGCTGGTTAGGGGCTGAAATACCATAACTCATTCGACGGCTGGCAGCTGGTACTCAGCCACGAATTGCATCTGCTCGCCCCCTAGCGCCTTGCGCGAGGCAGTGCCCGTGCTTACATTAGTGGCTCCAAATTCTGAGCTTGTCGGAAGCTGGCCTCATGCGCTCCTACCCAACCCGCTTGCGGGACCTGACCCTGAAACTGACCTTGCTGCTGGCCCTGCTGCTGACGCAGGCCAGCGCAGCCAGCGCGGCGGTGCCCGACCAGGCTCCGCCAGACCCGGCAACTGGCCCCGAGCCTACCGTGGCCCAGCGCCTGCGTCAGGCCCGCGCGCTGCTCGAAACGGCTCCCGAGCTGGCTTTACGCCTGGCCACCCAAGCAGAGGCGCAGGCGCGGACGCAGGCCGACGCACGCGGCCGCCTGCGCAGCCTGAGCCTGATGGCCACGGCCGCCGCCTTCAGCAACGACCCGGCCAGTGCCCTGCGCTACGACTATCAGCAGCTGGCCCTGGCCCGCCAGCTGGGCGACAGCAGCGCGGCGGCTACGGCTTGCAACAACCTGACTTCGACCCTGATTGACCGCCGCGACACTACCCTGGCGCAGGCCGTGCTGCGCCAGGGCCTGGCCCTGGTACCCCACGGCACGGCGGGCCTTGTGGCGCGGGGTACGCTGCTCAACTCGGTGGCTACCATGTCGTTCAACGCGGGTCACTACGAGCGGGCCATTTTTGAAGCGCGCCAGGCGTTGCGCCTGCTCCCGGCCGAGCCCGACTCTACTTCAGGCTGGGTAGTGTCGAGCCTGCAGGGGCTGCTGGGGGCCTGCTATGCTGCCCTGGGCCAGCCCGAGCAAGCCGAGCAGCTGCTCAGCCAGCAGCTAGCCCTGGACCGCCGCCAGCACCACGACCGCCAGGTGGCCCAGAACCTGGTGGCGCTGGCCGGCTCCCTGCTGAGCCGCGACCACCCCGGCGGCCTCGACACGCTGGGCGTGGCCCTGCGCCTGGCCCGCCGCCTCCAGGCGGCACCCCGCGTACTGGAGTGCTACGAGGAATACCGCACCTACTACAGCCAGTGCGGCCGCTACCGCCTGGCCTACGAGTGGAGCCGGCGAGTGCAGCAGTTCAACGACAGCCTCAACGACTTGCGCCAGCGCCAGGCCCTGGTCGCGGCCAATTCGTACTACGCCGCCCAGGCCCGCGAAACCCAGATTCGGGACCTGGGCGAGCACGCCGCGCTGCAACGCGCCCGCACCCGGCTGCTGCTGGCCATCGTGGCCGGCCTGGTCCTGACCCTGGCGGGGGCCGTCGTGCTGCTGGGTAAGCTGCGCCGCCGCGACCACCAGCTCGCCCGCCAGCACCTGGCCCTGCGCCAGGCCACGGCCGAAGCCCAACGCCAGGCCGCCGCCAACGACCGCCTCTACGCGCTGGTGGCCCACGATTTGCGCGGCCCGGTGGCCTCGTTCACCAGCCTCTCGCAGCTCATCGAGCTGTATTTGCAGCAGCAGGACCGCGCCGGCCTGAGCCAGCTCAACACACTGGTGCGCCAGAGCGCGCGCCAGCTGAGCGAGCTGCTGCACAACCTGCTGGGCTGGACGCTGACCCAGACCGGCGAGACGCCCTTCGACCCGCGTCCGTTGGCTGTGGGGCCGCTGCTAGCCGAGGTAGGGGCCGTGTACGCGGGCCAGGCCCAGGCCCGGCAGGTGCGCCTGGTGATTGAGTCGCCCCCGCCGGGCCTGCGCGTACACGCCGACCCGCAAATGCTGGGTACCATGCTGCGCAACCTCGTGGGCAACGCCCTGCGCTACGCCGACCCCGACGGCGGCTGGGTGCGCGTGTCGGCCGCTGCTGAGCCAACCGCTCGTCCGGACTTTGAAACCAAGCCGGCCACCGTGCGCATCACTGTGGCCGACAACGGCCCCGGCATGAGTGCCTCTCAAATAGCCACCCTGCTGCGCGCCGACCAACACGGCCTACCCCCGCCCCCACCCCGCCCCAACGATGTGCGCGCCGGTACTGGCCTGGGCCTGGCCTTGTGCCTGGCCTTCGCGCGGCAGCACGGCGGCCAGCTGCGCATCGAAAGCCAGCCCGGCCAGGGCACCCAGGTTCACGTGCTGCTGCCCACAACGGCCCGGATGGAGCCCACAGCGGCCCAGCGCGAGCAAACGGCCGAGGAGCCGCCAGAAGCGGTGCTGGAAAGCCGGCGGCGTTAAGTCGGCTGGGCAAACCAAGCGCCCGTTTGCGCTACCTTGCCACGCTTAAAACCCGCCATGCTCTACCTTTTACCCACGCCGCTGGCCGAAAGCACGGCGGCCCTCGTGCTGCCGCCGCAAGTGGTGGCCGCCGTGGCGCAACTACCCTATTTTCTGGTCGAAAACCTGCGCACGGCCCGTCGTTTCGTGAAGGAAGTGGCCCCAACGCGGGTAATTGAGGATATTCGCTTCGGGCTGATTGACAAGGATAGCAGCCCGGCACAGGTTCGCGCCGCGCTGGAGCCGCTCGTGCGCGAGCCCGGCCTGGCGGCGGGCGTACTCAGCGAAGCCGGCTGCCCCGGCATCGCCGACCCCGGCGCGGCCCTGGCCCAGGAAGCCCATCGGCTGGGTCTGCCGGTGCGGCCGCTGGTAGGGCCGTCGTCGGTGCTGCTGGCGCTCATGGGCTCGGGCCTGAACGGGCAACGGTTCGCTTTTCATGGCTACTTGCCCATCGAAAAAACCGCCCGCGTAGCCGCCCTCAAGCAGCTCGAAAAAGAAGCTCAGCAGCGCGACCAAACCCAGCTTTTCATCGAAACGCCCTACCGCAACGACCAGCTGCTAACCGACCTGCTCGCCCAGCTGCAGCCCGCCACCCGCCTCTGCGTGGCCGCCGACCTGACCGCCCCCACCGAATACCTGCGTACCCTGTCGGTAGCCGACTGGCGCAAGCTGCCCGAGCGGCCGGCGCTGCACAAGCGCCCAGCGGTGTTTTTGCTGGGAGGATGATTCAGGGTTTTTAAGGTGTGAGGGTAGGAGGATGTGAGTCAAAAGAACCGAACTCCTACCCTCCTACCCTAAAAACCCTCCTACCCACCGCTCACGCTGCCGCCGCTGCTCACCACTTTCGTCACCTGGGGCTGGCCGCGGTAGCGGATGCTGGCCCCCGAGCTGGCACGGGCGCTCAATTCTTTGCTTACGGCCACTTCGATGCTGGCCCCCGAGCTGGCATCGGCCCGGCACTGCTCGGCCAACAGCTTCTCGCCGCTGAAAGTGGCCCCGCTGCTCAGGTCCACGTCGAGGCGCGGGGCGCGGCCGCTCAGGCGCACGGTGCTGCCGCTGCTCTGGCGCACGGTCAGCGCGGCCGTGCTCAGGTCGGCCGCCTCCACATTGGCCCCGCTGCTCACGTCGAGCCGAAAGGCCGCCGCGGCGGCCACGTTGCCGCTGGCCCGCACGCTGCTGCCCGAGCCGGCCGTGAGGGCCGTGAGCTGGTCGGCCGTCACGCTAGCGCGCAGGCGCTGATTACGCATCGAGTTATTCCAACCGCGCTGGTTGGGGTTTTCGTAGCGAATGGTGAGCACGCCGTTTTCGACGCTGGTGCGGATGCGCTCGCGCAGCTCACTCGTGCTGGCGCTCACTTCCACGCGCTGAGCCGAGCCAGCGGTGAGGGTCAGCTCGATGCCCGAACCGATACTAATGGCTGTAAACGCCGCCACGGGGCGTACCTGGGCGGCCCCGCCGTCCTGGGCGCGGGTGTGGAAGCTGATTACGAAGGTCAGCAGGGTCAGCAGCAGAAAACTTTTCATGGGTCAGGAAAAATAAGAGTGAAAGGAATTTGGAGCTGGCTACCGTCGGGCCAGGCGCAACGTTACGGCGGGGGTGAGTTTTTTTTGGTGCTTGAGTTTTGGGTTTTGAATATGATAGTTCGAGAACAGACCCAAGCACCAAGCACACCAATTATCCCCGAAACTCGGGCATCGTGGCTTCGCCGGCCGCCGACACGCCGCCCCGGCCCAGCACCCGCCCCAGGGTGCGCCAGAGAATGCGCAAATCCAGCCCCAGACTGGCGTGGTCCACGTAATAGTTATCCAGCTCGAATTTCTCCTCCCACGAAATGGCATTGCGGCCATTGACTTGCGCCCAGCCCGTGAGGCCGGGCCGCACCAGATGTCGCCGCGCCTGCCGGGCCGAGTAGCGGGGCAGGTACTCCGGCAGCAGCGGCCGGGGGCCGACGAGGCTCATGTCCCCCCGCAGCACGTTCCAGAGCTGCGGCAATTCATCGAGCGAAGTAGCCCGCAGCCAGCGCCCCACGCGGGTGAGCCGCGCGGCATCGGGGCCGGGGCCAGGCCGCATGGTCTGGAGCTTGAACAGCGTAAAAAGCTGCCCATGCAGCCCCGGCCGCCGCTGCCGAAACAGCCACGGCCCGCCGCTGCTGGCCGCCGCCAGGCCCGCGCTCAGCCCCAGCAGCGGCAGCGTGAGCAGCAGCAGCAGCAGGGCAAGGAGCAAATCGAGCAGGCGTTTGCCAGGATACATGTTGAGGTGTGAGTTAGGGGTTTTGGCCCGTCATTGCGAGCGCAGCGAAGCAATCGTACCTGTTGAGCGCGTCTGACGAGCCGAATAACAAGCCGAACAAATGCGATTGCTTCGCTTTGCTCGCAATGACGGACCAAAACCCTCAACTCTTAACTCTTAACTCTTTTGCTCACCTTCCCCAACGCCAAACTCAACCTGGGCCTGCGCATTACTGCCCGGCGGCCCGACGGCTACCACGACCTGGAAACGGCTTTCGTGCCCCTGCCCTGGACCGACGTGCTCGACGTGCTGCCCGCCCCCACGGGCCAGCCTACCACGCTCACGCTCACTGGCCGGCCCGTGCCCGGCGAGCCGGCCACTAACCTCTGCCTGAAGGCGTATGAGCTACTGCGGACTGACCATCCGGCTCTGCCGCCCGCGCTGCTGCACCTGCATAAAGTCGTGCCCATCGGCGCGGGCCTGGGCGGCGGCTCGGCCGACGCGGCCTTTGCCTTGCGCGCGCTCAACGAGGTATTCAACTTGGATTTGAGCGCGGAAAAGCTCGAAGTCTACGCCCGTCGGCTGGGGGCCGACTGCGCGTTTTTCATCGAAAACCGCTCCCGGCTGGCCCTCGAAAAAGGCGATGTCTTCCAGGACCTCGCCCTGCCCCAGCTACGAGGCACGTCGGCGCTGGTCGTCTATCCGGCCCTGGCCATCGGCACGGCCGAAGCCTACGGCCGGGTGCGCCCCGCCCCACCCGCCGAGCCACTCGCCGTGAGCCTGGCCCGCCCGCTCGCCGCCTGGCGCGCCCACGTTTTCAATGACTTCGAAGCCGCCCTCGCCCCCACCTACCCCGTGCTGGCCGACATCAAGCAGCGCCTCTACGCCGCCGGAGCCGCCTACGCCAGCCTGAGCGGCTCCGGCTCCGCCGTGTTCGGCTTGTTTGAGGGCGAGGTGCCGAAGCTGGAGTGGCCGAAAGAGTACACGGTGTGGGGAGGGGAGTTGGGAGTTAAGGGTTAAGGGTTAAGAGTTAAGAGTTAAGAGTTAAGAGTTAAGAGTTGGCCTGGGCCGTCAATCTGTAACTCTTAACTCTTAACTCTTAACCCTTAACTCTTAACTCTTAACTCTTAACTCTTAACTCTTAACTCTTAACTCTTAACTCTTAACTCTTAGAGGCTGTTTAAGTTAGCACATTTTGACTATTCGGCGGATGTTACTTAGCAATATAAAGGATTCTTCATTGACCGTTTTTCGTTCGTAACACCTTGCCAGTCTACGGTTATTGGTTAGCCAAC
>JANXNW010000048.1 GCA_025353905.1 Hymenobacter sp.
AGCCGCTGCATGCCTTCGATGCCGACCAGCTCGCGGGCGCTGAGCTTCGGGTGAAGCGGGCCGCAGCGGGCGAGAAATTCACGACGCTTGACGGCGTGGAGCGGACGCTCGTGCCAACTGACTTAGTAATCGCGGACGGGCCGGGCCGGCCGCTGGCGCTGGCGGGCGTATTCGGCGGCAAAAGCTCCGGGGTAGGGCCGGGCACGACGCGCGTGTTTCTGGAAAGCGCCTACTTCGCGCCGGCCGTGGTGCGCCGCACAAGCCAGACGCACAGTCTGAAAACCGACGCCTCGTTTCGGTTCGAGCGCGGCACCGACCCGTACATGGTGCCCGTGGCCTTGCGCCGGGCGGCGCTGCTGCTGCAAGAAGTGGCCGGCGCGCGCGTGGCCGCGCCCGTCGTGGACGAGTTTCCGCATCCCATCTCCAGCGCCGAAATCACGCTGCGCCTGAGCCGCGTGAGCCAACTCATCGGCCACGAAATCGGCGAGGCCCGAATTCGGCAGATTCTCAGCAGCCTGGACATTGAGGTGAGACATGAGACATTAGACATGAGACATGAGACAGCAAGCGTCCTGACTCAAGAGCCTGAAAAAGGACAAGCAACAAGCAATAAGCAACAAGCAACCTGGCATCTCCGCATCCCGCCCTACCGCGTGGACGTGACCCGCGAGGCCGATGTCATCGAGGAGATTCTGCGCATTTATGGTTACGACAATGTGCCGCTGCGGCCCCATAACGCGGCCTCGTTCCTGTCGCCCTTCCCCAACCCCGACCCGGAAGTGCTGCGCCAGCGCACGGCGGGCCTGCTCAGCGGGCAGGGCTTTTCGGAAATCCTGACCAACTCGCTCACCAACGCGGCGTATTTCGAGACGGCCGCCACGCCCGACCCCGCGCTGGTGCGCCTGCTCAACCCCAACAGTCAGGATTTGAACGTACTGCGGCCGGCCCTGCTCACGTCGGGCCTCGAAGTGTGCCGCCACAACATCAACCGCCGCCAGCGCGACCTGAAGCTCTACGAGTTCGGGCGCACGTATCAGCGACGGGGCGATAAGTACGTGGAAAAGAACGTGCTCGGCCTCTGGTTGACGGGCGCGGCCACGGCCGAAACCTGGCAGCACCCGGCCCGGCCCGTCGCCTTCCCCGACCTGGCCGGGGCCGTACGGCAGGTGCTGGCCTCCCTCGGCCACCCGGAGCCGACTCCGCAACCCACCGAGCACCCCGGCCTGGCCGGTGGTCTCACGCTGATGGCTCAGAATCAGGCCGTTGCGCAGTTGGGAGCCGTCGCGCCGGCCGTACTCAAGCGCCTCGACGTGGGCCAGCCTGTCTGGTACGCCGAGCTGGACTGGGACTGGCTCACGCGCTACTACGCGGCTACTTTGCAAGCCCAGGAGCTGCCTCGCTTCCCGGAAGTGCGCCGCGATTTGTCGCTGGTCGTGGACGCGGCCGTCACCTTCGAGCAGCTGCGCGTCATTGCCCGGCGCACCGAGCGCAAGCTGCTGCGCGCGCTCCACGTGTTTGACGTGTACGAGGGGCCGAACCTGGGGACGGGCAAAAAGTCGTACTCGGTGAGCTTCCTGCTGCAAGACCCCGCTCAGACGCTCACCGAGCAGGCTATCGACCAGGTGATGCAGCGGCTGATTCAACAGTTTGAGCGGCAGGCCGGGGCGCTCATTCGCAAGTGAGCCGGCTGCGGGCCGGTGTGCGGTTTTTTGCCCGCTATCCCTTACCTTTGAGCCTGTTACAAAGTAAGGGAGGCCGGTTGGCCTCCCTTACCGATGCTGACTAGTGGTGCAGCAGGCCGTACGTGGCCGTCAGCAGCACCAGTCACCGACCCAGCCGCACAAGCAGCCGGACCGGTAACCGAAGAGTGATTACGACGTAACATCCTTCCAATGCGGGTTTTTCTCCATGAGGTTCGAGACGTATGGAGTGAGTAAACACCCTTTTCAACTAAGAAGCCCGTGGCGCCAACCACGGGCTTCTGCTTTTCCGGGGAAAAGCAGCCGTGGAGGCGGGAGACACTCGGAGAGGGCGTAGCCAACCTCCCCGCACTTGGGCCAAAGGTAAGCGTAAAAATGGAATTTGTTAGTCAGGTTAGCTAATTTTTTTAGTTAGTTTATGGACGCGGTTGCGTGGTCGTGCTTAAAGCGCGGCGCGGCGAGTTGGCGCATGACATACTTGTGAAGTAACATTGTGGGCTGGCTGCATATTCTGTCAGCTCACCCCATCCTTTGCATCCTATGAATCTGCGATTTTCTTTGCCCTGGCTGTGCGGGTTAGCCCTCGTTGCCGCCCCGGTGCTGGCTCAGCAAGCACCAGTTGCTAAACCAGCCACTAAGCCCGCCGCCAAACCGGCTGTCAAGCCCAACGGCGCGAAGCCGACCACGGCCAAGCCCGCGACCTTGAAGGCCAAGCCGACGGCCACCGCCGGCGGGGCGCGGCTCATTGAGAAGGTGACGGCCAAGCCCGGCGAGGTCGTCATTCCGTACGAGAAGTACGTGCTGCCCAACGGCTTGACCGTCGTCGTGGCCGAAGACCATTCCGACCCGCTCGTGCACGTGGACGTGACCTACCACGTGGGCTCGGCACGGGAGCAGATTGGCAAGTCGGGCTTTGCCCACTTCTTTGAGCATATGATGTTTCAGGGCTCCGACCACGTCGGCGACCAGCAGCATTTCAAGCTCGTAACGGCCGCCGGCGGCACACTCAACGGCTCGACCAACCAGGACCGCACCAACTACTACGAGACGCTGCCCAGCAACCAGCTCGAAACCGGCATGTGGCTCGAAGCCGACCGCATGGGCTTTCTGCTCGATGCGGTGAGCCAGAAGAAATTTGAGATTCAGCGCTCGACGGTGAAAAACGAGCGCGGCCAGAACTACGACAACCGGCCCTACGGCCTGGCCCAGGAATACGTCAATAAAACGCTGTACCCGTACGGGCACCCGTATTCGTGGCTGACCATCGGCTACCTGGAAGACCTGGACCGCTCGGACGTGAACGACCTCAAGAACTTCTTCCTGCGCTGGTATGGCCCGAACAACGCCACGCTCACCGTGGGCGGCGACGTGAAAGCGGCCGAAGTCGTGAAGCTGGCCGAGAAGTATTTCGGCCCCATCAAGCGCGGGCCGGCCGTGCCGGTGCAGAAGCTGCCCGCCCCGGTGCTGACGGCGGACCGCTACGTGAGCTACACCGACAACATCCGCTTCCCGATGCTGCAAATGGTGTTTCCGACCGTGCCCAACGGCCACCCCGACGCCGTGGCCATCGACGCGCTGGCCGATATTCTGGGTAATGGCAAAACGTCCTTGTTCTACAAAAACCTGGTCAAGCCTCAGAAAGCGGTGCAGGCCCAGGCCCGCCAGGCGAACTCGGAGCTGGCCGGTCAGCTCTTTCTCATCGCCCTGCCGTTTCCCGGCAAGGGGCTCGACTCGCTCGAAGCCCAGATGCGGGCCAGCATCGCCGAGCTGAGCCGCCGCGGCATTTCCGACGACGACGTGCGCCGCTTCAAGGCCAGCACCGAGGCCCAGACTATCAATTCGCTGGCCAGCGTGAGCGGCAAAGTGAGCCAGCTCGCCGCTAACCAGACGTATTTCAACAACCCTAATCACCTCACCGTCGAGCTGAAAGAGCTGCGGGCTTTGACCAAAGCCGACGTGCAGCGCGTGTTCGATAAGTACGTGCGCGGCAAGAAGGCGGTGGTGCTGAGCGTGGTGCCCAAAACCGGCGGTGCCCCCGCCAAGCCCGACAACTACGTGATTGATAAGGCGGGCTACCAAGCGCCCGACTACGGCTACGCGGGGCTGAAATACCTGAAAGCCACCGACACGTTTGACCGCGCCAAGCAGCCGGCCGGCGGGGCCAATCCGGTGGTGAAAGTGCCCGTGCTGTATCAGCAGACGCTGGCCAACGGCCTGAAAATCATCGGCACTAAAAACAGCGAGATTCCGGCCGTTACGATGCAGCTCACCCTGCGTGGCGGGCACCGGCTGGAGCAGACCACGCCCGGCAAAGCGGGCATCAATCAGCTCACGGCCAATATGCTCAACGAGAGCACCGAGAAGTACACGGGCGAAGAAATGGCGGCCGCGCTGGAGCAGCTCGGCTCGAACATTCAGATTTTTGGGGGTGATAACGAAACGACCGTCTTCGTGCAGAGCCTGACCAAGAACCTGCCCGCCACGCTGGCCCTGCTCGACCAGCGCCTGCTGCACCCGCGCTTCGACCAGGCTGATTTCGACCGCCTCAAAAAGCAGCAGCTGGAGCTGATTGGCAACTTCGGCACCCAGGCCGGCGTGATGGCCGACCTCACCTATAACCACCTGATTTACGGGCCGAACTCGATTGCCGGCACCGCCGTGGCCGGCACCGCCGCCTCGGTGGGCGCGCTCACGCTGGCCGACGTGAAGGACTTCTACCAGAAAAACTACGCCCCCAACGTGAGCCACCTCGTCGTGGTGGGCGACGTGGACCAGGCCAAGCTCATGCCTCAGCTGGGCTTTTTGCAAAGCTGGGCGCAGCGCGAGGTGACCATTCCGGCCGACGTGGCCGGCGTGCAGCCCGAGAAAACTAAAATTTATTTCGTGGATAAGCCGGGTGCCGCGCAGTCGGAAATCCGGGTTGGCTACCTCACGCCGCTCACCTACGATGCGACGGGCGACTACTACCGCGCTTATTTGTCGAACTACGTGCTCGGCGGGGCCTTCAATTCGCGCATCAACCTGAACCTGCGCGAGAACAAGGGCTACACTTATGGCGCGCGCTCGGGCTTCAGCGGCTCGCGCTACGCCGGCCCCTACACCGCCCAGGCTGGGGTGCGGGCCGACGCTACGGCCGCCTCGGTGAAGGAGTTCATGAGCGAAATCACGAACTACCGCACCGGCATGACGGACGAGGAGTTGGCTTTCCTGAAAAGCTCGGTGGGCCAGATTGAGGCCCTGCGCTACGAGACCGGCCAGCAGAAAGCGGGCTTCCTCTCGCGCCTCGTCGAGTATAACCTGCCCGCCAATTACGTGCAGCAGCAGCAGGAAATCCTGAAAAACCTGACCAAAGCCGACGTGCAGGCCAGCGCCCAGAAATACCTGCCCGCCGACAAAATGTACATCGTAATAGTCGGCGACCGGGCCAAAGCCTACGCCGACGTGGCCAAGCTCGGCTACGACGTGGTGGACGTGGACATCACCGGCCAGCCGGTAGCCGTAGCAGCGGCGGTGGTCGCTCCAGCCGCTCCAGCCGCCGCCGGTGCCATGCCCGATGGCAAGACCAAAACCGAAACGCCCGACGGCGGCAAGGTCAAAACGAAGGTCAAGCGCGGGTAGGAAGCGGGCGTAGGACGCAGCCTTTGCTGCGTCGCTCGCTCAGCCCGGCAACTCTATTCTGACGCCTGACGCAGCAAAGGCTGCGTCCTACAAAAGCCCGCCGCTCCGGCGGGCTTTTTTGCGCCCTTTTTGGGCCGCGCCGCGCGCGGCCCTACCTTCGCCCACTCACAAATATTTTCCCGTGGCATCCTCCCAGCAACTCGCCCAGCTCGACCGCCTGGAGCGGCAAGTAACGACCTTAGTGGCTGCCTATCAGCAGCTGCGCGAGGAGCTGAGCGATGCCAACACGACCATCGAGCAGCTGCGCGCCGACGGCCGCGACCACCAGAAACAGCTGCGCGAGTACCAAAACCAGCAAAACATAGTTAAACTTGTGCAAACTATAGCTGGCGGGGAACCCACCCAGGCCAACGAGCTGAAACAACGCCTGAACGAATACATCCGCGAACTGGACAAGTGTCTGGTTTATTTGAGAGACTGACCGACCGCTGCCCTGAACGTCCTGGTGTCCCTGTAAAACACTCCCGATGAGTGAGTTATCCGTAAAAATCCGCATTGCTGAGCGCGAATACCCCATGAAGGTGGCCGTGGCCGACGAGGAGCCGCTGCGCCTCGCGGGCCGGCTGCTCGGCGAGCGGCTGCGCGAATTTCGGGAGCAGTATGGCATCCAGGACAAACAGGACCTGCTGGCGATGGTCGCCCTCGCCACGATGGCTGACTCGCTGAAAGTCAGCAAGGAAAAGGATGGAACCGACGCTGCCCTCACCGAACGCCTCGTGCGCTTGGACGGGCTGCTGACTGGCGTGGTGCTCAAGGGCTGACCTCTGTGGTCGGCACCCGAAAGCACCTCAAACTTGCTTGGCCCGGCCGGGTCGCGCGCATTCGTCCCCTTCGAGGTGGGGCGGAAACCGCGATATCGGTTCCGGGTTTTTTGCGTGAGCATTGGTTTGCTTCACTTCAACTACTTCAACTACATGACCTACACTATAATATACTGTTTGCTCTCGGCCGTACTCGCCCTCGTGGTGGGGGTGCTCGCGGGCCGGCAGCTGGCCGGCAAGGCCAAACAGGGCCTCGAAGGCGAAGCCCAGGCCCGCGCCCAGCGCATTCTCGAAGAAGCCGAAACCCAGGCCACCCGCACCCGCGATGAGCGCGTACAGCAGTCGAAAGACAAGTTCCGCACCCTCAAAGCCGAGTATGAGCAGGAGCAAAAGCAGAAGCGGCGCGAGTTCGAGGCCGAGCGCCGCGAGTTTGAAGCTGAAACCCAGCGCCTGCGTGGCGGCCTCGACCAGGAGCTGACCGAGCGCCGCCAGGGTGTGGTAGACCAGGAAACCAGCGTGAAGCTGCTGGCCGAAACCACCCAGCGCCAGCTGGAGCAAATGCAGCGCAAGGAAACCGACCTCGAAAGCACCCGCGAGCGCCTCGAAGCCCAGACCGAGCAGCAGCGCCAGCGCCTGGAGCAGCAGGAGGAAAAGCGCCAGGCCAAGCACGAAACGATGCTGGCCGAGCTGCAAGCCAAGGAGCAAGCCGCCGCCGAGCAGCTCACCCAGGTGCAGGGCCAGCTCGAAAAAATAGCGGGCCTGACCACCGCCGAAGCCCGTGAGCAATTAGTAGAAAGCCTTAAAAATGAGGCCCAGTTGCAAGCGTCGAGCTACGTGAAGGACACCGTGGCCCAGGCCAAGCTCACGGCCACGAAGGACGCCAAAAAGGTGATTCTGGAAACGATTCAGCGCACGGCTTCCGAGCACGCCATCGAGAACTGCGTGTCGGTGTTCAACATCGAAAACGACGACGTGAAGGGCAAAATCATCGGCCGCGAGGGCCGCAACATCCGCGCGCTCGAAGCCGCCACGGGCGTCGAAGTCATCGTGGACGACACGCCGGAAGCCATTATCATCTCGGGCTTCGACCCGGTGCGCCGCGAAATCGCGCGCCTGTCGCTGCACCTGCTCGTCAAGGACGGCCGCATTCACCCGGCGCGGGTCGAGGAAATCGTGGCCAAAACGACCAAGAAAATTGAGGAGGAGATTATCGAAATCGGCGAGCGCACGGTCATCGACCTCGGCATCCACGGCCTGCACCCGGAGCTGATTCGGATGGTGGGCCGGATGCGCTTCCGCTCGTCCTACGGCCAGAATTTGCTGCAGCACTCGCGCGAGGTAGCCAACCTCTGCGCCACGATGGCCGCCGAGCTGGGTCTCAACGTGAAGCACGCCCGCCGTGCCGGCCTGCTCCACGACATCGGCAAGGTGACGACTGAGGAGCCGGAGCTGCCCCACGCCATCCTGGGCATGGAGCTGGCCAAGAAGTACAAAGAGCACCCCGACGTGGTAAACGCCATCGGCGCCCACCACGACGAGACGGAGATGACGGCCCTGATTTCGCCCATCATCCAGGCCTGCGACGCTATTTCGGGCTCGCGCCCCGGCGCGCGCCGCGAGATGATGGAAAGCTACATCAAGCGCCTGCGCCAGCTCGAAGAAACCGCCGGCGCCTTCAAGGGCGTGAACCAGACCTACGCCATCCAGGCTGGCCGCGAGCTGCGCGTGATTGTCGATGCCGAGAACGTGAGCGACGAGCGGGCCGGCGAGCTAAGCTTCGAAATTTCGCAAAAAATCGAGAAGGAAATGCAGTACCCAGGTCAGATTAAGGTAACCGTGATTCGGGAGATGCGCGCCGTGGCCTACGCCAAGTAAGTTTTCGGAAGTTTATTTGACCGTCATGCTGAGCAAAGCGAAGCATCTTGGCTGGCTCCGTTAGGATACTAACCTAACGGGGCGAGCAAGATGCTTCGCTTTGCTCAGCATGACGGTTTTTTATAAATCAAGTCCATGAAAAACCTCGCCGCCCTGCTGCTCGCTACCGCTGCCACGGCCTCATCCTGCGCCCCGAACCCCTACGCCGCCACCAACCGGAGCTACCGAAAGCAGGCCCGCGCTCTGAGCCGGCAGCTGCGCCCGCTGCCCGCCGCGCCCGACTCGCTGCCTACGCTCGGCTACCCGGTCGGCACGACCAACTTCAACCTGCGCAAGCCGAACTACGTCGTCATCCACCACACGGCCCAGACGAGCACGGCCCAAACGCTCCAAACGTTTACGCTGCCGCGCACTCAGGTCAGCGCCCACTACGTCATCGGCCGCGACGGCCAAACGGTGCACATGCTCAACGACTATCTGCGCGCCTGGCACGGCGGCGCGGCCCGCTGGGGCAGCGTGAGCGACATCAACTCCGTATCGGTGGGCATCGAGCTGGACAACGACGGCAGCGAGCCGTTTCAGGAGGCGCAACTGGTCAGTTTGTTACGGGTGCTGGGTCAGCTAAAGAAAACCTACCAGATACCCACCGGCAACTTCATCGGCCACGGCGACATCGCGCCGACCCGCAAAAACGACCCGAGCGCGCTCTTCCCCTGGGCGCGGCTGGCCCAGCGCGGCTACGGCCTCTGGTACGACACAGCCGCCGTGGCCGCCGACACCACCGCCGCGCCCTTCGCACCCGCCGATTCGCTCGGCCGGCCCGGCCCGGGATTGTCGCCCGCCGAAGCGCTGCGCATCATCGGCTACGACACGCGGAATTTGCCCGATGCTATCGTAGCCTTCAAGCGGCACTTCGTGCAAAATGATTTGAGCCCCGGCCTGACCGAGCGGGATAGGCGCATTCTGTACGCTATTTACCGGCAGTGCTTGTAACACCAAGCTCCAGCTTGGTGAATCGTTGGCCCACGACCGAGCGACCCTACCGTTCTTGTCTTCAAGCCAGCGCCTGCTATCACGTATTTTCACACATGGCAGACTTGACTTTTTACGAGCGAAACCTACCGCATTGGCTACCAGTCGGCGCTACCATTTTTCTGACTTTCCGCTTGGCCGGCACACTGCCCGCCGATGTGCTGGCCGCTTGCCACCACGAGTGGTCGGAAGCCGATGCCCGTGCGGGCCGGGTAGAAGGTAGCTACGCCCGGCAGCGTCGCTATTTCGGCCGGTTCGACGCGCTACTGGCCGGGTGCGCCGGGCCAACCTGGCTTCGCGAACCAGCCATTGCCGCCCTGGTGCAAACCGCCATGCACTACCATGAACAGCGGTGCGCGTACCTGCTGAATGGCTATTGTATAATGCCCAACCACGTCCACGCCTTGGTAACGCTGCCCGATAATGCGCCGCCCCTGGCTCGAACACTGCAATCTATCAAAAGCTTTTCTGCCAAGCGAGCTAATAAAGTGCTTGGACTTAGCGGTCCGTTTTGGCACCGGGAAACGTACGACCATTTGTGCCGCGATGCCGCCGAAGCGGACCGCATCCGGCACTATATTTTGGCCAATCCAGTCAAGGCTGGACTCGTGGAAGAATGGCAATACTGGCCCTATTCCTATTGGCAGCCAGGGTAACACCCAGCACCAGCTTGGTAAAACCGCGGGGCTACTCATTCATAGCCTGACGATTCACCAAGCTGGAGCTTGGTGTTACTGCGCTTCTTTTGGTAACTCCTCGCCGCCGTAGGGCGCGCCGGCCGTGATGTCGCCGCGCAAGCCGCCCGTAGTGCCCGGTTGCGGGGCGTTGGTACGGTCATCGGTCGGGATGATATCGACCCCGACAGGCTCGCTGGCCGCGCCGGTAATTTCAGCTACGCGGGCCACGTACTGGCGCCTGGCCTCGTCTTCGGGCAGGCCCTTGTACTTGTCCCACGACTCCCACTGGGCCTGCGAGAGGCCGGCGGGGCCGTTGGGCAGGTCGGCCGCGTCGGGGTTCACCTCGTCGTGCTTCATGTTCACGTCGCCGTCGGTGGCTTGCTTGTAAAGGCCGTAGAGGTCGGTCATGTGCTTGGCCGTTTCGGCATCGGACAAGTCATTGACCTGTCGCACGGCCGCGTCGAATTCGGATTGGAGGCTCATATTCTTAGGGTAGGAGGGTGAGGAGGTAAGCGGGTAGGTGGGTAGGAGGGATTTTGGGGTGGGGTAAGGGTGTAAAAGGGAGGAGATATTTCTTAACTTATACCCGCTTACCCCGTACTCAGCCACCCCCAAAATCCCTCCTGCCCGCTTACCCCCTTACCCTGCTACTCTTATCAAGGTTGCACCCCGGCCGTATCTTTGCCCCGAGCTATGTGTGGAATAACCGGCGTTTACGCCTTCTCTGATGCCGGCCGCCGGACGCTGGCCAACCTGCCCGCCGCCACCGAGGCCATCGTGCGGCGCGGCCCCGACTCGCAAGGTCAGTTCGTGGATGGTTCCGTGGGCCTGGGCTTTCGCCGGTTGGCTATTCTGGATTTGTCGGCCGACGGCAATCAGCCCATGACCGAGGAGTCGGGCCGCTATACCATTGTATTTAACGGCGAAATTTTCAACTTTCAGGAGTTGCGCGCGCGCCTCCAGCGCCGCGGCTACACGTTCCGCTCGCAAACCGATACGGAGGTTATTCTCAAGCTCTACATTGCCGAGGGGCGCGGGTTTTTGAAGCGGCTGAACGGGTTTTTTGCCCTGGCCATTTACGACCGCGAGGACGACTCACTGTTTCTGGCCCGCGACCGGTTTGGCGAGAAGCCGCTGCACGTTTACCGCGACGAAGACCAGCTGCTGTTCGGCTCCGAAATCAAGAGCCTGCTCGCGCTGGGCGCGCCGCGCAAGCTCGACTACGTGAGCCTGAGCCAGTATTTGCAGCTCAACTACATTCCCGCGCCGGCCACGATTTTTAAGGGTATCAAGAAAGTGATGCCCGGCGAATACCTGATTATCCAGGGCGGGAAGGTGCTGCGCAAGCGGTGGTACCGGGTGCCGTACGACGCGAAGAAGGTTGCCAAAAATAAGCTCACCTACGAGCAGCAGCAGCAGCGCCTGGTGACGCTGCTCGATGCGGCTACCGAGCGCCGCCTCATCTCCGACGTGCCGCTGGGCGCTTTTCTGAGTGGTGGCATCGATTCGAGCGTCGTCACGGCCCTGGCCACGCGCCACACCCCGCACCTGAACACGTTCAGCATCGGCTTCCGCGACGAGCCGTTCTTCGACGAAACCAAGTACGCTAATCTCGTCGCTAAAAAATACGACACCAATCACACGGTGTTCTCGCTCTCCAACGACGACTTGTACGGGCACATCTTTCAGATGCTGGATTACCTGGACGAGCCGTTCGCCGACTCTTCCGCCCTGGCCGTGCACATTCTCAGCCAGCGCACCCGCCAGCACGTCACGGTGGCGCTCAGCGGCGACGGGGCCGACGAGCTGTTTGGCGGCTACAATAAGCACCGGGGCGAGTTTCAGGTGCGGGCCGGCGGCTTCCGGGCCGAGGCCGTGACGGGCCTGAACCTGCTCTGGGACGTGCTGCCTAAGTCGCGCAACTCGTACCTGGGCAACAAAATCCGGCAGTTTCAGCGCTTCTCGCGCGGTATGCTCAGCGGCCCCAAAGACCGGTACTGGGACTGGGCCAGCTTCGCCTCGGCCAGCGAGGCCAACGCGCTGCTCAGCGCGGCGAGCCGGCGCAAGGTGGGCAAAAAGCTCGCCGCCAAGCGCCGCAAAGACATCCTGGACCACATCCACGCCGAGGGCGACCTCAACGAGGTGCTGCTCACGGATACCTTGCTCGTGCTGCCCGACGACATGCTCGTCAAGGTAGACCGTATGAGCATGGCCAACTCGCTCGAAGTGCGCAGCCCGTTCCTGGATTATCAGGTGGTCAATTTCGCGTTCTCGCTGCCCGTCAGCTCGAAAGTCGATGCCAAGATGAAGAAGCGCATCGTGCAGGATACCTTCCGCCCGCTCTTGCCGCCCGAGCTGTATGACCGCCCCAAGCAGGGCTTCGAGGTGCCGCTGCTCAAGTGGATGCGCGGCGAGCTGCGCCCGCTCATCGAGCAGGATTTACTAGCCGACGAGTTCGTGGCCGCGCAAGGCATTTTCGACGGGGCCGCCGTGCAGGCGCTCAAAAAGCAGCTTTATTCGAGCAGCCCCGGCGACGCCCACGCCCGCGTTTGGGCGCTGCTCGTGTTTCAGTATTGGTGGAAAAAATACTTAAATAATCAGTAAAAGAACGTCCGTCAACTGCTTCGCTGCGTTTACGGGGACGAAATAAAGTTCTTCAACTTCATCTGATATGAAAATAGCAGTGGTAGGCACCGGCTACGTCGGGCTGGTGACGGGCACGTGCTTCGCCGAAGTCGGCATTGACGTGACGTGCATCGACATTGACCAAAAAAAGATTGATGACTTGCGTCAGGGCATCCTGCCCATCTACGAGCCGGGCCTCGAGGAGATGGTGGCCCGCAACGTGGCCAAGGAGCGCTTGCAGTTCTCCACTGACCTGGCCTCGGCCATTGCCGGCTGTGACGTAGCCTTTATCGCCGTCGGCACCCCGCCCGGCGAAGACGGCTCGGCCGACTTGAAGTACGTGCTGGCCGTGGCCCGCGGCATCGGCGAGCACATGACTTCTTACGGCGTGATTGTGACCAAAAGCACCGTGCCCGTGGGCACGGCCGCCAAGGTGCGCGCCGAAATTGAGCAGGCCCTGCAACAGCGCGGTGAAGCAATTGAGTTCGACGTGGCCTCGAACCCCGAATTTCTGAAGGAAGGCGCGGCCATCGACGACTTCCTCAAGCCCGACCGTATCGTGGTGGGCGTGGCCTCGCAGCGGGCCGAAGAAATGATGCGCCGCTTGTACAAGCCGTTTCTGCTCAACGGACACCCGATTATTTTTATGGATATTCCGTCGGCCGAGATGACCAAGTACGCGGCCAACTCGATGCTGGCCACCAAAATCTCGTTCATGAACGACATCGCCAACCTGTGCGAAATCATGGGGGCCGACGTGAACAAAGTGCGCCAGGGCATTGGCTCCGACGCCCGCATCGGCACCAAATTTATCTACCCCGGCATCGGCTACGGCGGCTCGTGCTTCCCAAAAGACGTGAAGGCGCTCATCAAAACGGCCCAGGAGCACGGCTACCCCATGCGGGTGCTGCAAGCCGTGGAGAGCGTGAACGACGCCCAAAAGGAAGTGCTCTTCGGCAAGGTAAAGCGCCACTTCGGTGGCGAGCTGGCGGGCAAGAAATTCGCCATCTGGGGCTTATCGTTCAAGCCCAAAACCGACGACATGCGCGAGGCTCCGTCGCTGGTCATCATCGAGAAATTATTAGCCGAAGGCGCGACTGTCTCGGCCTACGACCCGGTGGCCATGCCCGAGGCGCGCCACGCGCTCGGCGAGCGCATCCGCTACGCCAAAGACGAGTTCGACGCGCTGCTCGACGCTGACGCGCTGCTTGTCGTCACGGAGTGGCCCGAGTTTCGCGCTCCCAACTTCGCGGTCGTCGGCCGCCTGCTGGCCCAGAAAGTCATCTTTGACGGCCGCAACATCTACGATGCCAGCGAATTGCAGGAAGCCGGCTTCGCCTACCACTGCATCGGCGTGCGGACTACGCACGTGGAGGCGGCCACCAGTTAGTTGTTCGTGGTTAGTTGTCAGATGTCAGTTTTTGCTGACGGTGCCAATTAACCCAAAGCCTGACAACTGACAACCAATAACTGACAACCATGTCCGACAAAAAACGCGTTCTCATCACCGGCGGGGCCGGTTTTCTCGGCTCGCACCTCTGCGACCGCTTCCTGGCCGAGGGCTACCACGTCATTGCCATGGACAACCTCATCACCGGGGACCTGGCCAACATCGAGCACCTGTTCAAGCGCGAGGACTTCGAGTTTCACCACCACGACGTATCGAAGTTCGTCTTCGTGCCGGGTAAGCTCGACTACATCCTGCATTTCGCCTCGCCGGCCTCGCCGATTGACTACCTCAAGATTCCGATTCAGACCCTGAAAGTCGGCTCGCTCGGCACCCATAACCTGCTGGGTCTGGCGCGGGTCAAGAAAGCCCGGATGCTGATTGCCAGCACCTCCGAGGTGTATGGCGACCCGGAAGTGCATCCGCAGGTCGAAACCTACTTCGGTAACGTGAACCCGGTCGGCCCGCGCGGCTGCTACGACGAGGCCAAGCGCTTTCAGGAAGCCATCACGATGGCCTACCACACCCACCACGGCCTGGAAACGCGCATCATCCGCATCTTTAACACCTACGGCCCGCGCATGCGCCTCGACGACGGCCGGGTGCTGCCCGCGTTCCTCTCGCAGGCGCTGCGCGGCGAAAACCTAACCGTGTTCGGCGACGGCTCCCAAACGCGCTCGTTCTGCTACGTGGACGACCTCGTGGAGGGTATTTACCGCCTGCTGCTCAGCGATTACGCCCTGCCCGTGAACATTGGCAACCCGTCGGAAATCACCATCAAGGAGTTCGGTGAGGAAATCGCCCGCCTCACTGGCGTCGAGTTTCGGCCCACCTACCAGACCCTGCCCGAAAACGACCCGATGAAGCGCCGCCCGGATATTACCCTGGCCAAAGAAATCCTGGGCTGGGAGCCGAAAGTGGACCGCGCCGAAGGCCTGCGCCGGACGCTGGAGTATTTTAAGGAACACGTCAAGGTGACGACTGCCGCCGCGAGATAAACAGGCTGACTTAACCAAACGAACGGTGTTCTAACTTGACGTATGCAAGACCCTATTCTGATTCAGTTTCCCAAATTAGGTGAGCCTAATACTGGGTACATTTCGGTGGCCGACGAGCTGCAACCCCATGTGCCTTTCCCGGTTCGCCGAATATTCTGGACGTATTACACGCCCGAAAGCATCGTGCGCGGACGGCACGCCCATTACCAGACGGAACAAGTGCTTGTCGCGGTGGCCGGGCGCATAACCGTTACCACGGAATCAGCGGACGGGCTTATTCAGACTTTCCGGCTGGAGGACCCACACGTGGGGCTTTACGTGCCGCCCCACGTCTGGCACACCATGCAGTATTCGCACTCGGCGGTGCAGCTCGTCTTGGCTTCGCAGCCTTACGAAGAGTCGGACTACATTCGCTCGTATGATAAATTCCACGAAGTGTGGCGTAAGAAGGGTTGATAGTTCGGGCCGAATTGATAACCGTGCGGGCAGTGACGCTGGCATCCTAATCGGCTGATATCTATTTACGTAAGCTTCTTGCCGAAAAATAGATTAGTGTAAACCTTTCAATATTTTTTTCTAGGGCAGCGATAGACACCTCGCGGCGGATAGATGCTATTCCGCCGTTTGAGGCTATCCAGATGGGGAAAACTGCCGTGCGGACGAGCGTCGTCTCATCGCGGTGGTTTTTTATCGGGGCGTGATTATGGCTGTTCAAAAGAGGCTAATAATACGCCGCGCCCTTCTTCAATTTCACATCGGCTACGAAATCCCGTACCCGCTGCTCTTCCGAGCGCTGGCAGATGAGCAGCACGTTGCCGTGCTCGGCCACAATGTAGCCTTCCAGGCCCTGCACCACGACGAGGCGGTCACTGGGAGTTTTGATAAGGCACTCGCGCGTGTCGTAGAGCAAGACCTCGCCGTCCACGACGTTGCCCTGCGCGTCGGCCTGGCTCACGCGGTGCAGCGAGTCCCAGGTGCCGAGGTCCGACCAGCCGATGTCGGCGGGCAGCACGTACACGTTGTCAGCCTTCTCCATCACCCCAAAATCAATGCTGATGTTGCGGCAACGGGCGTAGGCTTCGTCGATAAACCCGGCCTCCTGGGGCGTACCGAGCAGGTGCTGTCCTTCGTCGAACACTTCGGCGATGTCGGACAGCACCTGGTGAAAGGCCGCGATGATGACCTCGGCCCGCCATACGAATAAGCCTGCGTTCCAGAGAAAGTCCCCGCTATCGATGAAGAGCCGGGCCAGCTCCAGGTTAGGCTTTTCAGTGAAAGTTTTGACCTTGAACAAATTGGTATCGGGCAGTTGCGTTTCTTCCAGGCGCTGAATGTAGCCGTAGCCGGTGTCGGGCCGCGAGGGCGGAATGCCGAGTGTGATGAGCACATCGTGGATACGGGCCGCCGCGAGAGCTTCGTTGATAAGCCCCTCAAACACCGTTTGCCGCAGCACGACGTGGTCGGCGGGCGTCACGATGAGCGTGGCCTGGGGGTCGCGCTGAGCAATGCGGTAGCTGGCGTAGGCAATGCAGGGGGCCGTGTTGCGCCCAATCGGCTCGCCCAGAATCTGGTCGGGCGGCAGGTCCGGCAAGTGCTCGCGTACCAGCCCCACGTAGTCGCGGTGGGTGATGACGAACACGTTTTCGGGCGGGCACAAGCCGGCAAAGCGCTCGGCTGTGAGCTGCAGCATGGAGCGCCCCACGCCGAGCACATCGTGAAACTGCTTCGGGTGCCGGGTGCGGCTGAAGGGCCAGAAGCGGCTGCCGATGCCGCCCGCCATAATGAGGAGGTAAGTCGAGTTCATAAGTAAACAAAGCTACGGGCCGGGGGTAGGAGGCAGCTCCCCCCGGCCAGTTGCTTACCGGCTGCTTACCAACAGCCCGCTGGTCCAAATGCCGTTTTAAGACCCATCTGCCCGAAGCATCTGACCGCGCCAAACCGCGCTGACCTGACCGCTGAACATCGGAGGCTCGTATCTTTGCCGCTATGAAAGTCCCCTTTCTCTCGTTCCAGCCGCAGCATTCGCCCTTACGGACGGACATTATGGAGGCCATTGGCCGGGTTTATGATTCGTACTGGTATGTGCTGGGCGACGAGGTAAAACAGTTCGAGCGGAGCTACGCGGCCTTCAACCAGGTCAGTCATTGCGTGGGGGTAGCTAACGGCCTGGATGCGCTGGTGCTGGCGCTGCGCGTGCTGGGCGTAGGCCCCGGCGACGAGGTGATTGTGCCTTCCAACACGTACATCGCCACCTGGCTGGCCGTCACCCAGGTGGGGGCCACGCCGGTACCCGTCGAGCCTAACCCGGTGACGAGCAACCTGGACCCGGCCGGCATCGCGGCCGCCCTCACCACCCGCACCCGCGCCATCATGCCGGTGCACCTCTACGGGCAGGCCTGCGAGATGGGTCCCATCATGGCCCTTGCCCGTCAGCATAACCTGTACGTGGTCGAAGACAACGCCCAGGCCCAGGGAGCCAGCTTCGACGGGCAGCTCACGGGCAGCTTCGGCGACTTCAACGGCACAAGCTTCTACCCCGGCAAAAACCTCGGCGCGCTCGGCGATGCCGGAGCCATGACGACCAACAACGCCGACCTGGCGCAACAGGCCCAGGTGCTTCGCAACTACGGCTCCGAGAAGAAATACTACAACGAAGTGGTGGGCTACAACTCCCGCCTCGACGAGCTGCAAGCTGCCGTGCTGCGCGTCAAGCTCGCCGAGCTGCCCCGCTGGACGGTCCAGCGCCAGCAAATCGCCGCCTGGTACGGGCAGCACCTGGCCGGCATCGCCGATTTGCGCCTACCCGTCGTCGCGCCCGGTGCCACCCACGTCTATCACCTCTACGTGGTGCATACGCCCCATCGCGACGCGCTCCAGCAGCATTTGGTCGAGCAGGGCATCGGCACGCTCATCCACTACCCCGTGCCGCCCCACCGCCAACGGGCGTACCAGGCGCTGAATTTTCCCGTTGGGGCATTTCCCATTGCCGAAAATCTGGCTGCTACCTGCCTGAGCCTGCCCATGTGGCCTGGCATGGAAGAAGCCCACGTAGCGGCGGTTACGGCTGCCATAGCCAGTTTTTAGTAAGCAGCTAGCCCAAGCAGCGTACACTGTACAACCTGAGCTATCGCTTATGATAAAGCTGAACTACGTTAATCCTTCTCAAAGTGAATCTATTTTGATTTAGGGTATACTTCAGTCGCCGTGAATTGGGAAAATTTCTTTTAGCATCAGACACGTTTACTAGACCTATCTCATGCCCGATTCGGTGGTACGATGATATTGTACTCATCGCGAATCAGAACAATTAATTTTCGCTGCCAGCAGGCGAAATCTGCTATGAACCCACAAGTGAAAACGCAGCTTCAGGTTAGGCGCTATCGGCCCGATGATGCAGTGGTTTGGAACGCACTGATTGACCAATCCGTCAATGGGACTTTTTTATTCCGGCGCGAATTTATGGACTATCACGCTGACCGGTTTGAAGACTTTTCCTACTTGGTGTGGCGTGGCCCAGATTTAGTAGCGGTTTTCGTGGCGGCCCGTGCTTGGAATACGCCTACGCTGGATACTCTGGTAGCGCATCCCGGACTTACGTATGGAGGACTTGTTTGCGCTGAGGAACTGAAGTACCCGGTATTGGAAGAAGTATACACCATACTGATGGAGACTCTTCGGGAAGCGGGCTTTATAACGCTTCTTATTAAACCAGTTCCCCGCGTGTTTTGTCGAGTGCCGACTGACGCCAGTCTTTTTTATCTGCATCAGCAGGGCTTCAGCTTGCAAAGCCGGGAACTGAACTCGGTGATTAACCTCACGCAGCCCCTGCGAATTAATAAGGGCCGGAAAGATAATATTCGTAAAGCCCGCCTTGCGGGACTGCTGGTAGAAACCAGTGAGGACTTTGCTCTATTCTGGCTTCTTCTTACCGAGAATTTATTGCATACCCACGGAGTGCGTCCAGTTCATACCGAGGCTGAAATCAGGTTGCTACAACAACGCTTTCCTGACAATATCCGCCTTTATGTAGCCCGGCAGTCGGAAGTAGTTGTGGGAGGTGTAGTAATGTTCGTGGACGAAGGACACGGTTTCGCGCATACGCAATACATCTCGGCCACCGAGCAAGGCAAACTTGTAGGGGCTGTTGATGCTATTTTGGCTCAAGTACTTACTGAAATGCAAGGCCAAGTGCCACGTTTTTCTTTTGGAACATCTACTGTCAAAGGCAAGCTCAATGCTGGCTTATTGGCGCAGAAAGAGGGATTTGGCGCTAGTTTGGAGTTGCTAGACGTTTACGAGAAAAATATATAATGGCACACAGCCCTTTCGTAAGAGAAGGATTTGTATTCGACCTGCTGGACGACCTGCGGCCTTTACACCGACTTAATCCTTTCACGACCACTCAGCCCTCTCCTCCATTCGCTACTTATACGAACGCTGATGCCTTGATAACCAAACGTGCGGCTGGCCGACCTTGGATGTATACAGCTAACGGTCGTCAGGCTTTGCGCGAGGCATTGCGCCATCTAGAACTCAGTTCAGAAGATTGCGTTACGATTCTTACGAGTACAGGCAATACGTACGTTAGTAGCTGCGTGACCAATGAAATAGCCCGAGTGTGTCAATGGTCTCGGCAATGGCAGCCTAATACAAGAGCAATACTGGTCAATCATGAATTCGGGGTCCCATACCCAGAAATAGATACCCTTCGTGAGCATGGCCTTCCAATTATAGAAGACTGTTGCTATTCCTTTCATTCGGCGACGGCTCATAACGAAATGGGCCGAGTGGGTGATTACATCATATACAGCTTTGCTAAATATTTCCCAATTCAATTTGGAGGCTTATTAGTGGGGCCGTCTGGGCAGGAGTGGCCTGAAGAGTTACTTGACTTGGATACTGTAGCCTATCTGCGTCAAGCATTAACTCATTATTTACCTCAAACCGATACCATTGGGGAAGTCAGGCGAGCCAATCACGCTACCCTGGCTTCTCGCTTGGCTCCATTGGGTATAGCACCGCGTTTTAGTTTTGACGACGGCACAGTGCCAGCTGTATTTATGTTCGTAGCTCCTGCTGAGTGGTTATTACCAGAATTAAAGGAGTTCCTGTGGGCCTGTGGTATCCACTGTAGTGTTTTCTATGGGGAGCAGGCGTTTTTTATTCCGGTTCATCAGAGTCTAACCGAGGAGGCCATGAATTATTTTACTGTTTGTTTAACTCAATTCTCACAATATAAGGTAGTACGCACATGATTGTCGCCAATATATCGTTAGGAGAAAATGTTATCATTGATGATAGTAGCTCGGTAAACAACGTGCGATTGGGCAATGATGTCAAGATAAGCCGCTGGTGCAGCATTTTTGGCTCATCAACACACGTTCTGCAAGTAGGGGCTAGCACCTACATCGGACCTAATGCCTTCATCCAAGGTTACGCTGCCCCGGTAGCCATTGGTGAACGGGTTAGCATTGCTCAAAACGTCAACATTATGTCTAACTCTGGCCCTAATGCAAGTCCATTGATGCAACGGTACTTTCCCATTAAAGCAGCTGAAGTTGTTATAGGAGATGATTGTTGGATTGGTGCTAATGCTATAATAATGCCTGGTACCACGTTAGGCGAGTTTTGTGTAGTAGCAGCTAATAGCTTCGTGACAAGTTCTTTTCCGCCCTTCTCAGTCGTCGGTGGTAATCCGGCCCGACTGCTCAAGCAGCTTGACCCTGCAGTAGTCTATCCTCATCAGGCAATTGTGCAAGAGTGATTTATGTCGAACAAGTACACTATTATTTTTAAATATCCCCGTCTATTATGGCTCTTCCGCTTGTTAGCCTGTGTATGTCTTCTTTCAACAACGCCCGCTACGTCGTGGCAACGTTAGAGAGCTTACGCAATCAAAATTACCCTAATCTAGAGCTTATTATTGTCGATGACTACTCAACTGATAATTCAGTAGCTGTCATCAATGAATGGTTAGCCACCTGCACGCTGCCGCACCGCTTTATTCTGCACGAGCGTAATCTTGGTGTATGCCGGGTCGCTAACAGTCTTGTGGACCATGCTCACGGACAATACGTCTCCATTATTGCCTCCGACGACATCATGCTGCCGCACAAAATCAGCAGCCAAGTGGCATTGTTCGAAGCAGCTCCCGCCAACGTAGCCTTGGTGTACAGTGATGTGGTCAAGATAGACTCCGCCGGTGCCCTGATTGCCACCTCCATATATGAGCCTGGCTCACCAACACCGCTTTCGGGTTCTGTTTGGTTGGAATTGTTGCGAATGAATTTCATCCCGGCAATGGCGGTTATGCTGCGCCGTGAGTGTCTTGCTGAAATTGGCCCTTTTGACGAGAGCCTGGCTTTTGAGGATTGGGATATGTGGCTGCGACTGGCTCGTAAATACGAGGTGATTTATCAGCCCGAACCCACTGTGCAGTACCGTATCCATTCCTCCTCGTTCGTGCACAAGCGGCAGGTGCAGCTCCTGGAATCGACGGCGCTGCTGCTGAGCAAGCAGTTGGGAGTGAGTAGCGAAGGTGATGCGGTAATTCAGCGTCAGGTCCACGATATAGCTGAAAAACTTTATCATTTGGGCAGCGTTAGCGCTCACCATTGGCTGCGGTTGCGCTATCAGTTCAAAAAAGACAAGGCCAGCCTGGTTTTGCTGATGGCAGCCACGCTGAAATTGCCTCCGCGGTATGTCGCCCGGTCCCAGTCTTTGCTCAATAAATTGCGGCGAAGTCGGGCGTAAACCCTGCTTCGCGGCGCCGACCAACTCTAGTGGCGGTGCCCTAACTTAATTCACTGATTCTTATGCAACCCGCTACTTCAGCGTTAGCTACCGCACCAGCAGACGCTTTTGTCGCTGACGAGCAATGGAGCGAGGTCATTGAGCCGCAAACCCGGCTGCTCGACCTGCGCCTTGGCGACGTATGGCGCTACCGCGACCTAGTGTTGCTCTTTGTTCGGCGCGACTTCGTGTCGAACTATAAGCAGACTATTCTTGGGCCGCTGTGGTTTTTCATTCAGCCTATTCTTACCACGCTCACCTACGTGGTCATTTTCGGCAACATCGCCAAGCTGGCCCCCGACGGCGTGCCGATGCTTCTTTTCTTCATGGCCGGCACTACGATTTGGGGCTATTTCTCCCAAACCCTGACGACTATCGCTACGGTGTTTACTGCCAACGCGGCGTTGTTTGGCAAGGTATACTTTCCGCGTCTGACCATGCCGCTTTCCATCGTCATCGCCAACCTGGTGCGCTTCGGCATTCAATTCGGACTATTTCTGGTCGTTTGGGCTTTTTACTGGGTGACGACCAATACCATTCACCCGAACTGGTTGGTACTGCTGACGCCGGTGCTGGTACTCATCATGGGCTTGCAGGCTCTGGGGCTAGGCATGATTTTCAGTGCGCTCACTACCAAATACCGTGATTTGGCCCTGCTACTTACTTTCGGAGTCCAACTGCTCATGTACGCCGCGCCGGTCGTGTACCCGCTGGCTCGGGTTCCCGAAAAATACCAGTGGCTGGTGTTGGCTAATCCAATGAGTGCCATTCTCGAAACCTTCCGGTACGCTTTTTTAGGTACGGGCACATTTGCCTGGGTTTATTTGGTTTACAGCACCCTCATTACATTAGGTATTCTGCTGTTGGGAACTATTATTTTCAATCGGGTCGAGAAAAGCTTTACCGATACCGTTTAAATAGACCCATTCCCCTGTTCTTACACCTTTGCCACTGGCTAAGAAATAATTTATTATTTTTGATTTATGAGTAGCGTTGCTATAAGAGTGGAGGAGTTGAGCAAGCAATACCGGCTGGGTGAAATCGGTACGGGTACGCTAAGCCACGACCTTAACCGCTGGTGGGCTAGGTTGCGGGGTAAGGAAGACCCGTTTGCCACGATAGGCGAGGTTAACGACCGCACGGCCAAGGGGGCGAGTGATTACGTGTGGTCGCTGCGCGACATCAATTTTGAGGTGCAGCAGGGCGAGGTGCTGGGTATTATCGGGCGTAATGGGGCGGGTAAATCCACGCTGCTCAAAATACTGTCAAAGATTACGGCTCCTACCACCGGCCGCATCAAGCTGCGTGGCCGCATCGCCTCGCTGCTGGAAGTCGGCACCGGTTTCCACCCCGAGCTAACGGGGCGCGAAAACGTGTACCTCAACGGGGCCATCCTGGGCATGAGCCGGCAGGAAATCACCCGTAAATTCGATGAGATTGTCGATTTTTCGGGAGTCGAGCGCTACATCGACACGCCCGTCAAACGCTACAGCAGTGGAATGTACGTGCGCCTGGCCTTCGCCGTAGCCGCTTTCCTGGAGCCGGAAATTCTCATCGTGGATGAGGTGCTGGCGGTGGGTGATGCTGAGTTTCAAAAGAAATGCATCGGCCGCATGAAGGACGTGAGCGTGAATGATGGCCGCACGGTACTCTTCGTGAGCCATAACATGGCGGCCGTCAAGCAAATGTGTACCCAGGGACTCGTACTGCGCCAGGGGCAGGTAGTGTTTAGTGGTACTGAGAAGACCGCCGTCAATTTCTACCAGAGCACCAATGAGGGCAACACCCGGTTCGAGCACGTAGGGTCGCTTGAAAGCGCCCCTGGTAACGATAATATCCGACTTCTTAAATTCGAGGTCTCCGCGGCGCACGGCGATGAGATAGCTATTTCGTCGGGTGTTCGCTTCGAAGTTGTTTTTTTAAATCAGAAAACAAACATTAATCTTGACGTTACATTCGAGCTAACCAGCGCCGACGAGGTAACGGTGTTCCATCATGGCGTAATGGTAACTGCGATGTCTGATTCCCAACGGGCGATATATGCGGTAGTAGGCACCTTGCCACCTAACCTGCTAAACGCTGGTGTTTATCGTTTCAAGCTCATCTTCGGAGAAAATCAGCGGTACGCGCTCTATAAGCAGGAAGACGTATGTCAGTTTGAGGTGCTGAATGAGTCAATGGGAAGTAATAATAGCGTATTACCAGGTGTAATTCGGCCTACTATTGATTATCAGGTGCAAGTTGTAGAAAGAGTTCGTCAAGTAGTAATATCATGACAATGCGCGTCAGCATCATCGTTCCTTGCTACAACTACGGCTGGTTATTAGCAGAAACCCTTGACTCATTGGTAGCCCAAATATATCAGCAATGGGAATGCCTTATCGTAGATGATGGCTCGACGGATGATACAAAACAAGTAGCCGAAACATATCAAGCGCGTGACAGCCGGTTTCGGTACATCTATCGGGACAATGGGGGGTTGTCAGCGGCGCGCAATACCGGCATCGAGCAGGCAACGGGAGAGTACATTCAGTTCTTAGACTCCGATGACTTTATAGTGCCGGGTAAACTGGAAGCCCAGGTTGCCCTGCTTGAGAAGCGACCAGAAGTTGATATAGTATATGGTGGGGTGCGCTTTTTTCGTCATGGTGAGCCGACCATACTCAGCACAACCCAGAACTTTCCTCCAACGCATACTAGTTGGATGCTACCGTTAATGGGTCGAGGTAAACAAGTCGTTGGGCTACTCGTGACATTCAACCAACTAGTTGTAAACGCGCCCTTGGTAAGGAAAACTCTGATTCAAGAGGTCGGCTTTTTTGATGAAAGCCTTCGTTCTCTGGAGGACTGGCAGTACTGGTTACGGTGCGCGCTACATGGCGCCTTCTTCGAGTATCAGGATACCCCAGACACATGGGCTATTGTGCGTACTCACGGGGGGAGCATGAGCCAGAATCGGCCACGAATGCTGCTTTTCGAGCAGCAAGTCCGCATCTGGCTAGCTGAGTCTTTGCAGGCGGCCAACCTGCCCGAAGCGCAGGCAATCAACCAACGGCGGCTCGACGAGCTGCCCCGCGAGAACGCCATCAATGACATTCGCCACGGTGATTTAAAGAGGGGATTACTGACTTACTGGCAGCTGGCTCGCACAACAGGACAATACGTTCCGCTGGCCAGAGAAGCTTTTTATTGCTTGAGACACCGCAAAGTGCCGGCTGTTGTAAAATAATCGTTCCCCGCAAATAAGCTCTACTTTTTTGTTGAAAATTCAGCAATTTATTATTAAGTAATAAAAAATGACGCATACCTCACCTTTTTTTAATTAGCTTATTTCTCATGCTTTGTGTGATTAAATAGGAAGTCAGCCCCGCTAATTTCCTATTTAATCATACAAAACCTTTGACAGAGCCCGACTTACCGCCTTTATCCAGCTTCATAACCTCGACATCAGCTATTACCAGACCCATGTCGCCGTTGCCCCTGTGGTCGGTTTAAGCTGGCGGTGAGCGCCGATGCACAAGAGCAGCTTTTTGCCGCCATTTGCTTTTGCTCAGCTGAACAGCTGCCATCTCCTTCAACTCCCGAATGAATGCAAGTCTCCGTTATCATTATCAATTACAACACCTTCCGGCTCACTTGTGAAGCTATCGCGTCCATCCAGGCGCAAACCCACGGGGTGAGCTACGAGATTGTGCTGGTCGATAACGCTTCGACCGAGTGTGATGCGGAGTTGTTTGTGAAGAAATTTGGCGACGGTATTACGCTAGTGCGCAATCCCGATAACTCGGGCTTCGCCAAAGGCAACAACCTCGGCATCAAGCACAGCACTGGCGATACGATTCTGCTCTTCAACTCCGACGCGGCCTGCCGCAACGACGCGCTGACTATCACCTACCAGGCCCTGCTCGCTGACCCCCGCTTGGGCGTAACTACAGCGCGGCTTGAATACCCTGATGGGCGCATACAGGCGCAGTGCGGTCGGTTCCCATCCGTACGCTTACAGATTATTGAGCTGTTGCGCCTGCAGAAGTTATTGCCTGCGGCTCAAGCAGGGCGGATACTAATGGGAGGGTTTTTCGACCATCTCTCAGACCTGGAGCCTGATTGGGTTTGGGGTGCGTATTTCCATTTCCGGCGTGAGGTACTGGCCGGGCTGCCTGGCGGCCAGCTACCTGATGACTTTTTCATGTACGCCGAAGATTTAGAGTGGAGCCATGCTATTCGCCGCTTGGGCTATGGCATTCGCTACGTAGCGGCGGCACGAGTGTTGCACCACTTTTCTCAGAGTACGAAGCAAGAAAAGCAGCTCAACCAGACCAGCATGGTTATGGCGAACGAAGCTGATTTTTTACGCCGCACATATGGTCCCCTACACACGCGCATCTACCACCTTACCCGTTGGTTACTACTGCACACCACTGGGCCATCCGGTAGCGCCGGACAGCATCTGCGGGCGCAATATGTACGGTTGCTACGCGGACAGCCCCTGCTTTAATGAATTTTAAACCATTGACTACTAGTCAATAAATAGTTATCGACTTACTAGCCCCTAGTTATAGGTACTGCTTTATTTTTCAGTGAGACAATGCTGCCATGAAATTATTCGGTGACGGACCAGCTTACCATGATAAGCAATGTTCGGAACTCTACTCTGATAGTAAATAGATGGCGGAGAATAAGTCGAGTCGGTCACGCAAGCCAATGATTGCGCACGTTATCGATTCTTTCGCGCGCGGTGGTGCCGAAGGTGTGGTAGTAGAAACTATAAAAAGCCTGCCCGATTCTCAACACCTATTAGTGCTGCTGAACGGTCCAAAGGACTTGTGCCTGGAATTATCGGGCGACGTGACTTGCCTTGATTTACAGCACCGTGGACATCGGTATCTGCTTTCGACGGCACTTCGTTTGCGCACCTTGCTACGAACGCACGAAGTCACGCTGGTACATACGCACTTATATTGGGCCACGCTCGTGGGCCGGTTGGCCGTGGGCCAGCGGTTGCCCCTGGTTACCACGTACCACTTCGCGGATTACGACACCATGCGCGAAAACTGGAAAGTCCAGGTGCTACGCCGGTTAGACGTGCTCACGTACCGGTCGTCCTACTTTACGGTGGCTGTGTCACAGTATATCAAGCAAGTGCTGACGGACAGGTGTGGGTTTACTCAGCGCTTGAGCACCATTCACAACAGCATCCGCGACGAGTTTTATCAATCCGCGACCCTGCCCTCGTCCTGGACTGCCCCCGCCACGCTGCGCGTAGTAGCCGTCGGTAACATAAAGGCGGAAAAGAATTATGAGCTGCTGCTGGAAGCGGCGGCCCTGCTGCGGGGCGCGCTGGTGCAGATTGATATTTACGGGACAGGCCCTCTGTTAGCAGACTATCAGCGGCAAGTGCAAGAGCTAGGGTTACCTAACATTGCTTTCTTAGGACGGGCCGACAACGTAAGCGCGCTTTTTCTGAATTATCATCTGTACACGATGACCTCTTTCTCCGAATCGTTCGGCCTCACCCCGGTTGAAGCAATGGCAGTGGGCTTACCCGTGCTGCTGTCCGACATTCCGGCCTTGCGCGAGGTAGGAGGGGAGGCGGCCATCTTTTTTCAGAACCGCAGCGCATCGGCCTGGGTGGCCGCCGTGCAGGCCGTGCTGGATGGCCAGCTTAATTTAGCCGAGCGGCAGTCAGCCGCGCGGCAGCAAGCCAAGCTGTTCTCGAAGGAGCGCTTTGTCCGGCAGCTCACGCAGCTTTACGAGGAAGCTTTAGCAACCGATTAGCCTGTCGGCCCGTTCATCATCAAGTAGCGTAGCTTATGTGTGGAATTACTGGGTTTCTGAACCGGGGGCCGCAGGGACTCACGGAGGGTTGCCTGCGGCAGATGAACGCCTGCCTGGCGCACCGCGGACCCGATGCCGACGGCTTTTTTTACGACGGGCGGGTGGGCCTGGGCCACCGCCGGCTGAGTGTTATCGACTTGTCGGCGGCGGCCAACCAGCCCATGCAGTCGCACGACGGGCGCTACCTCATTATCTACAACGGGGAGGTGTACAACTTCCAGGAAATTCAGCGCGAGCTGAGCCTGACTACCCACACGACTTCCGACACCGAGGTGATTCTGGAAGCCTACGTGCGGCTGGGGCCAGCCTTCGTGCAGCGGCTCAACGGCATGTTTGCCATCGTTATCTACGACCGGCAAACCGGGACGCTGGAGCTGTTTCGGGACCGGATGGGCGTCAAACCCATCTACTATTACTGCGATGCCAACTTTTTCGCGTTCGCCTCCGAGCTGAAGTCGCTGGTGGCAGTGCCCGAAATCCGGCGGCAGCTCACGCTGGACCACGCGGCGGTAGCCCAGTTTCTGCACCTGGGCTACGTGCCGCGCCCGCGCAGCATCTACGCCCAGATTCGCAAGATGGACTCGGGGGCCCAGCTCAGCGTGACGGCTACCAGCCTGCTCGAAGCGCCGTATTGGCGGCTGGCCGACCAGCTGACCAGCACGCCGCTGGCGGATGAGCCGGCGGCCAAGGCGCAGCTCAAAGAGCTGCTGACCAGCTCGGTGCGCTACCGCATGATTGCCGACGTGCCCTTCGGCACGTTCCTGAGCGGGGGCATCGATTCGAGCCTCGTTACGGCCATTGCCCAGCAGCTTTCGCCCACGCCGGTCCGCACGTTCTCGATTGGCTTCGAGTCGGCGCGCCACAACGAGGCCGAGTACGCGGCGGCCGTCGCGCAGCACCTGGGCACCGAGCACCACCGCTTCACCGTAACCGAACGCGAGGCGCAGGCCAGCATCGCCGACCTGGCCGCCATCTACGACGAGCCTTTCGCCGACTCGTCGGCCGTGCCCACGCTGATGGTGGCCAAGCTGGCGCGCGCGCACGTCACGATGACGCTGTCCGGCGACGGCGGCGACGAGCTGTTTCTGGGCTACGGCAGCTACCAGTGGGCGCGGCGCCTGGCCCGGCCGGGAGCGCAGCTGCTGCGCCAGCCGGCGCGGGTGGCCTTGCAAAGCCTGGGCAACAACCGCGCCCGCCGGGTGGCTCAGCTGCTCGACGAGCGCGGCCACGCTGGGGCGCGCAGTCACTTGTTTTCGCAGGAGCAGTACCTGTTTTCGGGCGCGGAAGTCAGCCGGCTGCTGCGGGCGCACCCCGCGCCCGCGTCGTTTGCCCTGCCCGAAACCTGGCCCCTGCCCGCCGGCCGCCACCTCAACGCGGCCGAGCAGCAGGCGCTTTTCGACCTCACGTATTATCTCCAGGACGACCTGCTGGTGAAGGTTGACCGCGCTACCATGCGCCACTCGCTCGAAGCCCGAGTGCCACTGCTCGACTACCGCCTCGTGCAGTTCGCCCTCAACCTGGCCCCCAGCCTCAAGATGCACCCCGAAGGAGCCAAGTATCTGCTCAAGCAGGTGCTCTACGACTACGTGCCGGCGGCCTTGTTCGACCGGCCCAAGCAAGGGTTCTCGATTCCGCTCGGGGCCTGGCTGCGCGGGCCACTACGCTACCTGCTCGATGAATACACCTCGGAAGCGGCCGTGCGCCGGGCCGGTCTGGTGGAGTATGAGCCGGTGCGCCAGCTGCGCCAGCGCTTCGAGCAGGGCGAAGACTACCTCTACAACCGGCTCTGGCTGCTGGTCGTACTCCACCAGTGGGCAGCCACTCACGAGGTGGTAGGATAACTGCACTGACATCTCAAATTAGCCGATAACCCGCGTTGGTTTTTGCGGGCTTTACTGACCTTACGCGGCCGCTCTGGCGACACCTCACGAGACCCCTGTGGGGCATAGCCCCCTCTCCCGTGGAGAGGGGGAACTAGCCCTGGTTCTAGCTCTAAAGCAGACTTAGGACTAGAGACTAAAGCTAGAACTAGAGCTAGTCCCCCCTCCCCACGGGGGAGGGGGCTATGCCCCACAGGGGTCTCGTGAGGTGAGCGGGCGGCGAGCAAATACACTGGCCTGAAAGCCGCTCCAGCTAATAAAACACATGAATCACGACCTCACCAGCCCGCCCCGGGTGTTATTCATCACCTACGACGGGATGACCGACCCGCTGGGGCAGTCGCAGGTGCTGCCTTACCTGGAAGGGCTGGCTCGGCTCGGCTACGAGATAACGCTGCTCTCGACCGAGAAGCCCGCGCGCCTGGCAGCGCACCGGGCTACTATCGAGGCGATAGTGGCGGCGGCCGGCATTCGCTGGGAGTATATTTCGTTTACCAGCCGCCCGCCCATCGTGGCCAAGGTGTACGACCAGTACCGCTTGCGCCAGGCGGCTTTGCGGCTGCACGCGGCGCACCAGTTCGACCTGGTCCACTGCCGCAGCTACGTGGCGGCGGGCATCGGCCAAGTGCTGCGGCAGCGTTTCGGGGTGAAATTTCTGTTCGACATGCGGGGCTTTTGGGTCGATGAGCGCGTGGAGGGTGGCATCTGGGACGTGCGCCAGCCTTTCTACCGCACCCTCTACCGCCACTACAAGCGCAAGGAGGCCGAATTCATTGCCCAGGCCGACGGCATCGTGAGCCTGAC
>JANXNW010000087.1 GCA_025353905.1 Hymenobacter sp.
GGCAACCTCTACGCCGCCCTGCGCCTGGCCCAGCGGGTGAAGCAAGTCAGCCCCGGCACCGTGACGGTGATGGGCGGCGGCTACCCGAACACGGAATTGCGCGGGTTAAAGGAGCCCCGGTTCTTTGACTACATCGATTACCTGACGCTTGATGACGGCGAGGGGCCGTGGCTGCGGCTGCTGGAGCTAGTTGCCAGTTGTTCGTTGTCAGTTGCCAGCGGGGAAGGGTTTGAATTTCCCCCTGCGGAAAAACAACTGACAACTGACAACCATCAACTGACAACTAAACTCCAACGCACCTTCCTGCGCAATGCCCTCGGTGAGGTCGAATACATCAATCATCCGCAGCCCGACGTGCCGCACACCGAGGTCGGCACGCCCGACTACGAGGGGCTGCCGTTGGCTGATTACCTGTCGGTTATCGAGGTGCTGAATCCCATGCACCGGCTCTGGAGCGACGGGCGCTGGAACAAGCTCACTGTGGCCCACGGCTGCTACTGGAAGCGCTGCTCGTTTTGCGATGTCACGCTGGATTACATCAGTCGCTACGAAACCGCCCCGGCCACGCTGCTCGTGGACCGCATCGAGCAAATCGTCGCCCAGACCGGGCAGACCGGGTTTCACTTCGTGGACGAGGCCGCCCCGCCGCTGGCCCTGCGCGACTTAGCCATTGAATTATTGAAGCGGCGCGTGAGCATCAGCTGGTGGGGCAATATCCGATTCGAGAAAACCTTCACCCCCGACCTGGCCCGGCTGCTGGCCGCCAGCGGCTGCATCGCCGTGAGCGGGGGGCTCGAAGTAGCTTCCGACCGCCTGCTGGCCCTCATGGAAAAGGGCGTGACGGTGGCCCAGGTGGCGCGCGTGGCCCAGGGCTTCACCCAGGCCGGCATCCTGGTTCATGCTTATTTGATGTACGGCTTTCCGACTCAGACCGCCCAGGAAACCATGGATTCGCTCGAAGTAGTGCGCCAGCTTTTCGCGGCCGGCGTGGTGCAGTCGGGCTACTGGCATCGCTTTTCGATGACGGCCCATTCGCCCGTGGGGAAGAACCCGGCCAAGTACCAGGTGCAAGCCATCGGCCCCGAGCCAGGCCCGTTTGCCTGGAACGACCTCTGGCACGACGACCCCACCGGGGCAGACCACGAAACCTTCGGCCCCGGCCTGGCCAAATCGCTCTACAATTTCATGCACGGCGTGGCCCTGGCCGAGCCGCTAAGCTTCTGGTTTGACTTCAAAACGCCTAAAGCCACGGTGCCACGCCAGCTCATCGGGCAAGCGCTGGTCGAGCCGGGTAAGCCCGACTTCGCTCAGCTTCAGCGCCGCCTGTTCTGGCTGGGCCACGCGCCCGAGTTGCGCCTCGAAACCGACCGCAAAGGCCCGCGCGCCGTGCTGACGTGCTACGAGTCGGCTGAGGACTTCGAGGTCGAAACCAGCGCCGCCGCCGGCCCCTGGCTGCACGAGCTGCTCATGCGCCTCAGCCGCGCCTACGACCAGCCGCTGTTGTTGCGCGAAGCGGCGGGCACCTTTCCAGGTGGCGCGCCCGCGTTTGAGGTGTTTAGCCGAACGCCGGCCTGGCAGACGCTGCGCGACAAGGGGCTGCTGCTGCTGTAAGTAACTGACCTTACGCAACGCACCACCTCCTAGCCCCAGAGCCGTCAAGGGCAAGCTCGCCGCCCGTAACGGCTCTGGACGCACGATGACTTTAGCAGTCCCAAAGGGGCCAGTGCGCTCGACCGTCGGCTGGGTCGGGATGGCTCAAGCCAGAGGCAAACGGGGCTTTTGAAAACGAAGCGCCTACTGGAGGTTAGTTTTGACGAATGCCCGCGCTTGAACTGATGCATCGGCAGCCCTGACAACCCTGATGGCCAAAGCGATAAAAGCAATTCAGTGCCCCAAATGCGGCAGCACCCAGAAGATAGAATTGCGGGCGGACGTGTTTCGGTGCGGCAACTGCGACACGGAATATTACCTCGATAACGACGACATCAACGTCAATTACACGGTGCGCCAGCCGATGGCCCCGCCGCCCGTGTCGTCGCCCACCAACTGGCTGCGCTTGCTGCTGGCGGCGGTGGTGGCTCTGGCGGCGCTGCGATTCGCAACGCGCTCGGCCAGCCCGCCCGCCTACCCCGCCGCCACGTATCCCGGCACGGTCACGACCGGGGCGGGGGTTCGGATGGCCGCGCCCTCTGCCAAACCCGCCAATGCCTACAGCTGGCACGACCTCGAAACCCGGCTCTGCCGCGCCCCCGGCGGCCGGGCCGAGCTGCTGCTCGTCGGCACCCGTCGCTACGACGGGCCGGGGGGCGAGTCGCTCGATAGCTGCTACGCCAGCTTCCGCGACGCGGCGACCGGCGCGGTGCTGCGCAACGTGCCGCTGCCCGGCCTGCTCGCGGAGGCCAGCGGTTCGTCGGGGCGCTCGCAGTCGCTGAACATTGACTTCAAGACCTTTAGCAATGGCGAAGTGTTCGTTATTGTCAATAAAAGCCATTTGCTGCGGGCCAACCCCGCCACCCACACCTGCCCCGACGTCACCAAAACCCTGCTGGCGGGCCAGCCCGAGCTGACCAGCGGCGTGGCCAGCCTCGAAGCAGTCGCGGACGAGTACGGCGACGGGTTTCGGGTGTTCACCAACGACGGCCGCACGTTCTACTTCTATCCGCGCCAGAACCGGGTGTACACCGAAAAAGGCTACTTCGCGGCCCGCATTGGCCCGGAAGGGCTGCGGCCCGGCAGCCCCGTGCGCACGGATTTTGCCTTCAGCCACCGCGGCACCGAGTACCCGGACGAGAAAATTCAGCTCCTGCGCTACCAGTTCCGGGCCAACGAAGGCGGCCCCCAGTACGCGCCGAGCTTCGAGTGGGCTGATTACTACGGCCCTGGCTCGGGGGTTTTCACCGATGCCGACCCGCACCGCAAGCTGCTGCTCACGCCGGAAGACGTGGCGCAGGGTCGCATCGTGGGGTTCGCGGACTTCACGCCCGGCCGGCTCTATTTCGAGCCAGCCGTGCTCTGGGCTGATGCCGACTTCGTGCTGATTCGGTTCCGGCCGACGGCGGCCGAAAACAGCCCGTTCACGCTCCAGTGCCTCAACGCCCGCACGGCGGCCCTCGTCTTCACCCTGCCGCTGCCGGCGGCCGACAACCCGGGGCCGGCCGTGCGCTACGCCGAGGGCTTCGTGGTGGCCGACCATTACCGCGACACCTACACCATCAGCCAGACCGGCACGCTGGTGCGGCACGTCGAAATCAAATAACCAAGTAAGTATTCAGAGTTAAGTAGCAAGTAGTAAGACCTCAACCTGTTACCCAATAAATTTTTGAGGAAAGTCTTTCTACTTATTACTTAATTCTTGCTACTCATTTTCTATATCTTGTCCTATGGGATTTTTTTCTAATCAGCTCGCGGCCGTCATCGAGTGGGGCCAGCAGGCGCCGGGGGCGCTGCTCTACCAGTTTCCATCGGCCAGCAACGAAATCAAGCACGCCAGCAAGCTGCTGGTGGGGCCGGGCCAGGGCGTACTGCTCGTGTACGAGGGCCGGGTGGCCGACGTGTTCGACCAGGAGGGCCTGTACGTGCTCACGACCGACAACCACCCATTTTTCACGACCCTGACCAAGCTGCGCACCGGCTTCGAGAGCGAGCATAAGCTGCGGATTTACTTCTACCGCCGGGCCGAAGTCGTGAACCAGGGTTGGGGCACGGCCTCGCCCATCAAGTACCTGGACCCGGTGTACCAGTTTCCGGTCGAGCTGGGGGCCAACGGCAGCTTCTCGTTTCGGCTGGCCGACGCGCGCTTTTTCTTCACCGAAGTGGCCGGCCTCAAAAGCAGCTACACCACCCAGGAAGCCAAAACGCTGTTGCAAAGCCGCATCGCCCAAACCCTGACTACGCACCTGGCCGGCGCGGGCTTCTCGTACCAGCAGCTCGACGCGCGCCTCGGCGAGTTGGCCGAGGGCCTGCGCGCGCCGCTCGGGGCCGAGTTCAGCCGCCTGGGCTTCGAGCTGACCGATTTTCGCCTCAACGGGACGGTGTTTGACGAGGCCACCCAGCAGCGCATCCACCGCATCGCCGACGTGAGCGCCGACAGCCAGGCCGCCGCCGCCGGGGGCCTGAGCTACGCCGAGCTGGAAAAAATCAAAGCCCTGCGCGACGCGGCCCGCAACGAAGCGGGCCTGGCCGGGGCCGGCTTGCAGCTCGGCGCGGGAGCCGAGCTGGGCAAGCTCTTCGCCGCCCAACAAGCGGCCCCCGCCGAAACCGCTGCCCCGGCGCCCGCGCCCGCAATTCCCGCGCCCGCCGCGCCCGACCCCGTGCAGCAGCTCCAAAAGCTCAAGCTGCTGCTCACCGAAGGCATTATCACGCAGGCTGAATTCGACGCTAAAAAGCAAGTCTGGCTCGACCAGCTCTAAGTTTTCACCTTGATTCTTTGGTATGAAACAGTTTATCGGAGTGCTCATCTTATTCGTCGGCACGACTCTGACGGCGGTGCTCGTGCTGCGCATCTGGCAGTTGCCCAGCCTCAGCCGGATGGTGCTTTTGCGCGGCGGCGCGACGTTGCTTGTCTTGTCGCTGGCCCTGGGCGCGCTGCTAGTGGCCTGGTTTTTCTTTTTCAAAACCCCGACCGCCGACTACGACCTGCGGGTGGGCAACCGGGCGCACCCCAAGCGCATCCTGCCGCCCGGCTCCGAGTGAAGCCGACTCAGCCTTAAGCGCGCCCCGCCAGCCCCTTGCGCAGAATCAGGTCGGTCGACACATCCGTGCCGATGCGAAACGGATGCTGCCCGATTTGCCGAAACCCGAACCGTTCGTAAAATGCTTTGGCCCGCGCGTTGTGCTCCCACACGCCGAGCACCAGGCAGCGGCAGCTCTCAGCCTGGGCCAGCTCCAGCACCCGGCGCATGAGGCTGCCCCCGAGGCCGGTGCCAATCCAGTCCTGGGCCACGTAGAGCTGCTTGAGCTCCAGGCGGCCGGCCGGGTTTTCGTCAGCCTCCAAACCCAGCGGCGAGTCGCGCCACACCTTAGCATACCCTACGGCCTGGCCCTGCATCTCGGCCAGCAGGAACGTGTGGTGCGGGTCGCGCAGCTCGCCCAGCTGAATGTCCGGCCCGTAAGTCTGGTCCAGAAACGCGGCCATGTCGGCGGCCGGGGCTTCGTCGCCGAAGGTGTCGAGAAATGTCTGACGGCCCAGCGCAGCCAGGCGCTCAGCGGTAGCGAGGTTGGCCTTAGCCAGGGAAATGCGCAGCGGAGAAGACAAATTTTTAATGGTTAACTAACTAGTGATGAATGGTTAATGAGTGCTCGACTGGATGGCACGAGCGAAGATTAACCATTAATTACTAACAAATTAACCACTAACTCCGCCCTATGCGCCAGCCGGCGTAGCTCGTGAGCGTGCCCGCGCCCAGGCCCAGCAGCACGCCCGCCATCGGTCCCGCGCCGAGCACCCCCAGCGCCCGCCATTCATACAGCAGCACGTAAAGCCGCAGCGCCTGCCCGATGACCAACAAGATGCCAGCGGCGATGAGCAGCCCCGCCACCAAGCGGCGCGAAGTCGGCGTGAGCACAGTGCGGGAGGAGGGGCGGCGCGGCATAACTTCGGCCTGAACACCCGAATCGGAACGGGTGTTCCAGCTCATCCCAGCGGGCCTGTCATTATCCTTGGCCCGCCACCAAACGATTTTGCGCCGTACTTTTGCCCCACCAAAGCCAAATGCGAGAGTAGCTCAGTTGGTAGAGCATCAGCTTCCCAAGCTGAGGGTCGCGAGTTCGAACCTCGTTTCTCGCTCATTGATTAACAGGCACCTGGCAGCGTTGCTAGGTGCCTGTTTTGCTTTCGGGGCCTACGTTGAGGCTTACAAGTTGCCAAGAATTGTTAGCCGAACCGCGCAACACGTTCTATTAAGCTTGCTACCTAGTAGGGGCTAAAGTAATCCTTATACTCTTCTACATCTGTATGGCCTATTTTTGGATTAAGTAGCAGCATGCAGCGGTCGCCGAAAAAGTAGTCGCCAGCTTCTACTCTGGCCACCTCATCGGGAAAGGAGTATTCCAACTCGTGTGATTTGGGTGAGTGGGTGCCGATTACATGGATAAGGCCGTCGCCTTCCCTGTCCTTGATGCTGTATATATGGAAGCGGATGATGTGCTCGGAATCCCAATCTAAGATGTTTAGTGGAAGTACCTGCACTTCCTCTTGACCGCGACCGATGACCGAATCAGCAATGCGCCACTCATTTTTTCGATAATCCAGCACCTCGGGGTAAGCTGTTGGTATATCGTATAAGCCGGTGCTGTGGGCATAATATTTGGCGCGGTGGAAGTCGCCGGCATCATCCGCCTCGCGGCGCGTAATGCCCAGGAAATCGTACAGGTCACGCTGGGCTTTTTCAAGAGCCTGTAGCTTACTATCTAATTCAGACATGGGTGCTGTCGGTGAAAGATTGGACGAAATAGGGCGAAATCTATGACCTCCACGTCGGTCGCCTGACCAGTCAGCGGCATTAGTAACCCCGTGCTTCTAAAATAGTACTGACTGTGTCGGAGAGAATACCATACCGTGGCTCTGTGTCTTTAGGACAAGAAAAAAGTTGCAAGCTAGAATCCTACACCTTAACGGCCCGGCCCATTACGTAGCGCGACTGGGCCGTTTTCTTTTTAACTTATGAGGTGGCTAACTAGCCTACATTTTGGCCATAATCATTTGCAAGGCTTTTGGTTATAAATAAATTTAATTATACGCTACGGTCGGCTCAGTCGCAGCCCTCGGGTCCACAGACGGCCCCTGCCACCGTAGTCGCGGGCTGGCTCTCCTGCCACACCTGCATCAGCACGTCGGCGAATACCTCACTGGGCTGCGCGCCCGACACGGCGTATTTTTCGTCAAACACGAAGAACGGTACCCCCCGGATTTGCAGCTGTTGGGCCTGTTGCTCGTCCTCGCGCACGGCGGCGGCGTAGGTGCCGGCTTGCAGCGCCTGCCGAGCGGTTTCGGCATCGAGGCCCACTTCGGCGGCGAGCCGGGCCAGCACTTCCGCGTCGCCAATGTCTTGGCCCTCGGTGTAGTAGGCCGCGAACAGACGCTCTTTGAGCGCGTCTTGTCGGCCGTGGGCGGCGGCGAAGTGCAGCAGCTGGTGCGCCCGGAAGCTGTTGGCCGCCACGGCGCGGCCGAAGTCGTAGCGCAAGCCTTCCTGGGCGGCTAGTTGGGTTACGTGGTCGGCCATGCGCACGGCTTCGGGCAGGGCGATGCCCTTGGCGCGGGCCAGCGCGGCGTGGCTGCTCTCGCCGCGCGCGGGGCGCAGGTCGGGGTTCAACTCGAAGCTGCGCCAGCGGATTTCTACCGCGTCGCGGGGCGCGAAGCCGGCCAGCGCCGCTTCCAGTTTGCGCTTGCCGATGTAGCAAAACGGGCACACGAGGTCGGACCAGATGTCGATTTTCATGAGGCAAGGGTGAGAGTTGGAGCCACAACCTGGCACGGCCGCCGCAGGTTGCCAGCTACCAAAAAGCGCTGGTCACTCGCGAAGCAAGTGACCAGCGCGCTGGACGGTGGCTTTACTCAGCCTTCGGGTTTATCAGATTCTTGGCCAAGTTGTTGAGAATTTCGTTCGTGCGCTTTTCCTCGTCCAATATACCGTCGAGGATGCGGGCCACCGACTCCAGGCCCAGCTCGCGGGCGTAGTACACGGCCGAGCCGTAGCCGGCGATTTCGTAGTGCTCGATTTTCTGAGCGCCCGCTATGAGGGCGGCATCCAGCGCGGCGGGGTCGGCATCCTTGGCCATCACTTTTTCGCCTTCCAGCAGCAGGCCCTTGATGCCGGGGTTGCCTTCGCCACCGGCGTCGATGCCCAGCTCTTTGGCTACTATTTTGAGGCGGTCAGCTTGCAGGGCGCTTTCAGTGCGGTGCTTCTCGAAAGCGTGTTTCAGCTCCGCGTTGTGGGCGTGGTCTATCATGCGCGTGAGGCCGGCGGCGGCCAGCACTTCGGCGCTGTACATGACCTGCACCTCGTGGCAAAGCAGGTCGCGGAGATTGCGGAGTTCTTTCATGGGGATTTAAGGATGAAGGATGAGAGATGAGGGACTGGCATGAAAAGCCAGGACGAATGCTTACGGGCGGATTCCGCGTTGCGTTGGGGCACAGCGCGCCTGGCGGGCGGGCTGCGTCTGAACCAGGCCGCGAACGGCGCGCCCAACCAGCCGCGCGCGGCGCGGTTTCGTATGAGCGAGCTGGTCCAATTCTTCCATTCCCCGTCCCTAATCCCTAATCCGCTATCCTGATACCCTTTATGGAAGGATTGACTAAAATCGACGACCTGGGCCAGCCGCGCGTGGTTATCGTGGGCGGCGGCTTCGGCGGGCTGGAGCTGGCCAAGGCCCTGGCCGACGCGCCGGTGCAGGTCGTGCTGCTCGACCGCCAGAACTACCACACTTTCCAGCCCCTGCTTTACCAGGTGGCCACGGCCGGGCTGGAAGAGGGCTCCATCGTGTCGCCGTTTCGCAAGATTCTGGGTGAGCAAGCCAATTTTTACTTTCGGTTGGCCGAGGTGAAATCGGTGGACGCGGCGGCCCAGATTCTGGAAACGACCATCGGCTGCCTGCGCTACGACTACCTCGTGTTGGCCACCGGCACCGTGCCCAACTACTTCGGCGACGCGCAGATGGCCAAGAATTCCATCGCCCTGAAAAGCGTCGAGGAAGCCATCGAGCTGCGCAACACCATCCTCACCAATTTCGAGCAGGCGCTCCAGCTCGGCGACGTGGAGCAGCTCAACTCGCTGCTCGATTTCGTCATCGTGGGCGGCGGGCCGACGGGCGTCGAAATTGCGGGCGCGCTAAGCGAGCTGCGCGCCCACGTCTTCCCCAAAGACTACCGCGAGCTGAATTTCAAGGAGATGGACATTCACCTGGTGCAGAGCGGGCCGGTGCTGCTCAAGGGCATGTCGGCCCATGCTTCGGCCAAGGCGCTGGAATATTTGCAGGAATTTGGGGTGCAGGTCTGGCTCGACGCGAAGGTCAAGTCTTACGACGGCTACCACGTGGTGCTCAGCAACGGGCAGCAGCTTATTGCGCGTACGCTCATCTGGGCGGCGGGTGTAACGGGCGCGCCCATTACGGGCCTGGCTTCGGTGAGTCTGCTCAAAACCAACCGCTACGCCGTGGACGGCGAAAACCGGGTGCAGGGCTACGAAAACGTGTTCGCCATCGGCGACATCGCCCAGATGAGCGCCGACGCGGCTTTTCCCGATGGCCATCCGCAGGTGGCGCAGCCGGCCTTGCAGCAGGGCCAGCACCTGGCTCAGAACCTGAAGCGGCTGCTCGCCGGCCAGCCCACCACCCCGTTCAAGTACTACGACCAGGGCGCGATGGCCACCATCGGCCGCAACAAAGCCGTGGCCGACCTCAAGCTTTTTGGCAGGCAATTCCACCTCGGCGGCCGCCTGGCCTGGCTCGCCTGGGGCCTGGTGCACGTGGTGGCGCTCGTCGGTTTCCGCAACCGCCTGGCCGTGCTGCTCAACTGGGCCGGCTCGTACCTAACCCAGGATAAGGGCCTGCGCTACATTATTGGCAGCAAAAAAGCCGTGCGCGAAGAGGAGGTGCAGGAAAAGGCGCTGGTGTAAAACGAAGCCCTCGCTTCGTTTTCGCCGCAAAGCGGCGAAGGGGCGGCTGGCGAGCCATCAATAGCAATTTGTATTTCAGCTGTCTCAGCGCTTGCGTACCCTTGCGCCGCCTCGCCGCTGCGCGGCGAAAACGAAGCGAAGGCTTCGTTTTACAACCTCACGCTAAACGCCAGCGGCTGCACTACCCACGCCTGCAGACGGCTGCTGTAGGCCACCCGCACCCCAGCTTCAATCGGCGTGCGCAGATGCAGCACATTGAACAAGGCCAGTACATCCGCCCCAAAATTCTGAAAATCAGTGCTGAAGCGCGCGTTGCGCACCGAGCCATCGGGGGCGCGCACGGCCAGCACGCTGCTGCCGGCAGCGGCATCCACGAAGGCCGTGGCCCGCAGGCGCTGCACGTATAGCACCCGGCCCAGCGACCAATGCGTAAAAGCCAGCGGCAGGCTGTAATCGGCGCCGCCCACCCAAAGGCGGTCGAGGCTGAGGTAGCTCGTCTCGGCGCGCGGGTAAGAAATCGACGCCGCGAAACTGTACTGCGCCTGGTCCTGGAACTGAAAGCCGCCGCGCAGCCGCAGCGCGTGGTGGCGGCCCAGGCCGGGCAGGTAAGCAGCCGTTTGCACCCCTATCTGACTGGCCTGCAAAGTGGTGCCGAAGGGCGTGGTGCGGTACGTAGCCAGCAGCGTACCGCCCCAGCGCGGGGCTACGTCGCGGGCGCTTTGGCGCAATTGGCTGGCGTAGCCGAACGAGGTTTGCAGCGCGTGCAGCGGGGCATTCGGGCCGACTTCGCTACGCAGGCGCAGCGGCAGCGGGTAGTCAAACACCTGCTCGTTGAGGTAGTACGCGCTTAGCGAGAGCGCTTGCAAATACTTGGAATGGGTGAGCGTGAGCGGCAGACGCACCCCGGCCAGCAGACTGCCCGCCTGCCACGAGCCGCTATAAATCCGCCGGTCGCGCGGGTCGAAAAGGCTGGCTTGGCGGCCGCCGTAGCTGCCCTCGGCATCGAGCACCAGTGGCAGGCCCTGGTAGCTCACGGCGGCCGTCGCGCCCAGGGTGCGCTCGGTTTGGTTGTAGCGCAGGCCGGCGAAGCCCTGGGTGGTGCTCAGCAAATCCTGGGTGCGCAGGCCCACGCTCACCGCGCCGCCGTCGGGGCTCTGCACCAGGCCGTAGCTGAACACGCGCAGCGCGTGGGCGAGTGGTTGGTAGCGACGTACCCCGTAGCGCGGGCCGGCCGAGTCGGGCCGTGCCAGCAGGGCCGCGATGCGCCCGGCCCCCGGCTCGCCCGCCGCCAGCGCCGCCACGAAGGGCTCGGGCGCGTCGGCGGTGGCGGGCGTGGGCAGAGCCGTCCAGGTGCTGGGGTCGAGGACCATCTCGACCACGCGCGCGCCGGTGGCGCGGAAATCGTGCAGGGCCAGCGTGCGCCCGCCGGGGGCCACGGCGGCGTGGTAGCCGCCCAGCGGCCGCCGGCTCACCTGGTACGTCTGCCCGCTGGCCGTGTCCACCGCGAACGCGTTGTCGGCCCCCGTCTGGGGTGAGTTGTAGAGCACGTAGCGGCCCCAGGGCTGGGGGTTGCTCAGGTTCACGTTGGCCACTGGCAAGAGGTTGGTAGCCAAGCCCGAGCGTACATCGAGGCGTTGCAAGGTCTTGCCAGCCGCGCTGAGGGCCACGGCTACTACGTGGGTGCCGTCGGCGGCCCAGCGCGGCTGCTGGTAGAAGTCGTTGCGCGGGTTGGGCAGCGTCTGCTGCACCTGGCCGGTGTTGGCATCGAGCACCACCAGCGCGTGGTGGTAGGCCTCGTCGGTGCGCACGGCTACCAAGTGTTGGCCGTCGGGCGAAAGCGCGGGGGCCGCGTAGCGCCCGCCCCGGCCCACGCGCCAGTGCCGGCCGGTGCGTAGGTCAAGCAGGTGCAGCTCCGAGTACACCCGCTGCCCGAAGCGCGGCTGCTGCCGAAACTCGGCCCACACCACTCGGCCCCCGCCCACCGACAATTGCTCGGGAATATTGGCCGGCCCCAGCGTGAACACGCGCCGCTCGCGGCCCGCCCGGCCCAGCAGCACCAGCCGCGGAATGTCGCCCAGCCCGCTCTTGAGCGCCAGCACCGTGCTGTCGCTCACGTACTGCGGAAACTGGTACTGCGTAAAAACGCGGGTGCCTACTTGCCCGGCCAGCTCGCGTGCCGGCGTGGGAGCCGGCCGGGCGGCGGCCTGCGCGCGCCAGGTCGAGTCCAGGGCGCGCATGGTGCGGGCGTAGAGGTCTTCCACGCGCAAGCCCGTCGTGCGGCGCAGCCCGCGCGAAAACGAGAACGGGTAGAACGGAAAGCAGTAGTAGCCGTCGAGCGACCGCGCCCACACGTCGGGGCCGTAGCGGGCTTTGGCGTACGAGGTCAGGTAATAGCCCAACACGTACCAGTTGGGCACCTGGTCGCGCAGTGAGCCGCTCACTGCTTTTTGATAGTCGTACAAGCGGCCGTCGAGCAGGTTGGCCCGCAGGCCCAGCCCGAAAGCCGGAATGCGCCCGCGCCCGCTGCGCGTGAATGCCGTTTCGGCCCCCACGGCATCGCCCTCAAAAAACCACTGTGGTACGCCCAGCGCGCTCACGCCCAGCCCGCCCTCGCCCAGCAGCGGCACCAGCACCCGCCCGAAGCCCTGCCGCGCCTTATCGAACTGATTGACGTGCCGAAACTCGTGCACCACTAGCCCGTCGAGCCAGTCCACCGTGCCCAGTCCCTGCCCCTGGTCGGGCGTCGTGAAAAATTCGGCGCGCCGCGGCAAAAACGTCACGAACCCGTTGGCGACGGTCGTCTGGTTCTGCAGCACCACCGCGATGGGCCGGGCCGTCACCCCCAGCGTCTGTCCGTGCGAGCCGTACACCGCCTCCAGCCGGCCCGCCGTGCGCTGCGCCGCCGAGTCGAGCCCCGCCGGAAACAGCACCCGAAAATGCGGACTGCGTAGCTCCCGCCAGCGCAGCGCGGGCGGGTTCTGGGGGAGGATGGGCAGGCTTTGGGCAGCGGCCGAGGTGGCGACAGTCAGGGTCAGCAGCGAAGACAAAAACAGGCGCTTCATGAGGCGCAAGTTAGCCCGCCATGGGTAAGTTGGGGACATGGGCAAACGGGGTTTGCCTCTTTTTTGAAGTGAATACGCACCCAAGCCTCAACCCGCTACCCACTCGTGCGCTTCAGCCCGATGATGCCCACCAGAATGCAGCCGATGTAGAACACCTGTGCCCACTGAAAGGCCTCTTTCAGAATGAGCGTATCCACGATTTTGATGCCGACCAGGGCCATGCCCATCCAGATGGCGAAGGCCGTGCCGGTGGGAATGGTGGTCAGCGCTTTCGAGAAGAAAAACACGTTGCCGACTCCGAACGCGATGTAGCCCACGGCCGGCAACACGGTGAGCGCGCCCGCCGAATTGCTGAAAAACTGCGACCAGTCGAGGGCCTTGATTTTATCGAGGCTCGTGTACTTGAGGCTGTAGTTCCAGCACACTTCCATGATGGAAGCCAGCAGCAAGTAGAGCCAGGCGGGGTTGAAAACGAACGTCAAGACGAGGCGGAAACGGAGAAGCGGGAAGATGCGGCCGACGCGGAAACTGCCGCAACCGGCCCGCTGGGATTACCGCCGGGACGCGGGGCGGGCACGGTCGTGTGGGCATCCTCGCGCACCTCCCAACCCTGAAATACCCGGGCGGCCGGCACCCGCTGACCAACCCAGCTCAGCAGCCGCCAGCGCAGGCCGTGGTAGGCCCGGAACCAACCCGAATGTGCAGCCAGCGCCACCTCGTCATAGCGCCGCACCGAAAACACGTGCTGCCCAAAGTAGTCCTTCGGAAACGCGTAGGGCAGGCCCCAGCGCTCGGGCTTGCGGCCGTCGGGCAGGAAAGCCGTCCCGAAAAGCCAGTCCCAGATGGCGAGCTTGGTCGAGAAGTTAGCGTAGTACACTTCCTCGTGGTCGGCGTGGTGCCAGAGGTGCATCTCCGGCCCGTTGATAACGTACTGAAGCTTACCCGATTTCACGTCGATGTTGGCGTGAATGTACATGCCCCACACGGCATCGATGAGCGCCTTGATGGGCACCACGATGGGGTTGGCCCCGAGCAGCACGATGGGCGCGAACTCGATGGTCTGGTTGATGATGATTTCCAGCGCGTGCGAGCGCGAGCCGGCCAGCCAGTCCACCTGCTTGCCCGAGTGGTGCGCCTCGTGGGTGCGCCAGAAAAACGCGCTACTGTGCTGAAAGCGGTGAAACCAGTAGATGTAGAAGTCGTGGGTAATCACAAAAAAGCCCACCTGCGCCGCCACCGGCCAGGAGCTGACCAAGTGCAGCTGCGAGCCGAAGCGCGCCGCCAGCGGCGCGATGATGAACCCGAAAATTAGGATTCTCAGCAAATAGCTCTGGAAGAAAGTGTACCAAATCAGGTCCACCCACAGCCCTTCGCGGAAAAACGGCAAGCCCTTGCGGTACGGAAACAGGCGCTCCAGCACCAGCAGCACGGCCACGGCCAGCAGCAGCAGCGGCGTGGTGATGAGCGTGGTTTGCATCACTGGGTCCAGCCCGTGGTAAAATGCGCTTATGGATTCCAACATAATTACCTCTAAAATTAAGTGGCTTGTCAAACGCGGTTTAGTGGGATGATGTTTAGCGTTTTCACCGCAGACGACGCAGAAGGCTCTCGGAAGGTTCGCAGAGGGCTTCTGCGTACCCTCTGCGAAACCTCAGCGCCGTCTACGGTGAAAAAAAACTACTCCGCCGTTACCTCGCGGCGCAACCGGCGCAGCGGCTCGCGCTCGCTCTCATACACCACTTTCACACCGTCGCCCAGCCCGGCTTCGGTGTCGCGGATGTCGCGCACCATCTTGGCCAGCCCGCCCGGCTCGACCGACGCGGCGTGGTCCGACCCCCACATGGCGCGGTCGAGCGTGAAATGGCGCTCCACGAAATTCGCGCCCAGGGCCACGGCCGTCACGGTCGTGCTCAGGCCCGTTTCGTGGCCCGAGTAGCCGATGGGCGTACCCGGAAATTGGGCCATCAGGGTTGGAATCATGCGCAGGTTCAGCTCCTGCGGCGGGCAGGGGTAGGCTGAGGTCGAATGGGCTACCATCAAGTCATTCAGACCCACGTACTTCACGGCATCCGTAATTTCCTGCTGGGTGCTCATGCCGGTGCTCAGCATCAGCGGGCGGCCGGTGGCGCGCACCCGGTCTAGCAAGGGCTTGTCGGTCAGCGAAGCGGAGGCCATTTTGTAGAGCACGGGCTGAAACTGCTCCATGAAATCCACCGACGGCTCGTCCCAGCACGAGGCAAACCAGTCGATGCCCCGCGCCTTGCAGTAGTCGTCG
>JANXNW010000089.1 GCA_025353905.1 Hymenobacter sp.
CCTTCCTTGCCCACGATGGCCAGCACACCGTCTACCGGCACGGAGTCCTTTTCTTTGGGGCCGATATAGAGCAGGGTGCCGTCCTCGTAGTTTTCCAGCTCCATTGTGGCCTTGTCGGTCTCGACTTCGGCCAGAATATCGCCCGATTTCACCTTGTCGCCGACTTTTTTGAGCCAGGCCGCAATGACGCCCTCAGTCATCGTATCGCTCATCTTGGGCATTTTGATAATTTCGGCCATCGGAAAGTCGGGTTGAGATTGAAAGCCAAAATTAGCCGTTAAAAACCGGGCGGGCAATCGGCCCCGTCAGTAGCGCGGGTCTCCGCCCCGCCCCCGCACGCCGCTACCCAGCCGGGGCGGGTTGGAGACCCACTCTATTGACGGGGCCTACTCAGCCAGGTGGCTTACATCCAGGAAGTTGCGAATGGTGTAGCCGGCAGCCGTGTGGTGCAGCTTGTACAGACACAGGTTCTGGTGCTCGAAGCCATCCATACAGCGCAGCGGATAGTGTAGCAATTGGCAGAGCAGCACCCGCAGGGCGCGCCCGTGCAGGCAGGCCAGCACGATTTCGTCGGCGGGCCGGTTGGCCAGCAGCTCAATGAACGGCCGTTGGCGGCGCGCCACCTCGGCCGGACTCTCGCCGCCCGGCAGGCGGGCGTCGTCGTTACCGGCGTTCCACTGGGCCAGCACCTGCCCGTATTCGGCATCTTCCTGGGGCGTGATGCGCTGGCCCTCGCGGTCGCCCCAGCTGATTTCGTTCAGGGCCGCCAGCTCCTCGTGGGGCAGGCCCAGGTCGATAAAGCGCTGCACCGACTGCCGGGTCCGCTTCAGCCGGGACGTGTAAATGCGAGCGAACGGCACCTGCCGGTACGCTGCCCAAAATAAGGCCGCCTGCGCCCGGCCGGTGTCGTTCAGGTCGGAGTCGATGCCGCTGCCCTGTACGATGCCTTGCACGTTGAAATCGGTTTGCCCGTGGCGAAGTAAGTAGAGCTGTTGGACGGGCACGACGCGGATTGGCGGCTAATTTTGCCGAACAATGCCGTAAAGTACGGAGTTGCGGGCTGGTTGCTGGTTAATTATTGACCCTGTTCGGTTCGCTTTGCTCGCAATAACCGAACAACAAACAACCAACCAAAAACAAGCTAACAAGATGACCCTCGACGACATCAAAACCTGGACCGCGCACCGCCCCACGCTGGCCGACGCACTGGGCATCGAGCTAACGGCCCTCACCGACGAGTACCTCGAAGGGCGCATGCCGGTGGACGGGCGCACCCATCAGCCGGCGGGGCTGCTGCACGGCGGGGCTTCGGTGGCGCTGGCCGAAACGCTGGGCAGCATCGGCGCAGCTACTCGCATCGACGTGAGCCGGCAGACCTGCGTGGGCCTGGAAATCAACGCTAACCACCTGCGCGGGGTGCGAGATGGGTTCGTCGTGGGCCGGGCCGCGCCGCTGCACATCGGGCG
>JANXNW010000100.1 GCA_025353905.1 Hymenobacter sp.
GCGGATGGTTGAAATCCATCGTGACCTGGGTGTCGCCCACGGCCACCACTTTGGCCTGCATGTGGTTGCCCTCGTTGTCGGCCATCGGCAGGTAATTGCCCACTTCGAGCATTTGCTCGTCGAGCTGGCCCTCGATGGCAAGGCCGAAGGCGACGCGTTCAGCTTCTCGCTCACGCCCGAGCAAGCCTACGGCGACTACGACCAGCAGGCCGTGGTGGAAATTCCGAAGGAGGTTTTTGCCATTGAGGGCCAGCTCGACGAGCAAATGCTCGAAGTAGGTAATTACTTGCCCATGGCCGACAACGAGGGCAACCACATGCAGGCCAAAGTGGTGGCCGTGGGCGAGAGCCAGGTCACGATGGACTTCAACCACCCGCTCGCCGGCATGGTCATGCATTTTGACGGTAAAATCCAGTCCGTGCGCCCCGCCACGGCCGACGAGCTGACCCACGGCCACGCCCACGGCGAAGGCGGGGTACAGCACTAGGTCAATGAGCAATTATCAATGAACAATGAGCAATACTCATCGGCTATATTCGACCATTGCTCATTGTTCATTGGTAATTGCTCATTGAAACCAGTTCGGGCCAAAACTCCTCGAAGTCCGCTTGATACGCGACGTAGTTGCGTGCCAGCTCCTCGCCCGCTGTATCCAGGCCGGAACCGGGGCGGGCGCGGCGGCTCAGGCCGTGCAGGGCGCGGGCGATGCCGCTGATTTCGGCGTAGCTCAGCAGCCAGTTCTGCGTTTTCAGATACGGGAAGAAGTGCCGCACGGTGGGTGGAAACTCCGCCTCCCGTTCAGCCAGCAGCGCGTACACGCGCTCGGTGAAAGCCGCCAGCGACTCGGCACCGGGCGAATACGCGGGAAAGTTGGCGGCCAGAAAATGGTCGTAGAACACGTCGGCCGCCACGCCGGCGTACTTGCCCAGCCCGGCCGCGCGCAGGCGGGCCGTGCTGCGACGCACCACCGGGTGCTGGTCGGTGAAGGTATCGATAGCCCGGTGCGCCCGAATACCAGCCGCCACGCCCGGTCCAAACCGCTCCCACTGCCGGCCCGGCACCGAGTCGGCGATGAACTGCCCCACGAGGCGGTCGGCGTAGTCGGGGGCGGCGGGCGGGCCAGTCAGGACGAGGTGGGCGAGAAAATTCACTGGCTGGTTCTTGGTGGGTGGTTTTTGGTTTTTGGCTGATTTATTCAGGGCAACCCGTCTGCGGCAAGTCCGTTAAGAGTGAAACTGCCAAGTGCCAAAAAAATAAAAACAATCAACCAAAAACCAACCAAAATGGCTGATAAAGTTGCCGTAAGCCACGATGTTTCCAAGCTCGTGGACCGCATTAAGGACATCAAGATTGCCATGATGACGACCATCGAAAATGGCAACGAGCTGCATTCGCGGCCCATGTACACAACCAAGCCCGAGGACGACGGCACGCTCTGGTTTTTCACGGAGGAAGACTCGTCCAAGGTGCAGGAGGTGCGCGAGGACCGCCACATCAACCTCGGCTACGCTGACCCTGGCCAGGATTTGTACGTGGCTATTTCGGGCACGGCGAAGGTCGTCACCGACCGCGCTAAAATCAAGGAGCTGTGGAGCGAGCCGCTGCGGGGCTGGTTTCCGAAAGGCTCCGACAGTCCGAATATCGCCCTGCTCAAAGTCACTATCGACCGGGGCGAGTTTTGGGACACGCCCAGCTCGACGCTGTTGCGGGCTTATGCCTACGCTAAGGCCGTCGTGACCGGCGAGCGCGACCAGCCGGGACCGGACCGGCAATCGGTGGTCATTCCGAAGTAGGTTTTTCGGGAAAAACTTGTTTATCAGCCCGAAGCAATTCGGGCTGATTTTTTGTTTACCGCCCGTGCCTCACCAACGTATTTTAGCCCGCAGTGGGCGCGGAGGTTTTCGCAGAGGGCGCTGAAAAAGAATATTTTGCTGACCACGATTTCTTTGTTTACGCTCCGGCCGGCGGCTTGGCGCTGGGCGCTGGCTCAGATGGGCAGCGCGCCGCCGCGGCTGCGGCAAGTGGCCGGACTGCGCTTTTTCCAGGTGCTGGGCAGCGGGGCGGCTAACGGTTTCGGGGCCTGGCCCAACTGGACCCGCTACGGCCTGCTCGCCGTCTGGGAATCGGCCGAGGCGGCGACAGCGTTTTTCGGGCAGCACCCGCTCTGGGCTGACTATCAGGCGCGGAGCCGCGAAATCTGGACCGCCGAGTTGGCTCCCATCCATGCCCACGGCTTTTGGGACGGGCAGCAACCCTTCGCCTACGAAACGCCTGGTCTAAATGCCGCCGGCCCGATGGCCGTGCTCACTCGCGCCAGCATTCGGCTGCGGCGCGCCCCGCGCTTCTGGTCGCGCATCGAGCCCACGAGCCGGGCGCTCGCGGGCGCGGCCGGCCTGCGGCTGGCCATCGGTTTGGGCGAATTGCCGCTCGTGCGCCAGGCTACGTTCAGCGTCTGGGACTCGGCCGAAGCCATGCGCCAGTACGCTTACCGCGACGAGCGCCATCGCGAAGTTATCCAGCTCACCCGCCGTGAAGGCTGGTACGCCGAAGAAATGTTCGCCCGGTTTCGGGTCCTGAGTAGCCTTGGCACCGTGGATGGGACTAATCCGATGGGCGAAGGAGTGAGTGAATAAGGTCAAAAACTTACACCTCGCTCAGCATTTCCAGCACCAAGTGTTCAATGGGCGAGAGCAAATCCTGGTCGAGCAGGTCGGCATCGTGGCGGCGCAGGTACTCGACGAGGCGGCCCGAGCGGAACAGCTCCGTTACCTGGGGGTGAATGTAGTATTTGGCGCACACGGTGGGCGTATTGCCCAGGCGGCTGGCCACGGCTTTGGTGGCTTGCTTGATGGCGCGGTCGGCGGGCAGCTCGGGAGCTTCGTGCAGCACGGTTTCGAGACTGGCCACCATGTGCACGGTGCCACCCCAGGTGCGGAAGTCTTTGGCCGAAAGCGCCAGCCCGGTGCGCTGGTGCAGGTACTCGTTTACGTGGCCCGATTCGAGCGGGTGGCGCTGCCCGTCGGGGCCGTAAAACTGAAACAGGTGCTGGCCTTCGATTTCCTGACACTGGCGCACAAGCTGCGCCAGACGGCGGTCGCGCAGGGTCACGTCGTGCGGAACGCCCTTCTTGCCGACGAACGAAAAGCGCACCTCGGCCCCGTGAATGTGGGCGTGCTCGTCGAGCAGCGTCGTCAGGCCGTAGCTCTTGTTCTTTTTGGCGTACTCCTCGTTGCCAACGCGGATGTACGACTGGTCCATGAGCATAAGCACGAGCGCCACCACTTTATCGCGGCCCAGGCCGGGGCGAGCCAGGTCGCGGTGCAGCTGCTGGCGCAAGGTGCCGAGCTGCTGCCCGAAGGCGAGCAGGCGCGAGAACTTGGTGAGTGAGCGCGCCGCCTCCCAGTCCGGGTGGTAGCGGTACTGCTTGCGCCCGGCCGCGTCCACGCCCGTCACCTGAAGGTGAAACTTCGCGTCGGGCGCAATCCAGACCTGCTGCCAGGCCGGCGGAATGACGAAGCTGTGAATGCGGGCCAGGGTGTCCTCATCGCTGATTTGCTGCCCTTTGGCCGTGAGATAAACGAACCCTCCGCTGGCTTGCGCCTCGCGCCGCAGGCCGGGGCCGTGGTCGGTGGCGTAGCGCAGGCCCGCCAGCTCGGCCTGCCGGGCGGGGTCTTTATAGAGCTCGTGGGCGGGTACTTCGGCGGGGGCGGACGCCCGGCGGGTTTTAGAACGGGCGGCAGAGCGGGGCGGGGCGCTGGAAACGACGGGCGGCATGGCGACGAAATAAAGCTGGGCGGCTTTGTACGTAAAACCCGGCCCGACCGCCAAGTCAGCTAGTCATTTTGCTTCGCTGTATATTTGGGCCGGGAGTGGTACGTTTCGGACGCTCAAGAGAAGGACGCGCTTCGGCGCGGTGCATTCTTCGCCACTCGACAAGTGAAAAGCCAGTCGCTCAAGCGACTGGCTTTTTTTGGGCCTTGTAATTTTAACAGGGCCGAAAGCTGGTAAGCACGACGGTGCGACTCGTTGGCTACCCCAAACCCGCCCGCTTTTTCGGCGAAAAAAAGCTCCCCTTGCCCCGACCGCGCCAAGCGCCGCGTTGGCCGTAGGTTTGTCGGATGAAGCTGCGCCAGACGCTCTCCGATGCTTTCGAGTGGGCCGACACGGCGCTTACCCGCGCCACAGCCCGCCTGGGCCGGCTGCGTCCGCTGCACCTGGACGTGTACCGCTCCTACGGCACGGCCCACCGCCTGTATGTGAAAGGCCGCCTGCTCGCTGACCGCGGCATCACGCCCCAAACGGAAGCTGACTCGCCCTGGCGGAATTTTCAGGCCATGTACCGGCGCTTCAACAGCCGCGAGATTGCGCGGGCCGAAGTGCTGGTGGCCGTGCCCGGCTGCGACACCGAGCTGCCCGTGCGCACCGATACGGAGGGCTACTTCAGCCTCTTCTTCGACCCACCCGCGCTGCCCGTGCCCGCCGACTACCTCTGGCACACCGTGCCAGTGCGCCTGCACCAGCTGCCGCTACGCTTCCGGGGCCTGCGCGGCAAGGTCGAGGGCGTGGCTCTGGTGCTGATTCCGCCGCCCACGGCCGAATTCGGGGTCATTTCCGACCTCGACGATACCGTCATCGTCACCCGCGCCACCCACCTGCTGCGGATGCTGCGCACGGTGCTGCTCTCCAATGCCCACTCGCACGAGCCGCTGGCCGGCGTGGCAGCTTTCTACCAGGCCCTGCTGCGCGGGCTGAGCGGCCGGCCCGATAACCCATTCTTCTACGTGAGCTCCTCGCCCTGGAATCTCTACGACGTGCTGGAGGAGTTTCTGGCCCTGCGCGGCGTGCCGCCCGGCCCGTTGCTGCTGCGCGACACGCTGCTCGGCCGCCCGCCCGTGCCGCCCGGCGAGACTGCGCCCAGCACCCTGCATCACGGTCATAAGCTGCTCGAAATCAAGCAGGTGCTGGCTACTTACCCGCACCTGCCCTTTATTTTGCTCGGCGACTCTGGCCAGCACGATGCCGACATCTACGCCGAAATCGTGCGCCAGCATCCGGGGCGCATCCGGGCCGTGTATATCCGCGACGTGGGCGTACCGGCCCGCGCGGCGCGGGTGGTGCCCGTGGCGGCCGCGCTCTGGCAAGACTGCGGCGTGGAAATGCTGCTCGTGGCCGACTACCTGGCCGCTGCCACGCACGCCACGGCGCGGGGTTTCATCACGAAAGAAGGCCTGGCCGCCGTGCAGGCGGAGTGGGGAGTCTGAGCGGCTTAGAACTGAGAGCTGAGAACTTAGAACTCAGAGCTTAGTTCTTGTTAGCTCAAGTCAGTTACCTCATCGTGGGTCCAAGCTCTCGGCTCTCAGTTCTGAAATCTAACTCCAACGGCCTCTGAGCAGGCGGCAAAGCGAAATGAGGCAAACCATACCGTATCAGGACTTACGCAATCGGCTCGGAGGGGACGGTTCCCGCAGAGGTTCGCGGAGGAAAAACGCGGAGGTTCGCAGAGCAGGAACAGTATACTCTGCGAACCTCCGCGATTTTCCTC
>JANXNW010000124.1 GCA_025353905.1 Hymenobacter sp.
GGCGGCTTTTCGCCGCCCGCCCGCTTGGTATTGTTCAACTGTACACCGACCCTGAAACCGCTCTAAGTCAGGCGCGGCCGTTGGCTACGTCCGATTGAGGAAGCAAGAAACGCTGGAATTTACGGCTTCTCAACCTGTAACCCACTTTCCCCTCACACCCCAAAAAACCTCACGTATCGGCCAGCAGGTCGAAATACTCGTCGTCCTCGTTTTTGCCGCCGAAGCCTTTGCCGACATCCGCGTGGCTGTTTACGAACTCGACCCGGCAAACCCACTTCACCATTTTGTAGCCGAGCTGGTTTTCGACCCGCAGCCGGAGCGGCGCGCCGTGGCCCTCGGAGAGGGGCGCGTAGTTCATCTCCCAGGCCAGCAGCGAGGCGGGCTTGAGGCAGTTGGCCAGCGTATGGGTGTCGTAGTACGCGCCGCCGTAGAGGCCCTCGCCGAAAGAATAGAACGCCACCGTCGTGACTGAGGCGTGGGGCTTGACCAGCTCCACGAGCTTGCGCAGCGGCAGCCCGCCCCATTCGGCCACCGCCGACCAGCCCTGAATGCAGTGGTGCATGGTGATGTTCTGCTCCAGGCCCAGCGCCTTGAGGTCGGCCATCGACAGCTCGACGGGGTGCTCGACGAGGCCATTCACACTCAGCTTGAAATCCTGGAAGTCGTTGGCGGCCAGCGCGCGCCACTGCTCGGAATCCGGCATTTTGCCGTTCAGCCAGAAGTAGGGCGTGATGTCGGCCTTCGTGTAGTAGGTCGTCGGGTGAAACTTGTCGATGGACCAGCGCCAGAGGTTGCCGTTGAGGACGGCGGCGGTTTGTTGCAGGGCGCGGGGCCGTTGCCACGACACCCAGTGGGCCGCGAAGGCAGCGGCCACGGTCAGCAGCAGCACACCGGCCCCAATCCAGAGGCCGGCGTGGCTCAGCGGGTCGTCGTGGCCGGTGCCCATGTGGTTCATGTTGCGGGTGAGGCCGGTGGCGGCCACCATCGCCACGTGGACAATGGTGAAGCCGATGTAGGCAATCATGACCAGAAAATGCACCGAGCGCGCGCCCTGCCGGTTGCCGAACAGCTTTGGGAACCAGTGAAAGCGGTTTTCGATGGCCGGCGACATGGCCATGCCGCTCAGCATCGAAATCGGGGCCAGCACGAACACGACCGCGAAGTACGCGAGCTGCTGCAAGGCATTGTAGTGGTAAAAGCCGTTCGGCTCCACCGGCAGGTGGAAGGTGGCGTAGTACACGAAAATGCGCCAGGCATCGGGCAGCACCTGCCACGAAGTGGGCACCAGGCGATGCCATTGGTTGGTGAAAAACAGCAGGGCGATGAATACGGCCCCGTTCAGCAGAAAAAACGGCACCGTAATGAAGTGCCAGTGCCGGGCTAGCCCGATGGTGTGGCGGTAGCCAGGCAGCCCCAGCACGGGGCTGAGGTAGCGGGCATCCTCCTTGGCCGTCCAGACCCGGTCGGTGGGCACGGACACCGGCGTAAAGCGCAGCCAGTCGGTGCCCGGCGCGCAGCCGTTGTTCCAGTACAGGCGGGCGTGGTCGGCCAGAATGGACAGCCCGCTGCGCGTAATGAGGACCAGGAAAAAGAAATTCACCCAGTGGCCGATGCGCAGCCAGGCCGGAAAGCCTTGCGGGTCGGCGGCGACGGGCGCGGCCAGCAGCCGCACCGACGGGTCGGCGGGCAGCCCCAAAAGGAGGTATTGCGCCCAGGCCAGCGCCACCGGCAGCAGCACCACGGCCGCGCACACCGCCAGCGCGCCCGGCTGAAAACGAGCCACCAGCCGGCGGTCGTCCGGGTAATGCACGGCCCGCTGGGCCGCGTTGTGGGAAGTGAACATGGAGCGGAGTTGGGGGAAAGAGGAAGTTGCTTGGCAGCGAGCTGGTAGGTTTCGGCTGTAGGTGCTGGCTGCTGCACCGGGGCAGCTGGCAGTAGCTGACCAGCATCGACTGCTGAACGCAGCTCTTGCTTCTGAAGGCGGATTACATTGTTACGCTGGCCCTGATGTGGCGACGGGTGCGGGTCTGGTGAAAGTTAAAAAGTGGTGTAGCATCCCCGTCATCGTCATTAGCCAGGCCGCTAGGGCAACGAAAATAAAATACGTCGGAATAATTTTGAGCGCCGGTAGGGGCAGGGCTTCGGCGAGCTGAGCGGTGGCGGCCGTGTACATGCCCAGCGGGAAAACCATGGTCCAGTACGACGGGCTGTACACGAAGCGCGGGCGGGTAGTCCAGTGGTTCCAGAGCCGCAGCGCGGCCACCAGCGGCAGCCACCAGGTGCTCACGGCCCAGAACAACACGCTGTACGCTTTCACGAAGGGCCGCAGTTCGGCCAGCGCGGGCGCGTGCGGCATGGCTCCCGCCAGGCTGGCCCCGGCCAGCACCGTGATGGCCCCGGCCCCGACGCTCACCCAGTAGGCGGCCCCCACGTCGTTGCCCGTCAGTCGCCCGAAAGCCAGGCGGTAGAACAGCAGCCCGCTGAGCACCAGATACAGCCAGCTGCCGAGTAAAAACAGCCCCAGCACTCCGAACACGCCCACGTCGGCGGGCAGGCCGCTGCCGGGCAACAGCTTGGCACCCAGCACGGCCAGCGCCTCGGTGGCCACCGCCAGCAGCAGCCAGCGCCCGTTGAAGCCCCGCGCCAGCGACGGTTTGCTTTTGCCCGTGCTGATGCCCCACATAAAGGCGTAGAGCAGCAGCACCCAGCCGCCGGCCGCGCCCACCCACAGCACGCTTCCCAGCAAGTGCTGGCCACGCAGCTGCACGAGCTGACTGCCGAGCAGCGTCGTGGCCGGCACCAGGGTCAGAAACCCGGCTCCCGTCTCGTGCGCCGTCAAGGCCCGCCACACTTCCCCCGGAAACAGCCCGATGCGCAGCAGCAGCACCGCCAGCAGCAGCGGGTACAGCCCCAGGTTGAGGTAGAAAAACCCTTCGGCCACCCAGCGCAGCCCCAGCCCGTGGGCAGCCAGCGAAATAATGCCCGTGGACATCACCAGCGCGAAATACGCGGGCGAAAATTGCCGGATAACGGTTTTCATAGGGAGCGTAGGACGCAGCCTTCGCTGCGTCTCGCGTTGAATGGGTGACGCAGCAAAGGCTGCGTCCTACGCCCCAATCAGCTCGCCGTAGCCCTGCGCCGACAACAGCCCGGCGACCTCCGCCGTGTCTTTCACGCGGAGCTTGATAAGCCAGCCGTTGCCATACGGGTCCGAGTTTACGGTTTCGGGCGCGTCGGCCAGGGCCGAATTCACTTCAAGCACCGTGCCCGAAAGCGGGCTGAACAGGTCGGAAACCGTCTTGACGGCCTCCACGGTGCCGAACACGTCGTGCTGGGCAATGTCGCGGCCCACGGTGTCGATGTCCACGTACACGATGTCGCCCAGCTCATGCTGCGCGTGGTCGGTGATGCCGATGGTGGCCGTGTCGCCGTCGAGGCTCAGCCATTCGTGGTCTTTGGTGTAATGCAGCGTGGCAGGGATGTTCACGGGAGTGAATGAGTAAATGAGTGATTGAGTGAATGGGCGTTCTGAAGAGGTTCGGGCAAAAGTACAGTGCATCGCTCAGCGCTATCCATCAGAAGCACTCACTCAGTCACTCATTCACCCATTCACTCACTGCAAGCTATACCGCAACAATACCCCGCCTTCGGTCGCCGCGTTGCGGAAGGCATTGCTGACGCGGGGCTGGGTGATGGTTTGGGAGAAATATAATTGCAGGTTCAGGCGGGTGTTGAGCAGGTAGTCGATGGTGGGGCGCAGCTGCACTTGCAGCGAGCCGTTGGTTATTTGACTCGTGGCCACGCCGGGGTTGCCAGCGACGGGCGCGCCGCCGCCCGCTACGAGCGGCACGGGGTCCACCGAGTTGAGGATGCTGCGCTGAATGGTGGCGTTGTCGCGGATGCTCAGGTCGAGGCGGGCCGTGAGGTTGTTCTTCAACACCCGCTGCTCGCCGCGCACCCGGAAGGGCAGCTTGAAGCCGGTAGCCGCGTAGCCCAGGCCGACTATCAGCTCGCTCGTGCGCAGCTCCGTCACCTGGGCGTTGGTCACGTTCAGGGCCAGGGCGCGGTTGGTGTTGTACTGGAAGCGGCCGGTTACGCTGTTCAGGGTCTGAAAATTCACGCCCAGCAGCGGGGACAAGCTTTCCAGAATACTCACCTGCCCGATGACGTAATAGGGCACGTATTGGCCCGTGGCATTGAGCACGTAGGGCAGGCTGGGGTTCACGGTCCGAAACTCGGGCTCGGTCGCGTACTGGGTCGAAGTGGTGAAGCCGCCCAGGTTATAAATCGACGAATACGTGTGCTCCAGCGTGAACGAGCGGAACAGCGCCCGGATGCCCGGCAGCTCGGCCAGCCCGTTGTACTGCACCCGCCAGTTGGGCAAGGGTATTTGCCCAAACGGGTTGAATTTCTCGGCCTGATAGCCCCCGGACGATTTACCGTGGTACGCGTCGAGGAAGCTTTGCAGCAGTACGTCCTGTGCGTTGAGGCTGTAGAGGCCCACGGTGGTGGGCGTGGTCGTCGTGACGGGCGGCGGGCCGGGTAGGGTAGTGGTTACGTTGCGCCCGAACGCCGGATTGGCCGCCTGCAGCTGCTGCTGCACGAGCACCCGGTTTTGCACGAAGCGCTCGAACGCCTTGCTGGTTTCGCCGTTGGCCCCGAGGTCACCGAATAAGGTGTTGATGGTGATGGTGCTCATGCTGAACGTGCCGTTGCCCAGCGCCTGCACCCGCGCCAGGCGGTTGTCGTCGTATGGCGTGAGCGTACCGAACTGCCTGTAGGCGGCCTTCGCCGTGTCGATGTCATTGCGGTAAAACGCTTCGTTGTTGCGCACCAGGTCGCGCCGCAAGTCGAGCTGAATCAGGAAGCCGCGGAACGGCTCGAGCGTGGTGCGGGCCGTGAGGCGCTCGGTGAGCGAGTTCGAGAGCGGTGTGTTCAGGTACTGGCTCTGGTCGGTGTACCAACCGCGGCGGCTGGCCAGCTCGAAAAGCTCGCCCGGCTGGTATTGCTGACCCAGAATAAAGGGAATGCCCGGCGCGAGCGATTCGCGGTTCAGCCCCAGGAAATTCGTG
>JANXNW010000237.1 GCA_025353905.1 Hymenobacter sp.
GCGCAGCTCGTGCGCACCCGCAGGTGCTGGGCGCGGGCGAAAGCCAGCCCGGCGCGGGCCAGCGCGTCGGCCTCGCCCAGGCCCCGCCGAGCCTCGGGTACGAAGGTGTGGACGAAATCCACGAGGCCCGGCGCGGGCAGCTCGTAGGCCAACTCGGCGGGCGGCTGGTTGGCTTTGTCAGAAGTAAAAACTTGACTGTTAGGATTATGCTGAATATTCACGGGCGTACGTAAGCTGATAGTAGAGAGAGACTGCTGATTTCATACGGCCCGGCGGTGAAAAAAACGTCGTTCGGTGCTTCATTCAGCAACGCGAACCGGCGAAGTGTAGTAAGAGAAGCTGGTCCGGCCAGCGCGCGGGGCTGCTTCACCCGTTTTTCTTCTTTCCCATGAGCCTCTTCAAATCTGCCGCTGCCGCTGCTGCCGAGCACGTCGCCGAAGACCCCCGCCCCGCCGGCCAGCAAGCCAGCGCCGAGCCGCTTCACGCCCAGCCCAACGACCCCGCCACCCAGGCGCAGGCCGGAACGCCGCAGTACGCCAATTTCGGCCACGTAGGCGACGCGCCCGCCACGCCCGACTACGACGCGCAAGGCATACCCACCGGGACCAACGACGGCTCGAACGACAACCCCGACGAGTTCAGCGAGCTGCGCGGCTCTGACCAAAACCAAAAACAGGACCAAAACAAGGACCAGGACCCGGCCCAGGACCGCGGCGCCCGCCTCGGCCACGCCGACCAAAACCAGGCCCCGGAGGCCGTAGCCGCCACCCAAAACAAGGATGCCGACGTGCAGCGCGCCGCCTGGAGTGACGATGACCGCCGCTACGCCGGCGGCAAGCCCGAAGCCACCTGGCAGGAAAACAACGACCGCGAACACCAGAACAACGACTAGTGACCTGCAACAAGTGGCTGGTGCTTTCAAAGTGCTGAACGCCGCGTTATAGTCACTAGTCATTCGTCTGTTTTTGCCAATCATCAGTCTCTCATTACTACCCACTAACAACATGGCTACCCCCCACGACCAAACCGAAACCGAGCGCGAATCCGACTCTTTCCTCGACCGCGAAACCGCCGGACAGGTGTTCGACGACCGCGACGGCCAGCAGCAAGCCGACCGCATGGACGACTCGATGCGCGCCGAGATGCCCGCCCCCGCCGGCCGCGCGCCCGCATCCGACCAGAACGTGCCCGACCAGCTCAGCCACCCGAGCGAGGCCAATTTCACACTGCCCGAAACCCAGCAGCAGGGCCGCACTCTAACGGCGGACGGCGACGACAAATAACGCCTGCGGCAAAAGATGCGAGAGCGCCCGTGGCTACCTGGCCGCG
>JANXNW010000252.1 GCA_025353905.1 Hymenobacter sp.
AGCTTGTCGATGGGCGTGTTCAGGCTGGCCTTGTGCTTTTTGAGGATGAGCTGGAGTTGCTGGAATATCCAGATGTCGCGGTACTCGCCCAGCGGCGCGATGGCCCCGCGGCTCACACTCAGCTTGGGGTCGGGGATGACGCTTTCTTCCGTGATTTGCTGCACCTCGCCCAGGCCCTGGCAGGTGGGGCACCAGCCGTAGGGCGAGTTGAAGCTGAACGTGTTAGGGGCCGGGTCGTCGTAGGCGATGCCCGTGGTCGGGTCCATCAAAAACCGCGAGAAGAACTGGGGCTTAGCCTTCTCCCCACCTCTCGCATCGGGGTCTAGCACAAGCATCGTACCCTTGCCGTGGGTCAGCGCGTTCTGCACCGAGCCGCTGAGCCGGAACCGGTCCTCTTCTTTCACCACGAGCCGGTCAATTACAATCTCGATGTCATGGATTTTGTAGCGGTCCACCTGCATTTTGGGCATCAGGTCGAGCAGGTCGCCATCGACGCGCACCTTCGTAAAGCCGAGCTTGGCGATGCGCTGGAAATCTTCGCGGTAGTGGCCCTTGCGGCCCTTCACGACGGGGGCCAGAATAATTAGCTTGCGCCCGTCGAAATGCCGCAGCAGGTAGTTGATAATTTGCTCATCGGACTGCCGAATCATCTTCGCGCCGGTGGCGTAGCTGTAGGCTTCGGCCGTGCGGGCGTAGAGCAGGCGCAGGAAATCGTAAATCTCGGTGATGGTGCCCACCGTCGAGCGCGGGTTGCGCGAGGTCGTCTTTTGCTCAATGCTGATGACCGGCGACAAGCCCTCGATTTTATCCACGTTGGGCCGCTCCAGCCCGCCCATGAACGAGCGCGCGTAGGCCGAAAACGTCTCCATGTAGCGCCGCTGCCCCTCGGCGTAAATCGTATCAAACGCCAGGCTCGACTTGCCCGACCCGGAAATACCCGTGAACACGACCAGCTTGTTGCGCGGAATGCTGACGGTCACGTTCTTCAGGTTGTGCTCCCTGGCGCCGTACACTTCAATAAATTCGGTGTCGGCCACGGTGCCGAGCGCGCCGTTGGCGGTCGTGGGCGGCAGCGTATCGGGCGTGTCGTGCTGCTCGGCGACGGCCCGGCCGTCGGGGCTGGGCTGGGAGCCGACGCCCAGGTTGTGGCCATTGGCGTGGCTATCAGCCGATTCGGCCAACGCGGCGGGGCTGGCAGCGGTCAGCAGCTCAGCGGCGGGCAGCGCGTCAGCCACGCGGGAAGCGGCTTTTTTGGGAGTCGCTGATTTCTTTTTCGGAGCGGGAGCAACGGGGACGGTAGCCGTTTTTTTAGCCATGCGGGGCAAAGTCGGAGGAACACGTAAAGGTACGGCCGGGGCCGGGCGGATGGCCCCAAAATCAGCACCTTCAGTGAACAACCCGCCAACGGGACTGATTGTGCCCCGGTCTTCTTTCTTTACCAGATTAGGGCTTGTTTTCCCCGCGAATCAGCACCCGCCGCACGCTGGCACTGTTGTTGGCAAGCGGCCGGCACACCTTTTTATTCTTCATGACCCAATTTTCCAAAATTGCCGCGCTTGCCACGCTGAGCTTATTCACGCTGGCAGTTGCGCCGGCCCAGGCCCAGCTGACCATCAACGTCAATACGGCCCCGCCCGTGGTGGCCAGCGCGCCGGCCGACGCGCAGTATTACTACGTGCCCGAAATAAAAGGCTACTACGACGTGCCGGCCCGCCGCTACGTCGTGCTGCGCAACGGGCAATGGCTGCGCGTGGAGCGCGTCGAGGGCTACGACCCGCGCAATTTCCACCCCCGCTACATCACCTACCGCGGCGCGTCGCCCTGGCTGTATCAGGCTTATGGCAAAAAGGGCCACCCGCACGGCATGCCCCCCGGCCAGGCCAAGAAGCTCTACCGCCAGGGCTACGGCCAGCCGGCTTTTTTAGATAACCAGGAGGACTACAACGACGACCACGGCAAGCACGGCAAAAAGCACAAGAAGGATAAAGACCGTGACTAAAGCCACCGCTGAATCGCTCCAAGCCCAGCCAAACGCCCCCTGCCCGAAAGGTGCGGGGGGCGTTTGATTTAGACGGGTTTACACGAGGTGGTGGGTTGTCAAGTTTTATCACTCATCAGCGTGGGCAAGACTGATGCCCCTCATGACGAAACCCGCTACCTGTTTCGCAAGCCCGCCGCCCAAAAAACCGGCACTCTACTTGCGTACGCCGGGCCAGCACTTTCACTTTTTCGCTTTTGCCATGAACCTTCGTTTCCGCTTGCTCGCCCTCCCGCTGCTCAGCCTAAGCTTAAGCCTAGTTCTGGCGGCTGCCCCCCGGACCGCTCAGGCGCAGCCCGGCAACCCCTACGACTACGGCTACGGCCAGCCCACCTGGGGGCCGCCCGCCCCGCCCGAGGCGCAGTACTACTACATCCCCGAGATTGACGGTTACTACGACCGCTATTCCGGCAACTACCTCGTTTTTGACGGCGGCCAGTGGCTGGCCCTACCCTACCTCGACGGCTACGACCCGGCTTATTTTCACCCCGTGGTGGTGCGCTACCGCGGCCCGCAGCCCTGGCTGTATATCAACACCTGCCGGGCTTATTATCCGCAGCAAGTGTTTGGCTACCAGCGCGGCGGCTACGCCTACGGCTACAACCGGGGCTACGGCTACGGCGGGTTTGCCTACGGCCGGGGCGGCAACGGCTATGGCTACAACAACCGGCCTCGTGGCTATGAGCGCAACGGCGGTTGGGGCCGGGGCGGCCGCTGGGGCAACAACGACCGCGATAACCGAGACTGGGATAACCGCGACCGAAATGGCCGTGCCCAGGGCGGATATGGCGGGCGCGGCGGCCAGGCTCAGCCGCAGCCGGGTGGCTTCGGCGGCGGGCAGTCACAACCTCCACAGCAGCCGCAAACGCCGCAACGACCAGGCGGCTTCGGTGGTGGCCGGCCCGGCCGCGGCGGCTTTGGCGATGCAGTTCAGGGCGGCGGTCAGCTCCAGCCGTCGCAGCCCCAACAACAGCCCCAGCAGCCTCAGCTAAGTGAACTGGGCGGGCAGCCGCGGGCCGATGACGCTCCGCGCGGGCAGCAGCCGGACAGCGGGCAGCACGAGGGCTTCAGCCGCCGCCGCAATGGCCGATGAGGTGAAATGGTGAGGTGGCGAGTTTTTCTCATGCTTGCGACAGCTAAAAAAACTCACTACCTCACCATTTCACCACCTCACCGCTAAAACTCAGCGCTGCCGGGGAAGCGCGGAAACGGGATGACATCGCGGATGTTGGTCATGCCCGTCACGAACAAGACCAGCCGCTCGAAGCCCAGGCCGAAACCCGCGTGCGGGGCCGTGCCGAAGCGGCGCGTGTCGAGGTACCACCAGAGCTCGTCCTGGGGCACGTGCATGGCGGCCATGCGGGCGGTGAGCTTCGCTAAATCTTCTTCGCGCTGCGAGCCGCCGATGATTTCGCCGATGCCCGGAAACAGTACATCCATCGCCCGCACGGTGCGCCCGTCCTCATCGAGCTTCATGTAGAAGGCCTTGATTTCCTTCGGGTAGTTGGTCAGGATGACGGGCTTCTGAAAGTGCTTCTCGACCAGGTAGCGCTCGTGCTCGCTCTGCAAATCAGTGCCCCAGTCCACCGGAAACTCGAATTTCTGCTTTGCCGATTTTAAAATCTCGACCGCCTCGGTGTAAGTCAGGCGCTGAAACGCATTATCAGTCACTGATTTCAACCGGCCTAGTAAGTCCTTATCGTAGGTCTCGCTCAGGAATTGCAGGTCGGCCGCGCAGTGCGTGAGCGCGTACTTAACCAGGCTTTGAAGGAAGTCCTCGGCCAGGTCCATGTTGTCCTGCAAGTCGTAGAAAGCCATTTCCGGCTCTATCATCCAGAACTCGGCCAGGTGGCGCGGGGTGTTCGAGTTTTCGGCCCGAAACGTGGGGCCAAAGGTGTAAATCTGGCCCAGGGCCAACGCCGCCAGCTCACCTTCGAGCTGCCCGCTCACGGTGAGGTTGGTGGGCTTGCCAAAGAAGTCCTGGCCGAAATCCACGCTGCCGTCGGCCGTGCGCGGCGGGTGCTCGGGCGGCAGCGTCGTGACGCGAAACATCTGCCCCGCGCCCTCGGCATCGGAGCCGGTGATGATGGGCGTGTGGACGTTGTAGAAGCCCTTCTCGTTGAAATAGCGGTGAATGGCAAACGCCAGCGCATGGCGCACCCGCAGCACGGCCCCGAACGTGTTGGTGCGCGGCCGCAGGTGCGCGATTTTGCGCAGCTCGTCCAGCGAAATCCCTTTCTGGTCGCTGCCCTTTTTTTGCAGCGGAAACGCCTCCGGGTCGGCCGTGCCGAGCACTTCGATGTGGGTGGCCTGCACTTCCACGGCCTGCCCTTTGCCCTGGCTGGCCACGAGCAGCCCGCGCACGGCTACGCAGGCGCCGGTGGTTATTTCTTTCAGGCTTTCCTCCGGGAAGTGCTCGGCGGCGGCCACCACTTGCAGCGTAGCCAGGCACGAGCCATCGTTGAGGGCGATAAACTGCACGTATTTGTTGCCCCGGCGCGAGCGCACCCAGCCCTTGACGAGCACCTCGCGGCCGAGGTCCTGGGTGGCTAAAAGGTCGGCGACACGGGTGCGGCGGGGCTGGTCGGTGGGCATGAATTGGCGAATGGGGTTGAAGCGCAAAAGTAGCGCGGGTCTCCGACCCGCTGCCGACGCGCCCCGTTTGTGCTTCTCAAAAGCGGGTCGGAGACCCCCGCTACAACCATTGGCCCCGGCCAGCCCGTATTTTTGGGCTTTCGCCCCACTTCGCCCATGCAACGCCTCGACCTTCGCCAGTCGCTTTCCCAGCGCCTTTCTCCCCAGCAGATTCAGTTTATCAAGCTGCTTCAGGTTCCGACCGCCGAGCTCGAAACGCGCATCAAGGAGGAAATGGAAACCAACCCCGCCCTCGAAGAAGGCGACAGCGAGGAGGCCGAGCGCGACGAGGACAACGCCGATGACGCGGCCGACGACGGCGACGACCCCAACGACGCGCTCGACTCGGACAACTCGACCCTGGACGAAGACTACGCCCCCGCCGACGCGACCGACGACCCCACGGCAGCCAGCGAAACGGCCGATGACTACGCCGCCGACGAGCGCTCCGAGCCAGCCGAAGCCGTGCCCGCTGACGACGACGGCCCGGCCCTCGAAAAAGACAGTGGCGAGCTCGACCTGAGCGACTACTTGCAGGACGACGACATTGCCGGCTACAAGATGCAGGGCGACGGGCCGGGCGAGCAGGAAGAGCGCGAAATGCCGCTGGCCGATACCGGCGGCTCGCTCCAGGACTCGCTGCTCGACCAGCTGCACTTTGCCCGGCTCGACGAGCAGCAGCAGGCCATCGGGGCGCAGCTTATCGGCTCGATTGACGGCGACGGCTACATCCGGCGCGACCTGGCGGCCATTGCCAACGACCTGGCTTTTTCGCAGAATATCGAGGTCAGCGAGCGCGAGATTACCGCCGTGCTGCGCGTGGTGCAAACCTTCGACCCGCCCGGCATCGCCGCCCGCACCCTGCCCGAGTGTCTGCTGCTGCAGCTGGCGCGCCGGCCCCACGACGCCGCCCACGCCGCCATCGGCCACGCCGAGCGCATCATCGGCGAGACGTTCGAGGAGTTCAGCAAGAAGCACTACCCGCGCATTCGTGAGAAGCTGGGCCTGAGCGAGGACGAGCTGAAAGAGGCCGTGGGCGTCATTCTCAAGCTCAACCCCAAGCCCGGCGGCAGCGAGCCCATCAACAACAGCAAGGGCAGCGCCGGCGGGGCGCAATACCTGATGCCCGATTTTATCCTGACCAACGACCAGGGCGAGCTCAACCTGACGCTCAACGCGCGCAACGCCCCCGAGCTGCGCGTGAGCCGCGACTACCGCGAAATGCTCCAGACCTACGATAAGGCCGCTAAAAAGGACCAAAAGATGAAGGAGGCCGTGACCTTCGTCAAGCAAAAGCTCGACGCGGCCAAGTGGTTTATCGACGCCATCCGCCAGCGCCAGAACACGCTGCTGCGTACGATGTCGGCCATCGTGGAGCGCCAGCGCGAGTTTTTCCTGACCGGCGACGACTCCAAGCTGCGGCCCATGATTCTCAAAGACATCGCCCTGACTATCAGCATGGACATCTCGACCGTAAGCCGAGTGGCCAACTCCAAGTCCGTCCAGACCGAGCACGGCCTCTACCCGCTTAAGTTTTTCTTCTCCGAGGGCATCGCCACCGACTCGGGCGAGGACGCCAGCAGCCGCGAGGTGAAAAGCATCCTCAAAGACCTCATCGAAGGCGAGAAAAAAGACCACCCGCTCAGCGACGACAAGCTGGAGAAAATGCTCAACGCCCGCGGCTACAACATCGCCCGCCGCACGGTAGCCAAGTACCGCGAGCAGCTCAATATTCCGGTGGCCAGGTTGCGCAAGGAGCTGTAGCGTGGGCGCTGTGAGCTCGCGCGTGGAGCAACCAGTATTCGCCCGCCCTCGTTATATTTGCGACGCTAAAAAGTAAAGGGCCGAGCCTCCCGGCCCAGCCCCTTACCCAGCTACTCAAGCAAGTGCGTAAGCAACAACAGGCCAATGGCCTTCGCTGCTCCACTCACGAAACCCAGCAAAGCTGCTTTGCCGAGCGTCTTGAGAAACTGTAGCGCACGTTTCCCTTTCATGGATAAGAAGAGAGTGTTCGCACCACCCACTTCTTGAACCCTCGGTTGCTTCACACAGCCGGGGGTTCGCCGTTTATAGGCGACCGTGTTGGCGGGGTGTGTACCGTACGTTGGGGGCGAAAGTAGCGCGTTCGCGCCTCATAGTCCGGCCAGCTCCAGCAGCACCTCGTAGTAGCGGCGGCCCAGCACCCGCGCCTTGAGCCAGGCGAAGAAGCTGACCACTTGCAGGTCTTCCTTTTCTTCGGACAAAAAAGCCGGGATGCGGGCCACGCGGGCGGCGAAATCGGGTGTGCGAGCCACGGCCGGGTCCTGGATGATTTCGCGCACGAAGCCCAGAAAAGTGAGCACGGAATGATACGGGCCGCCTTCGGGCGCGGCGGGCGCGCTGCCGTCGGGGGCGGGCTCGGTGGCGGGGTGCAGCTCTTGCAAGCGGCGCCGAATGACGCGCAGGCGCGTCAGGGCCAGGTCGGCGTTGCCTAATTCAAGCTGAATGAGCATTTCGCCCAGGTTGTGCTTGAGCACCCACTCCACTCCCAGGTTGGCTTCGAGCCAATGGTCGGTGCGGTCGAGGGAGCTGAGCGTCTGGCTGGCCCGGGCGAAGTTGCCTTCGGCAAAATAATGGAAGGTGAGCTGCAAGCGGGCCGTGAGCTCGTCGGTGGGCAGCAGCGTGGGTTTGGCTTTCAACGCCGCTTCGAGCAGGCCGATGCTGTCGGGGTTGCGGCGCAAAAAAGCGTAGTCGGCAGCCTGCAAAAACGTGAAGCGGGCGCTCAAATCCACGAACTGCCGGCCGGGCGCGGCGGCCAGCAGCTCGCGGCCCTGCTCCAGGTAGGTCACCGACTCGGCGAAGCGGCGGGCCCGGTACAGGGCGTGGGCCAGCATGTAGAGCAGCCGCAGCTGGTAGGCGCGCTGGGCGGGCGCGAAGCCGTGGCGGCGCTCCATCAGCCCGTAGCAGCGCTCGATGTAGACGGCGAAATCGGCGAAATCACCGCGCAGCAGCATAGCCTGGCGGGCAATGCTCATGAGGCGGCACAGCAGCGAGGGCGAGCGGGCAAAGGCTTCCTGCAAGTCGTACTCGCGCAGCACCTCGGCCAGCAGCGCGTCGGCGGGCACCGCGCCGCGCCCGCGCAGCCGGGCCTGGCGCAGGCGCTGGCGCAGCACGGCATCGGCCAGGCCGGCGCGCTCCTCCTCGTCGGCAAAGTGCTTGTTGCGCGCCCGCCGTCGCAGAATCTCATCGAGCGGGTCGGCGTGGGCCGAGTCGGCGTACTGCACCTGCACGTTGTAGACGGCATTGAGCGGCTCGAACTGCTCGTTGGCCAGAGCAAGCTTCTCGGCTTTGCGCAGCATGGCCCAGGCCAGGCGCGGCACGCCGGCCCCCATCAGGTACTGGGCCAGCGTGAGCTGCCCGCGCACCGAGGTAGCGGCCGTGGCATCCTGCTGGCGCTGGCGCAAGAGCAAAAAGTCGGTGAGCGCCCGCATGAGCCGCTTGCGCAGGGCGTAGTAGGCTACTGCGTTGGGCTCGTCGGGGTAAAGCTTTTTGATGAGCTCGGCCGGGGCGTGCTCGCGTGGGCGCAGCAGCAGCAGCAGCAGGCGCAGGTCGAGGCGGGCCGGGCTGAGCTTGCGCTGCCACTGCAGGTAACGGGCAAGGTCGCGCCGGTCGTCGGGCGGCAGCGTTTGCAGAGTCAGGCGGAGCTCATCCATCGGGCGGGGGTAGCCATAAAATTCCGGCCTAAAGTAACCCCGCCGCCGCGTGTAAGCTGGGCGGAGCCGACTCAGGGCCGGGTGTGGCTGACGCTGGCTCGCTGGGGCTTGTTCGGGTCAGGGGCGCTACTACTACTGCTGACGGCGGCGGCGGTGCTTTGGCTGTCGCTCCTTTCCCCTGGGGCGTTTTTACCCATCCGGTAATAGGGCAGGCTCTGCGGCTTGGCCTTTCGGCCTTTTTCGGCCTTTATTCTTGTTCGGCCCCTCTCGAAACCGCACTGACCCGCTCGCCGCAACCCCGCGCTAACCTCTGCCGTTAAAGCCACACATTTTCCTCAACCCTTTTCCCCAACTCCTCATGGACCTCAACAACAATAAAATCGGCGACAACACGGAGCTGCAAGCCCGTGGCAACTGGAACGAAATCAAGGGCGCGGCCAAGCAGAAATGGGGCAGCCTCACCGACGACGACATGACCTACGCCGAAGGCAAGCAGGACGAATGGTTCGGCCAGCTGCAAGAAAAAACCGGCCACGCCATCGACGACATCAAGAGCTGGTTCCACAGCACGTTCAACTCGGATACGACGACTCCGACCAACACGACTACCACCACAAGCACGACCAACACCACGACCGGCACCCGCAGCTAAGCGCTGAGCTTGCCAAACTTGCAAAAACCCTGCTTCCGCCTGGAAGCGGGGTTTTTTTGGGTCGATGCTGACCGGCTGACGGTCCTTCATGAGCGGCAAGCTGACCGCAAAGCATCCGTCATTGCGAGCGCAGCGAAGCAATCACACCTGTTCGGCTCGTTGTTCAGCTCGTCGGACGCGCTGAACAGGGGCGATTGCTTCGCTGCACTCGCGATGACGGATGCTTTTGGTAAGTCCTAAAGAAATCGGGCGGCTCAGCGGGCGAGCGTCGCTTACCTGCCTACCCCCACAAGTCGGCCGCCACGCGGTACGTGTTGGCGTGAGCCTCCACGATGTCGCCGATGCGCTCGGAGTAACCGCCACCCATGCACACCACCGTGGGCAAGCCCCGCTGGTGGCAAGCGCTGAGCACGAGCTCGTCGCGGCGGCGGCAGCCGGCGCGGGTCAAGGCCAGGTGGCCGAGCTTGTCGGTGGCGAGCACGTCCACGCCGCTCAGGTAAAACACAAAATCGGGGCGGGGCGCGCCGAGCTGCGCGTCGCCGTCGAGCAGGCGGGGCAGCAGTTCGGTGAGGCGGGCCAGGTAGTCGGCGTCGGTGGTGCCGTCGGGCAGGGCCACGTCGAGGTCGGAGGTTTCCTTGCGGCCGGGGAAGTTGCGGGCCCCGTGCATCGAAAAGGTAAACACGCGCGGCTCGTGCTGAAACAAGGCCGCCGTACCATTGCCCTGGTGCACGTCGAGGTCGATTATCAGAATCTGCCGCACCCGCCGGGCCTCGTGGGTGAGCAGCCAGTTGGCGGCCACGGCCTGGTCGTTGAGCAGGCAAAACCCTTCAGGCCGACCGGCAAACGCGTGGTGGGTGCCCCCGGCGATGTTGAGCGCCACCCCGCCCGTACCAAGTAGGTTGGCCGCCGCGTCGGCCAGCGCGCGCCGGGCGCAGCCAATGGTGCCGCCGAGCAGCGTCATTTCGCGCCCGGCCAGCGCGAGGCTCCATGGAAAGCCGCTGGCCCGCTCCTCGGCGCGGGTCAGTTCGCCGGCCAGCAGACGCCGCACGTAAGCCGGCTCATGGGTCAGGTGCACGTCGGCCAGCGGCGGGGCTTCGGGCACGAAAAAATCGGCGGCCGTGGCCGTGCCCTCGTGTAGCAGCTGCTCGGGCAGCAGCTCATATTTGAGCATCGGGAAGCGGTGCCCCACCGGCAGCGGCAGCACGTAGTTGGGGGCAAAAGCAATGTGCATGCAGCGAGCAGCCAATCCGGCCACGAGCCGCAAAATACGCCTGGCCCAGCCCCTCATCTGGCCCTTGGTTGGCCTTTATCTGGTCATTGACAAGCTCAACCAGGCTATTGAGCGAGTAATTAATTGGTTATGCTCGCTTGGCGCAGCTTATGGCGCGTGGCGGCTTAGCTTTGTTTGCTTAGCTTTACCCGTCGGTTCCTGCCTCGTTTCAATCTATTCTCCCAATATTGCTGATGGCTTCTCCTACCAGCTTCGCCCAGGGTACTTCTACTGCTTACACCGTTCGCCGCCGCCAACGCCGGTCTGGCAGCCGCCGCGCCGCCGCCGACGGCCCCGACAAGGCCACCATCCGCCGCACTGTGGTCCTCATCAGCCTGCTCGTGGGCTCGTTCGTCGTCGCGCTGGGGGTCATTGCCTTTTTGGCCGCCGGGTAAGGCTGAGCCGACGCGGGACTGGCACTACTTTGCGGCCAGCGCGGCGTTCGGGTCAGAGTCCCAACCGAATAGCACGGGCAGGGTGGACCCTACTCGGGTAGCTCGCGGCGGGTTTCAGCGGCCTCGTCGGCCTCGCTGCTCACGGTTTTTTTGCGCTTGGCCTCGCGGCTCGTGCGGCGCATAAAGTCTTCGTCCGATTCTTCGAGCTCGTCGGCCTCGGTATCGTCCAGGGGCAATAATTCGTCGGCTTCGCGAGCCAGGCGAGCGGTTTCGGCGGCGGTTTTGGCGCGCGCCTCTTCGCCAAACTGCCCCTCGCGATGCACGATTTTCTTGTCGCGCACATGGCGCCCCAGAAACTCGTTTACTTGCTCGATGGAGTAGTTGGACGTGATTTCGCCCAGCGGATTCACGCCGATTTCAAAGCCGTCCAGCTCTTTGTGGACGCGGGCCTTCTTCTCCGGCTCGGACGTTTTAGCCTTCGGTTTAGTGGGTTTTTTAGCCATAATCAGGAAAACTCGCGCACGGCTCCCGCGCGCTGACTCACATACGATACGGACGCGGGGCAAGGTTATTTTAGGTTGCCTATTTCTGATTAGCCAACGCCTTCGCATCAGACACCAGCCTCCTGGAATAACCTTACCCCGCCCCCGCTCACCCCAACCGCTCGACGGCCGCATGCAGCCGCTGCCCCACCTCGCCCGTGCCCAAAATGGCGAGCGTTTCAAATAAGTCCGGCCCGGCACCGGCGCCCGTCGCGGCCACGCGCAGCGCTTGCAGCGCCTGGCCTGGCTTGAGGCTTTGGGCTTCCATCGTCTGGTTGAAAATGGCTCTGATGACTTCCGCGTTGGCGCTGGGCTCGGCCTCGTCGGGCAACGCGTCGGCCAGCGCGGCCAAGGCGGTGCTCACTTCCGGGGTCCACTTTTTGGCCACCACCTGCTCGTCGTAGCTCGTCGGGGCCTCGAAGAAATACTTGGCCTCCTGCCAGAAATCCTGCGGGAAGCTCACGCGCTCCTTCATCACGGCCACGATTTGCTCGGCTTTGGCCTCCGAGCACGTGATGCCGTGCTCGGCCAGGGCCGCGAGCAGGAACGGGGCCAGCTCGGCGGCGGGCTTGGCGCGCAGGTAATGCTCGTTGAACCAGCGCACCTTGGCCTGGTCGAACTTGGCCGGCGACTTGCTCACCCGGTCCATCGAAAACGCCTGAATCAGCTCCGGCATCGAGAAAATTTCCTGCGCCGTGCCGGGGTTCCAGCCCAGAAAAGCCAGGAAGTTCACCAGCGCGTCGGGCAGGTAGCCGTCTTCGCGGTAGCCGCGGCTCAGCGTCGGCTCGCCCGTCTCGGCATCTTGCCCGCGCCATTCGAGCGGAAACACCGGAAAGCCCAGCCGGTCGCCGTCGCGCTTGCTGAGCTTGCCCGTGCCGTCGGGCTTGAGCAGCAGCGGCAAATGCGCGAACTGCGGCATCGTCTTCTCCCAGCCCAGGTACCGGTAGAGCAGCACGTGCAGCGGCGCTGACGGCAGCCACTCCTCGCCCCGAATCACGTGCGAAATGTCCATCAAATGGTCGTCCACGATGTTGGCCAAATGGTAGGTCGGCATGCCGTCCGATTTCATCAGCACCTTGTCGTCGATGGCCGACGAATGCACCACGACCCAGCCGCGAATCATGTCCTGAAAGCGCACTTCCTCCTTGCGCGGCACCTTGAGCCGAATCACGTAGGGCGTGTCCTGGGCCAGCAGTGCCTGGGTTTCGTCTTCGGGCAGCGTGAGCGAGTTGCGCATCTGCGCCCGCGTAATGCTATTGTACTGCGGATTAGGCACTTTAGCTGCTTGCAGGCGCTCGCGCATGACATCTAATTCTTCGGGCGTGTCGAAGGCATAATAGGCATAGCCGCCCGCGATGAGCTGGTCGGCGTACTGGCGGTACATGGGCTTGCGCTCGCTCTGCCGGTAGGGCGCGTGCGGGCCGCCAGCCCAGGGGCTTTCGTCGAGCGTGATGCCCACCCATTCCAGGCTTTCGCGGATGTAGTCCTCCGCGCCCGGCACGAAGCGGTTCTGGTCGGTGTCCTCGATGCGCAGTATCATCGTGCCGCCCAATTGACGGGCCAGCAAGTAGTTATACAAAGCCGTGCGCACGCCACCAATGTGCAGCGGGCCGGTAGGCGAGGGCGCGAAGCGCACCCGAACGGGTCGGGACATGTTAGTTAAGAGTTAAGATTTAAGGATTGTGGCTCGGAGTGAGAGATAACGCTAAGGTGCTAGGAAACAACTCTTAACTTTAAACTCTTAACTCTTAGCTCACCCTTACTCCACCGTCACCGACTTGGCCAAATTACGGGGCTGGTCCACGTGGCAGCCGCGCAGCACGGCGATGTGGTAGCTCAGCAGCTGCAACGGGATGACCGAGACGAGCGGCGTGAGCACTTCCGAGGTGTGGGGCACTTCGATAACGAACTCGGCCATCGCCGGGATGGTCGTATCGCCTTCGGTCACGACGGCGATGATGCGGCCCTTGCGGGCTTTCACCTCCTGAATGTTGCTCACCACCTTCTCGTAGGAGCTGTCTTTGGTGGCGATGACGACCACCGGCATGTTCTCGTCGATGAGGGCGATGGGGCCGTGCTTCATCTCGGCGGCGGGGTAGCCCTCGGCGTGGATGTAGCTGATTTCCTTAAGCTTGAGCGCCCCTTCGAGCGCTACCGGGAAGTTGTAGCCCCGGCCCAGGTAGAGGAAGTTCGACACGTCCTTGAACTCCTCAGCGATGAGCTGAATCTCGGCGTCGAGCTTGAGCGCCTTCTCTACTTTGGTCGGGATGTTGTGCAGCTCCGTCACCAGTTCGCGCAATTTCACGTCGGTAATCGTGCCCCGCCGCTGCCCGATGCACATGGCCAGCAGCGTCAGCACCGTCACCTGGGCGGTAAAAGCTTTGGTCGAGGCCACGCCGATTTCGGGACCGGCGTGGGTGTAGGCCCCCGCGTCGGTGGCGCGGGCGATGCTGGAACCCACCACGTTGCAGATGCCGAAAATGGTCGCGCCCTTGCTCTTGGCCAGCTCCAGCGCCGCGAGCGTGTCGGCCGTTTCACCGCTCTGCGAGATGGCAATCACGATGTCGCGCTCCGAGATGACCGGGTTGCGGTAGCGGAACTCGGAAGCGTATTCGACCTCGACCGGCACCCGCGCCAGGTCCTCAATCAGGTATTCGGCCACCAGCCCGGCGTGCCAGCTCGTGCCGCAGGCCACGATGATAATGCGCTGGGCGTTCACGAATTTTTGCTCGTAGGCCCGGAAACCGGCCATGTTCAGGTGCGAGCCGCCCAGCTCCAGCCGGCCCCGCATCGAGTCCTGAATGGAGCGCGGCTGTTCGAAAATTTCCTTGAGCATGAAGTGCTCGTAGCCGCCCTTTTCGATGGAGTCCAGCTCCATTTCCAGGCGCTGAATGTAGGGCGTTTGCACCACGTCCTCGCGCGAGCGGATGGCGAGCTGCCCGTCCTTGATGACGGCCAGCTCGTAGTCGTTTACATAGACCACCTCATTCGTGTACTCAATGATGGGCGTGGCGTCGGAAGCCACGAAAAACTCGCCCTCGCCGATGCCAATCACCAGCGGCGAGCCTTTGCGGGCCGCGATGAGCTGGTTCGGCGCGTCCTTGCTCAGCACCACGATGGCGTAGGCCCCGATGACTTCGTGCAGCGCCAGGCGCACGGCCTCTTCGAGCGAGCACTCCTGCTGGGTCTGGATTTCCTCAATCAGGTTTACGAACACCTCCGTGTCGGTGTCGGAATGAAACGTGTGGCCCTGCTTTTCGAGCAGCGTTTTCAGGGCCGCGTAGTTCTCGATGATGCCGTTGTGGATGATGGCCAGCCGCTCCGAGGTCGAGTAGTGCGGGTGGGCGTTCACGTCGTTGGGCTCGCCGTGGGTGGCCCAGCGGGTGTGGCCCATGCCCACCGTGGCGTGGGTGTTTTTATCGACCAGAAACGCCTCCAGCTCAGCTACTTTGCCCTTTTTCTTGAACACGCTCAGCTCGCCGTTGAGCAAGGCCACGCCCGCCGAGTCGTAGCCGCGGTATTCGAGCCGGTGCAGCCCTTTGAGGATAATGGGGCACGCCTCGCGGTGGCCCAGGTACGCAACGATGCCGCACATAAATTTTGTTGGTTGTTGGTTGCTGGTTGTTTTCTGGTCCGTCATTGCGAGCGCAGCGAAGCAATCGCACCTGTTCGGCCGCGTCTGATTAAGCTTAGCAA
>JANXNW010000255.1 GCA_025353905.1 Hymenobacter sp.
CAGCCGCCGCAGGGCCAGCGCGCCGCTGTGGCCTTCGTCGGACGTGCCCAGCGTGGCGTTGTAGTAGGCGGCACGGCGGAAAATGTCGGCTGGCTTGTGGCGGGCTAGCCGGCTGAGCGCGGCCCCGAGCGCGGCTTCCGACGCGGCCCGCTCGCTCAGGCCGTGGGCCACGTAGCCGTAGTAGTCGTCCAGGCCAGAGCCGGCGCTGAAACGGTAGTAGAGGCTGGCCAGGTTCAGCAGCACAGCCTCTAAGTGAGTGCTGGTGTCGGCGGCCACTAGCGCGTCGTGGCGGCCCAGAAACTCGAACACGTTTTCCTGACGCGGGTCCGACCAGGCCAGCGCGGGCAGGGCTTGGCGTAAAGGGGTGAAATCGCGGCCGTCGCTGGGATGGGGGCGAAGGGTAAAGCGGAGGGCGGGCAGTTCACGCAGCAAAAACGTGAGCGTGGCCGTCAGGGCGGGCAGCTCGTCGAGCAGGTTGCAGGCTACGGCCACGCGGCGCACGGCCGGGGCCAGGTTGCGGCGGGCCAGGTAGGCATCGGCTTTGGGCATGCCGACCAGCGCGACCTGCCCGCGCACGGGGCCGCACTGCCGGTACTTGTCGAGCGCGTCCTGGCCTTCGAGCAGGCTCAAATCGAAGCCCAGGGGTGGAAAATTAGTGCTCACGCTGGCGTGCTGCACGTAGGCCGTCGGGATATTCTCGGCCTGGCAGGCCAGCAGCAGGGCGCGCGCGTCGTCGTTGTGGTCGTTGGCGAAGATGACCGCCCGCGGCTGGTAGTGATGCAAGGCCCGCCGATAGACTTCGTAGTAGCCGATGGCGTAAAAAATCAGGTCGAAAAACCGCGTCGCCCGCTCGCCCATCAGCCGCCGCAGCCCCAGCAGCGCCGCCGGATACTGGCCGTAGTACAGAATTTTGCGCCGCAGCGAGAGCCGGTTGACCGCCTCGCCGTAACGCCCGATATGCTTGCCCTGCCCCGCCACCAGCACCGCGTCGTTGCGGGCTTGTTTGATGAAATCGAGCGCCTCGTAGTTGTTGGCGCTCACCACGTAGAGCCAGACTTTGCCGGTGAGCTGGTCGGGGTTTTTAATTGGCTGAAATAGGTGGCCCACCAGCCGCAGCCCGGCGTAGGCGACCACGCGCGCCAATCGTTGCAGCGGACTCGCGGGTGAAATACTGGCCAGCGCGGCCGGCGGCAAGCCCGCGAACAGGTCGGTGAAGCGCAGCTGAAGAATGTCGCGGAGGCGAGTCAGGTGGTCGTGGGGCATACTAATTCATTTTCACCGCAGACAGCGCAAAAGTTTCGCAGCGGGTACGCAGAGGCAGCTTCTGCGAAACTTTCGCGAACCCTCTGCGCCCTCCGCGGTGAAAAATTAGTCCGCTTCGCCCAGCAGCGCGTCCCACGTCAGGGGCGTACCCAGCACCAACGCCCGCGCCGCCCGCCGCCCGAGTACCACGTCCCAGAACCGGGGCAGCAGCCCGTCGCCGGGCCGGATAACGCGCAGATTATCAGTTGTCAGCACTTCGCCCGCCGCCACGGGCCGCGCCACGTAAATGCTTCGTTTGAATACGCGGCTTTTTTCCTCAGTTGCCTGTACGCCCAGCTGCACCACGCCCAGGGCCTGCTGCGCCCGCAGGGTTTCCTCGACTAGCAGTTTCAATTCTTCGGGTTCGAGCGAAAAGGCGCTGTCCACGCCGCCGTCGGCGCGGCGCAGGGTGAAGTGCTTTTCGATGACGCAGGCGCCAAGGGCCACGGCCGCCACGCTCGCGCCCACGCCCATGGTGTGGTCGCTCAGGCCGATGGGGCAGCCAAACATTTCGGCCAGCACCGGGATGGTGCGCAGGTTGGTGGTGGCCGGCGAGGCGGGGTAGGTACTTGTGCATTTGAGCAGCACCAGCTCGCGGCAGCCCGCCGCCCGCAGCACCCGCACCGCCTCGTCAATCTCGCTGAGCGTGGCCGCGCCGGTGCTCAGTATCACGGGCTTACCGGTGGCGGCCACCCGGCGCAGCAGCGGCCAGTGTGCGTTCTCAAACGAGGCAATTTTGTAAGCCGGCACGTCGAGCGTCTCCAGAAAATCCACCGCCGACTCATCAAAGGGCGAGCTGAAGGCCAGCAGCCCGCGCTGCCGCGCCCGCTCGAAAATTGCCCCGTGCCACTCCCAGGGCGTGTGCGCCTGCTGATACAGCTTGTACAAATCCTGACCTTCCCACAGCGACTGCCCTTCCTCGCGGATGACGAAGCCGGTGTCCATGCTGATGGTGTCGGCGGTGTAAGTCTGCAGCTTGAGCGCGTGGACCCCGGCCGCCGCCGCCGCATCCACCAGGGCCAGCGCCCGGTCGAGGCTCTGGTTGTGGTTGCCCGACATTTCGGCGATGATAAACGGCGGGTGAGCGGGGCCGACCAGGCGGTCGCCAATCGTGATTTCCATGCGAGTTTACCGGAGCTAAACCGCCGGCGCGGCTATCCACGCGAAGGTAAGGCCGTCGGCCGGGCCAGGCTCAGGGGCCAGTGCGAAGCCCGCCCGCCAAAAAGCCCGCACCGAAGCCTCGTTGCTGACTTTAACGTGGCCCAGCACCCGCCGCACCAGCGGAAACTGCCGCAACACGGCCCGCGTACCGGCCAGTAGCAGTGGCGCGGCCCAGCCCCGACCCCGGCAGTCAGCGGCCAGCGAATAGCTGAGCGTGGCTTGCCATTCAGCTTGATTATCAAGGCTAAGAGTGAAACGGATAAGGCCAGCTGGCGCGTTCGCGTCGGTGGTTTCGGCCAGCAGCAGCAGGTGACGGTCAGGGGCGGCGAGCTGGCCGGCGAGCCAGGTTGCGTGCTGGTCGGGCGGCACCGGGGCGGGGTCGAAGGACTGCCGTCGGGTTTCGGGGTCGTTGGTCCAGGCCAGCAGCTGGGCCGAGTCGGTGGCCCGCGCTGGCCGTAGTTGCAGCGGTGCGGCCGGCACCCGCAGGGCCGCGAATTCCTGCCGCAGCCGCTGCGGAGCCAACCCGTCGAAATACCGCCGCTGGGCCTGGCGCAGCGCAGCGGCCCGGCGCGGGGCTTCGGCGGCGGTGAGCACGTCGGGCGCGGCGGCGGCGGGCAAAGCCAGCCCCGCCCCGCGCAAAAACCGGTCGAGGTCGTGCTGATTATCGGCCGTGGGCCGGAGCAGCAGCAAGCCGCCGCCGGCCGCGCAATACTCGTAGCTGATGGTGCTGGGCGAGAGCACCGCCGCCCCGCAGCGGCGCATGAGCACGGCTAGCTCGGCAGCGGGCAGGGCACGGTGCAGCGTGAGCCGGCCGGGATGCTGCCCGGCCCAGGCGCGCAATTCGGCCCAGCCGGCGTAGGCGCTACCCACCACCGCGTGGACGTACGCCACGTCCGGCAGCGCCAGCAGCGCCGTTGCCGTTTCGCGGGTCAGCTGGCGCGGGTCGGCCCCACCCAGACACACCAACACCTGACTGGTTTCCGGAGGAGCCAGGTCGGTTTTTAATTGAAAATCAGCTTGCAGCGGGGCGTAGCCCGGCCCGGCCAGCAGCCGCGCGCCGGGAGTGCGCAGGTCGTAGGCCGCGGGGGTTATTCCGCCGGCTGGGTTCAGCACAAGGTCGGCCACAAACGGAAAAGCGTGCAAATCGTCGAGGCAGGCCAGCCGAAAAACCAGCGTCCGCACGGCCGTTTGGTACGCTTCCGCGAAGCCATAGCCATCGAGCACCAGCACGTCGGTGGGCCGCAGCAGCCCGGGCAGCGTGTCGGCAGCTTCCGCGCCAGGTGAGCTTTCCGGCAGGGCCACTACCGCCAGGCCGGCCTCCAGCAGCAGCGCCCGCACGTCTGGGCTGGGGTTTTGAATTAAAAAAGAGATTTCGGTAAAGTCAGCCCGCAGTATTTGGGCCAGTGCCAGCAGGCGCATTACGTGGCCCAGGCCCAGGCGGGCGTTGCCATCGGCCCGCAACACGAGGCGGGGGGCAGGCAAGGGTACCGAATCAGACGGGTTTTTGCTCAACGTGTGCATTCAGGGCTACTACTTCGGGATGGGCGTTAAGAAGGGCCAGCAGCTCAGGTAGTGAGAATGTATGCGCTTGGTAAGTCTCAATCAGGCATCTCAGAACGGCAAAATCAGCCGGAGTGTCCAGCGTTAAACGGGGCGCACTGAAGTCGCCGTATGGGCATAACTCGTCGCGGCGCTGCACAGGGCCGGCAGGCGTAAAGCGGGTGCGTAGATAGGGCGTTACGTGCTCCCGTTCAGCCGGAGTAGTTGCTTTTGTAAAAGCTAATTCCAACAAATCAGCCGAAAAAATCTCAAAATCCAACCCTCGCGGGAACGTGCGTTTCACGACGTTGGAGCGGTAAACCAGTGGGTTATTTTCCAACTGATAGCGCGTTACAGCGGCCCCCACGGTTGGTCCGTCAATCAGCGGACAATCACTAGTTACTCGCACGATTATCTCAAAACCAAACTGTGCATTGGCAGCGTAGTAACGCCCCAACACATCAGCTTCCGAGCCTCGGTAGCATAGCAGGCCCCGGTCAGCGGCGTAATTGGCCAATACATCGTCGGCAGGCAGCGTAGTGGTAGCCAGGGTCACAGGCAGACCACTTTGCTCAAGTCGAGCTACGTGGTAATCCAGCAGCGGCCGGCCAGCTACGGCCAGCAGCACCTTGCCCGGCAACCGGGTACTGCCCATGCGTACCTGAGAGATGATGCCCGCCCGCTGCATCAGCTACTAACTTTTCCGAGTGGGAACATGGCATCGCTATTACCTCGCTCAGCAGCACTCACGTAGAGGTGAATTATTTTTTTTAACCGACCGCAATTTAGGAAAATTATCTAAAGACAGCTGGACAAAGTCAGCATTGCTACTGGTCCAAGAAGTATCTTTTTGAGTGATTTGCACAGTCAGAAAAGCAAGTTTTTATGGATGCAAGCGAATAAACTCCCCCACGCACCGCACCACGTACTCCTGCTCCTCGTCGCTAAGCGTCGGGTAGAGCGGCAGGCTCAGACACCGCTCGTAGTACGCCTCCACGGCCGGGAAATCGCGGGCCCGCCAGCCGAGTTTTTCGTAGTACGGCATCCGGTGGACGGGCACGTAATGCACCTGAGCCAGAATATTTTTGGTGCGCAGAAAGTCGTACAGCCCGCGCCGGTTCTCGACCTGAATTACGTACAGGTGATAAGCGTGGCCAGGGCGGCCGGGCGCTAAAACCGCCACGCCGGGCAGCGCCGCGAAAGCCGTGTCGTAGCGCGCGGCCAGCTCCCGGCGACGGGCCAGGTTCGCGTCGGCGCGGCTCAGTTGGCTGATACCTAGCGCACAGAGCACGTCGGGCATTCGGTAGTTGTAGCCCAGCTCCTGCATTTCCATGTACCAGCTGCCCTCGTCCTGCCGCAGCAGGCCGGCCGGCTCGCGCTCGATGCCGTGGGTGCGCAGGCGGCGCAGGTGCCGCGCCAGCTTTTCATTACTGGTCGTAATCATGCCGCCCTCGCCGGTGGCGATGTGCTTGACGGGGTGGAAGCTGAAGATGGCCAAATCGGCGAAGCGGCCGCTGCCACAAAGCTGCTGCTGCCCTTTCGAGTCCACGAAAAAGCCGCCAGGGGCGTGGCACGAGTCCTCGATTATCCACAGCCCGAACTCGTCGGCCAGCGCCCGCGCGGCTTCCATATCAACGGCCAGCCCGGCAAAATCGACCGGAATCAGGCCGCTGAAATGGCCGCGAGCGTGGGTTTCAAGCAGGGCGCGTGTGGCCGCCAAATCGAGCAGGCCGGTGGCGGGGTCGATGTCCACGAA
>JANXNW010000269.1 GCA_025353905.1 Hymenobacter sp.
GCCCGGCAGGTATTGCTCACCGAAGCCGACGCCCTGCGCGAAGTAGCCGAAGCCGTCGGCGCGACGCCCGACTTTGAGCGCTGCGTAGCCGCGCTGCTGCTGCTGCCGGGACGCATTGTCGTGACGGGCGTGGGCAAGAGCGCTCACATCGCGGGCAAGCTCGTGGCCACGTTTAACTCGACCGGCTCGCCGGCCGTGTTCATGCACGCGGCCGATGCCATCCACGGCGATTTGGGCATGATTCAGGCCCAGGATTTCGTCATCGCCATCAGCAAAAGCGGCGACACGCCCGAAATCAAGGTGCTCGTGCCGCTGCTGCGGCGGCGCGGCGTGCCGCTGGCCGCGCTCGTCAGCAACGCCGATTCGTATTTAGCGAAGCAGGCCGACTACGTGCTCCACGCGCCGGCCCGCCGCGAAGCGTGTCCGCACGACCTGGCCCCGACCACGAGCACGACCGCCGCGCTGGCCCTGGGCGACGCGCTGGCCGTGTGCCTGCTCGAAAGCCGGCAGTTCAGCGCCGCCGATTTCGCCCGCCTGCACCCCGGCGGCATCCTCGGCAAGCGCCTGTACCTGACCGTGGCCGACCTGAGCCGCCAGAATCAGCGCCCGCAAGTGGGGCTGCAAGCGCCCTTGCGCGAGGTTTTATTAGAAATATCGGGCAAGCGCCTGGGCGCCACGGCCGTGCTCGACGCGGCGGGCGGCCTGGCCGGCATTATCACCGACGGCGACCTGCGCCGGATGCTGGCCCGCGGCCAGCTGTCCGACCTGGAAACGCTCACCGCCCAGGATATTCTCACGCCCCAACCCGCCACCATCGCCCACACCGAGATGGCCGCCGAAGCCCTGGCCCGGATGCAGGCCCGCAACATCACCCAGCTCATCGTGCTCGAAGACAACGCGTTCGCGGGTTTTATTCACCTGCACGACCTGCTGCGCGAGGGCTTGGTGTGAGGAGAATGGCGGGCGGTTGGAGCGCCAACGAGGACGATAGCAAAGCCGTGGCGAGCAAGCAGCCAGGGATAGCGCCTTACTTTTGACCGACCAATAAGCTGGCCCCCGGGGTCGCCGCTCGCTGCTTTGTCGCTTCCCGCCCCGCTGCTCTCGTTTCTCATTCCGGCCTACAACGAGAGCGCCCGGCTCGGCCGCACCCTGGAGCAGGTGCTGACGTACCTGCAAGCGCAGCCCTACGCCAGTGAGGTGATTTTGATTGATGACGGCTCCTCGGACCACACGACCGAAGTGGCGCAGGAATATTTCACCAGCCACGCCGGGCCGGTGGCCACGCGGGTGCTCAGCTACCATCCTAATCGGGGCAAGGGCTACGCCGTTCGCCAGGGCTTGCTGGCGGCGCGGGGGCAGGTGGCGGTGTTTTCGGATGCCGACCTGTCCACACCCATCGAAGAGATGCCGCATTTGCTCGGCCCCATCCTGGCCGGCGAGGCCGATGTTGTGTTCGGCTCGCGGGCGCTCGACCGCAGCCTCATCGGCACCCATCAGCCCTGGCTGCGCGAGCAGAGCGGGCGGTTTTTCAACCGCGTGATGCGCCTCGTCACCGGCCTGCCTTACCACGACACGCAGTGCGGCTTTAAGGCGTTCCGGGCCGTCATCGCCCGCCCCCTCGCCGAGGGCGCGGTGCTGGACCGGTTTGGCTTCGATGTCGAACTACTCTTTCTGGCCCACCGCGCCGGCCTGCGCCTGCTGGAGCAGCCCGTGCGCTGGAACGACGCGGCCGGCTCCAAAGTGGGCCTGCTCAGCGGGCTGGACGGGTTTCGGGAGCTGCGCCAGCTGCGGCAGCGGGCGCGCCAGGGGCTGTACACGGAGACGTTAGCTAACGTAGCGCGAGCTTCAGCTCAAAGTCAAGCAATGGGTAGTGCGGGGTAGGTGTAGTGGCAGCTGAAGCTTACTCTACCGCCGCCCCCGCGCCACCTCAAACAGCATGATGCCCGCGGCCACGCCCACGTTGAGGCTCTGAATCTGGCCCATCATGGGGATGCGCAGGCGCTGGTCGCAGAGGCGCAGCAGCTCCGGGGCGATGCCGTCTTCCTCCGACCCTATGAGCACGGCCACCGGGCCGCTGACGCTGGCCGGGTCCAGCTCAGTCAGGTCGAGGTCGGCTTTTTCGGTGCAGGCCAGGATAGTCAACCCGCTTGATTTTAGGAATTCAATGGTTTGGCGCAGGTCGGCTTCGCGGCACACTGGTAGCGAGTTGAGCGCGCCGGCCGAGGTTTTCACGGCGTCGCCGTTGATTTGGGCCGCGCCGCGCGCCGGCACCACCAGCGCCTGCACGCCCAGGCACTCGGCCGTGCGGGCAATTGCCCCGAAGTTGCGCACGTCAGTAATGCGGTCGAGCAAGAGCAAAAACGGCACCTGGCCCTTCTCAAACAAGCCCGCCAGCAGCGAGTCGAGCGGCGCGAACTCAATCGGCGACACGAATGCCACCGCGCCCTGGTGGTTTTTGCGGGTCAGTCCTTCGAGCTTTTCCAGCGGCACCAGGCTCACCGGCACGTTGGCCTCGCGGGCCAGCGCCGAAATATCCTGGGTGAGCGAGTTTTTGGTGCCGCGCAGCAAAAATATCCGGTCCAGCGTGCGGCCCGCGTTGAGCGCTTCCATAATCGGGCGTAGCCCAAAAATCAGGTCGATGCTGCGGTCGGCGGCCGGGCGGGTGGTGTGCTCTTTGGGAAAGCCCGGCGCGGCTCCGCGCTCGGCGGGCCGGCTGGGGCGCACCTGCCGGCCTTGGTCGTCGTAGAAAGGGCGTTGGGGACGGGCCTGGCTGGCGCCGGCGTTGCCAGCGGGGCGGCGGCTGTCGCTTTCACCAGCGCGGCGGGCGGGGCCGGGCTGGCGGCCACTGCCTTCGCCGCCGGGCCGAAAGCGGCGCGGCACGTAGTCGTCCTCACCCTGATTCTGGCCCTGGCTGCCGCTCAGCGGGCGCTCGTCGTCGTTCTCCATTGCGCTACGGCGGCATACCAGAGCGGTTCGTACTCGGGGCGGCGCACCAGTTCGTAGTTATCGGGCGCTAAGGTAGTGGGCCGGGGGCGGAAGGTGAAGCTGAGCGCCTCGCCCTGGCGGCCCCCGGTGTCGTAGCGCCAGCGCTCTTCGCCGGTGGGCAGGCGGCGCACGCTCGGCGGCGGCCCGAACACGACGTAAATCAGACCCCGGTCGGTGAGCCAGCCGGCTTTGTGGCCGGTAAACAGCTCATTGGCCGCCGCCACCTGGGCGTAGTAGCGCCGAATCAGCCCGCGCGCCCGCTCCTGGTCGTCGCCGGCGGCCCGCAGCCAGAAGCCGTCGAGCGCCCGCTTGGGGTCGGGGGCCTGGCGCAGGCGCTGGCGCTCGGCGGCGGTGCTCAAGTAAAGCAGCGGCTCGATAAGCTCGGCGGCGGTGCGCGGCCCCGGAAAACCGGGGCTGGCCTCGACCAGCAGCGGCACCGTGCGCGCGGGCTCGCCGGCCGCGCCGCCCACCCGCAGCGCGTACAGGCCCGGCTGGCGCAGCCGCAGTAGCGCGCCCGCCGCGCCCGGCGCGGCCGACGAGTCGAGCACGGCCAGCGTGCGCGGCCCGCCGCCCGCCCGGCGCGGGTCGGCGAAGGGCGGCAGCGCGGGCACTCCGGCCGCGTAGCGCCGCCAGCGCACCGGCTGATTCACCCCGAAGCTGGCCACGGCTACGCCCTCGCCGGCCCGCAGCCAGGGCCGGGCCAGCACCAGCCCCGCCGAGTCGAGCAGCACGAAGGGCCGGGCCAACTGCTCGGGCGTGAGGCGCAGCCAAGCCGTGGTGCGCGGGTTATCGCCGGCGGGCGGCGCGGGTTGATTGGTAAGCGTGGGCTGTAAGGCGCTCAATTCCAGTACGGTGCCTACCGGTGCGTCGGCGACCGCCACGGCCGCGGTCAGCACCTGCACCGGGGCGGCGGGGTCGGAGCCGGGGTAGGGGTGCAGGGCCAGCGCCCGCTGCCAGCGCGGCTGCCGGGCCTCGTAGTCGGGCCAGGCGGTGAGCTGCCAGGCGGGGGCCGCCGCGCCGGGCGCGGGGGCCGGGTAGTTGAGCAGCAGGCGCAGGCTATCGCCCTCGCGGCGGGTGGCCAGCGCCAGACGGGCCGCCCCCGGCCGGTACAGCGCGGCCAGGTCGGGTGGGGGCGGGGCGGCGGTTGGGGCGGCGGGTGGTGCGGGTGGGCGGGCCGCGCCCAGCGCCAGCAGCAGCCCCGCCAGCGTGGCCACCAGCGCGGCGGTCCGGCCGGCTGTGGTGCCGAACTTCACCCTGGCCCCGCCGTAAATTGCGGCTCTTTTCGTTGACTGGCTCATGGTCTTTTTGCTGTCGCTGCTGCTGTTTTTGCTTTTCGTGCGCTACGTACTGCCGGCGCTGCTGCGGGCCGTGCTCGGCAGTTTCGTGCGCCAGCAAATGCACAAGATGCAGCAGGATGGGCACGAGGCTTCACCTTTTGGCTCGCCACCCGGCCCGTCCCCGCCGCCGGCCCCGCCCGGCCAGGTGCGGGTGGAATACGTGCCGCCGACCGCCCCCAAAACTCAGTCCAAAGTCAGGTTCGAGGGGGATGAATACGTGGATTATGAGGAAGTAAAGTAAGCGTCTGAGAAGCTGTTTGAGTTAGCTGTTTCAGCCGTTTTCAGGTCAGAGCTAAGAATATAGGATGTAGAGCTTATTGGCTCAAATCAGCCACCTTACCAGGGGTCTATGCTCTTAGCTCTTAGCTCTAAAATCTAACTCGAAACAGCGTCGTGCCTAGGTTCTCTCAACTTACTTTCCAGTGCCTGACCCTGGCAAAGTGGTACACGGGCCGTCGGGTATCTTACGGGGACTACCAGAAGTATTTAGAAGCCGATGGTTATGCGTGGTCGAGTAAGGCAGGCAAGTTTCTGGAAGAATTCGGGGGTCTGTCAATCAAATTTAAGCGGAGCGAAGGCTGGGATTCGGTAAACTTGAACCCGTGTCTCGCCGTCGATAGCTTCGATAGTCGATGGGTGCTCGATAGTTATGCAAGCCGCATAGATGGCGGTAAAACTTACTGCGTGATTGGACAAGCCTACTCAGACCATCTACTCCTGTTCATGGCCAACGATGGCCAGGTTTACGGGGGTTTCGATAATTTTTTGTGCTTCGTGGGGGCAAGCGGCGACGAAGCGTTAGAGACTTTGTGTTTCGACAAAAAACTTCTGGCATTACCCTGATAAATAGCCGAGGGTCAGGTGAATTATCGGGTTGGCTTACGCGAGCGGAACCAAGCGACTCATTCTCAAAGTCTATTGAAATTCAGTGCTAAAACGCGGTTTCAAATACCCACCCCAATTCTAATTCCCGTGCCCACGCGCTGGCCGTTTTGCAGGGCCGTGAAAAAGTCCACCCGCGCGAGCTTGAAAATGTGCTCGATGCCCGCGCCCAATTCAACGTAGTGGCCGGCCTGGGCGGTGCGCAGGTAACTCAGGCTGACTACCTCCTGCCACTTGAGCGCGCGCAGCAGCGGGACGCGGTTGAGCAGAAAGCCGTTAAAGTGGTGGTTGAAATGACCCTCGAAATACGTGGCGCGGGTGCTGTACTGGTAATAATCCAGCAGCTGAAACTGCTCGAAGTTGGCGGCCAGCAGGGTGCGGTTGCCCGAGAAGTGGCGGAAGTCGGCAAACGTCAGCCCCTTCTCTTTACCCACGAAGCCGCCCACGGCCAGCTGCACCGCCGCCGTGCCTACCAGGCCCAGCGGCTGCGAGTGGCGCAGGCCGGCCTGCAGCAGCAGGTAGCGGACCTCGCTGCCGAGCACATTCGGCACCGCCAGCCGGGCCTGGGCGCTGAACGTGGGCCAGCCCGAGCCGAGGTTGAACTTGCCGTCGGGCCGCGAGATGTAGCGCTGGCCGGGCTTGAAACTCAGGTTCAGGCCCAGCGTGAGGGCGCGGCTGCGGCCGAAACCCGTGCCGCCCAGGGCTTCCGGGGCTTCTTCGGCCAGGGGCTGGTTGGAGGTGAAGGCCCGGCCGGGCACGTCGCGCAGCAGGTAGGTGCTGGTGTTGAACAGCTCGACGCGCTCGAAGTAGCTGGCTGCGCTGCGCACGGTGAGCCCGTTGGCCGGCTCCCAGAAGTAGCTGATTTCGGCCCCGTCGCGCCGATACAGCTTGGCGTAGTTGAGGTTGGCTAGCAGCGAATACGCGGTGTTGATGAAGGGCGTAAGCTGCGAGTTGCGGTCGAAATTCTCGATGGTGCGGCCCGCGCTCAGGCCTACTTGGCGTAGCAGCACCGGGTCGAGCTGCCAGGTGAGGCCCAGGCTGGGCTGAAATTGTTCATTCGAAAAGCCGTAGCGCAGCGTCGGCGTCAGCGTCAGGAAGCGGCGGTCGTCGGTGCGCTGGTTGTAGGTGGCCTGCGCTTGCAGCACGTAGCCCTCCACCGTGTTGTACTGCGCCTCGTTGAAGATGGCCGGCACGAACCAGCTCCGCTTGCGGTAGGTCTGGCTGTAGCGGTAGCCGGAGAGCAGCAGCCTGCTCGCACTCAGCTCATTGCGCTTGCGGTCGAGCGAATCCTGGTAGGGACGCGAGTTGCGAATGACCTCCGAGCTGTCTTTTTTGCGGTAGTCCACGCGCTCCTCGGCCGAGAGCGGCACCGGGCGCACGGTGGCCCAGTAGGCGGTGTCACGCTCGTTCACGCCCTTTTCCACGAGCTGCACCTGCCCGCGCTTCATCTGGCTGAGCGGGTCCACGGCGGCCGCGCCGCGCCGCGCCGAATCGCGCTGGGCCGCCTGCGCCTGCCGGCGCACCTGCCGCGCCAGCCCGGCCAGGTCGGGCCGCTCGCGCTTGATTTGCCGGGTCAATTCTTTGGTTGTCACGGGCGCGATATCTGAGTTGGTTGTTAGCTTTTGATTGTTCATTGCTAATTGCCCATTGTTCATTGCCGAAGGCGGATACGTGGGCACCACGCGGCTGTAATCCGACACGATGCCGTTGAAATACCCTGACCCTTTGAAGCCAAAGGCCGAAAAGCTGAACGTGGCCCGCTGCGACTGCGTGAGCCAGACGTGAGGCGCCCCCGGCGCGGGCGCGAACAGCTGCTCGATGCGCAGCTCGTCCACGTAGTCGAGCTGGGCGTCTTTGCTCAACCGTAATTCCAGCGAGTGCAGCCGCCAGGAGCCATCCACGACGTAAACGAAGCCCGAAAACGCGGGCGCGTCGCGCTGCTTCGGCTCGACGCGGATTTTGTGCACCGTTTCGCCACCCTGCTGGCTCGTGCCCACCAAGGCGTAGGTGTAGTAGCTGAGCGCGCCCGCCGCGATGGGCGACACGAAGCCCTTGCCCCCAAATGGCGCCTTGATGATGTTCTCGTAGAAATTCAGGCTGGCCCCGGTGCTGGCCTGCTCAATCGGAATGCCGCGCGCGTTGCCGCTCACCCGCCCCGAGAGCATCCGCTGCTTGAGCGTGTTGGGCTGCCGAAAGTCGATTTCCGACAAGCTCTCCGCCAAATACAAAATACCCGGCTTGATGTCCGGCCCCACTTTAAACAAGCCCAGCACCTTGCTCGGCGTGTCGCTGAGCCGAATCAGGCTCTTGATGTAGAGCCGCGCCCGAAACGCGGCCACTTCGCGCAAATGGTAGGCTCGCCACTGCTGGGCGCGCTGCATGATGGCGTAGGCCGGGTCGCGGTCCGAGCCGCGCACCGTCACCTCGGCCAAGCTGTAGGCTTCGGGCACGAGGGCCACGTGGAGCGTGAGCACCGAGTCGCCGGCCGGCACCCGCACCACTTCAATGCGCGGCCGGTAGCCCACGTACTGAAACGCCAATTGGCACACGCCCGCCGGCAGTCGCAGCTGGTACTGCCCCTGCTCGTTCGAGCCGGTGCTGGTAGCGGTGCCGCGCACGGCTACGTTGGCGAAGGGTAGCCCCTGGCCGTCGGCGCCCGTCACGGTGCCGCGCACGGTGCCGGCGCGGGCGGCCGTGATGGTCAGTAGTAGGGAGAGCAGTAGCCCGGACTGGCGAATAAAGAATAGCATCGGCCCAAAAATACGCGTACGGAGCAAGCAGGCCCGGTGCAAGCAGGCCCGGTGCTGCTTGCAGGATGAACGCCGCGCCGCTTCGGTTGCTTGGCGGGGGCGGATTTCTTTTTTTGGGGCGGATAATCAGCCACCCGGCGGAAGCTATTTGACGCGCTTATATTTGAGCGGTGCTTCGCGCCCGCCCGCTCCTCCCGCCCCATCCCCGTCCCCCATCCCCATCCCCGTCCCCATGTCGTTCAAAGCCGAATTAGTCGTTCAGGGCCAAACCTTTGCCGTGCGGCATTTTCAATGGGCCATCCGGCAGCACACCGACGAGCTGGGCCGGCCCGATGCCCGCGTCCACGGCGGCACCCTGGAGTTGGAGCTGGCCGCCCAGCCGAGCGAGCTGCTCGAACACTGGGCGCTGAACGACACGCACCGCCTCGACGGCATGGTCATCGTGCTGGAGCCCGATAGCCCGACCGTGCGCGACAAAGTGAAGTTTTTTGGGGCGTACTGCGTGGGCTTTGAGAAGAACTTTCAGGATGCCCACGCCGTCGGCGGCATGACCATGCGTTTATCGCTCTCGGCCAACAAGCTGCAATACGACGAGGTGGAAATCGACAACAAGTGGCCTGACGCGGCTTCATGAAGCTGCCGCTGCTTCGTCAGGGCTTGTTTTCTCATCTTTCTCCCCCTACTTCATGGCTTCTATTTCCGCTGAGCTGCGCGTAGCCGGCCGCACGTATCCGTTGCGGCGCTGCGACTATGGCTGTACGCAAGCCACCGACAGCCGGGGCCGGGTGGCGGCCAAAGTGCGTCAAACGCTGGTGTCGCTGCGGCTGGACGTGCCGCGCGACAGCTTTCTGGGGGCCTGGGCGGCCAACCCGACCAAGCGCTGCGCGGCCGACATCGTCTTCTTCAACGCCGACGGCGGGCAGGCTATCGAAACGCTGCACCTGGCGGCAGCCTACTGCGTGGGCTACGCGCAGCACTTCCGCGAGGGCAGCCTCTCGGCGGACACCCTGACCATCACCCCGAGCAGCTACGTGCTATACCTGGAACTGAGTGAGCCCGACGGCTTCCGCTGGCAGGCCGGCGGGCCGGGAGCCTACACGGCCCCGGCCGCCGGCACCCACGGCCTGCCCGAGCCGGTGCCGCTGGTGGCCGTGCCGCTCACCGAGGCCCAGGAGCTGGCGGCCAAGCAGCAGCGCTACGACAAGCGCATGGGCCTGCTGGCCCGCGCCCGCGCCCAGCTCGCCGAGAGTGCCCCGCTGGCGGTGGCGGCCGGCCCGTTTCCGACCGATGCGACCCGCGTGGCCCCCGGCACGGCCCCGCTGCACCTGGCCGACCAGCGCGCCCGTCTCGAAGCGGCCACCCAGCGCCTGAGCCGCAACAACGTGGCCGTGGAGCGGGCCCGCCTC
>JANXNW010000286.1 GCA_025353905.1 Hymenobacter sp.
CATCTGGCGACGCTTTACGGCTATGTTTCGGCCCGACGGCTACCCGGAGCCGCGCGAGGTGCTGCGCCTGAGCGAGGATGAGCTGCGCGAAGCCGGCCTCTCGCGCCAGAAAGCCGGCTACCTGCAAGCCATCGCCGACTACCAGGAGCGCGGCCTGCTCGACTACGACCACCTGAGCCAGCTCGACGAGGAAGCCTTCACCCGCCACCTGACCGCCATTCGCGGCGTAGGCCGCTGGACGGCCCAGATGCTGCAAATGTTCGCCCTCGACCAGCCCGACGTGTTTGCCGAAGGCGACTTGGGCCTGCAAAACGCCATGCGCGTTCTTTATCGCCTGGACGAAACCGGCCGCGCCTTGCAGAAAAAAATGCTGCTCATCGCCGAGCCGTGGCGACCGTATCGCTCGCTAGCTTGCAAGTATTTGTGGCGGGCGCTGGATAACTCGCCGGCCGTGAATGCTGAAATGGGTTGGGCGTAACACCAAGCCCCAGCTTGGTGCTCGCGCGCACGGTCGCACAAACTGCTCGGACCGTGCGGGCGGACACCAAGCTAGGGCTTGGTGTTACTTTCGCCCCTCCAAAAACTCCTCCCGCCCTCCAATGGCCGACCCCCACGTTGCCGCCCACCCTACGCTTTCAAAAACCGCGCTGCTGGCCGCTAAGAATCAGGAAGCCCTGCTCGGCGGCGGGGCCGAGCGCATTGCCGCCCAACACAAAAAAGGCAAGCTCACCGCCCGCGAGCGCCTGGATTTGCTGCTCGATGCCGGCTCGTTCGAGGAAATCGGCAAATTCGTGACCCACCGCGCCAAAGATTTCGGCCTCGATAAAGAGCATTATCTCGGCGACGGCGTGGTGACGGGCTACGGCACCGTGCACGGCCGGCTGGTGTACGTTTTCTCCCAGGATTTCACGGTTTTCGGCGGTTCGCTGAGTGAAACCCACGCCGAGAAAATCGTCAAAATAATGGACCTGGCCATGAAAAACGGCGCGCCCGTCATCGGGCTGAACGACTCGGGCGGGGCGCGCATCCAGGAGGGCGTGGTGAGCTTGGGCGGCTACGCCGATATTTTTTACAAGAATACGCTGGCCTCCGGGGTGGTGCCGCAGCTTTCGGCCATCATGGGGCCGTGCGCGGGCGGGGCGGTTTATTCGCCGGCCATCACCGACTTTATTCTGATGGTCGAGCATACGAGCTACATGTTCGTGACCGGGCCGAGCGTAGTCAAAACCGTCACCCACGAGGAGGTGACGAGCGAGGAGCTGGGTGGCGCAAGCACCCACTCGACCAAGAGCGGCGTGACGCACTTCACGGCCGCCAACGAGGTTGTTTGCATCCAACAGCTCAAGCAACTACTGAGCTACATGCCCCAGAACTGCGAAGAAACCGCGCCCGCCCAGCCCTACGCCGCCGGCCAGGACGAGCGCCGTCCGGCCCTGGACTCGCTCATCCCCGACAACGCGAACCAGCCCTACGATATCCGGGAAGTAATTGAGGGCCTGGCCGATGCGGGGTCATTTATGGAAGTTCACCAGAACTTCGCCGAGAACATCGTGGTGGGTTTCGCCCGGCTCGCGGGCCGGAGCATCGGCGTGGTGGGCAACCAGCCGGCCGTGCTCGCGGGCGTACTCGACATCAACGCCAGCGCTAAAGCCGCCCGCTTCGTGCGGTTTTGCGACGCGTTCAACATCCCGCTGCTCGTGCTCGAAGACGTGCCCGGCTTCTTGCCCGGCACCGACCAGGAGTGGCGCGGTATCATCACCAACGGGGCCAAATTGCTGTACGCCTTCTGCGAGGCTACCGTGCCGCGCATCACCGTCATCACCCGCAAAGCCTACGGCGGGGCTTACGACGTGATGAACTCCAAGCACATCGGGGCCGACCTGAACTTTGCCTGGCCCACGGCCGAAATCGCCGTGATGGGTGCCAAAGGTGCCGCCGAAATTATTTTCAAGCACGAAATAGCGCGGGCCGAAAACCCCGAAGCAAAATTGCAGGAAAAAGTGGACGAGTACCAGCAGAAATTCGCCACGCCCTACCGCGCCGCCCACCGCGGCTTCGTGGACGAAGTAATTATGCCTTCCGACACGCGGCAGAAATTAATTCGCGCATTTAAGATGCTGGAGAATAAAGTAGATACGATGCCGCGTAAGAAGCACGGAAATATTCCTTTGTAAATCAGTTGGAAAAAAGTGTCATGTGCATTGACTACAAATCTTACTTGATTTTTACGGTTAGCATGATTCTCATACTAGGTGGCTTTCTCATCAGATACCGTAATGCGACATGGCTCCTATTTGGCGTAGATATAAAAAACGTGCGCGACCTACCAAGCCTTAAGCAGTGGGTTGGAGGCCGCACTATGTGGATTGGGTTTGTTCTGTCTGGAGCTGGCTTCTTTCTTAATTATCCCAACTCACAAACCGCCTGGATGATGGCTGTTTTTGCTATTATCCTAATTTATAATACAATTGTTGCCAGCCGGCAATTCATAAAATAAAAACTTGTTCATGCGCCCTGAATCGTTCGACTTTCTCCAGAAATACCTCAACAACCCCTCCCCCACCGGCTTCGAGAAAGAAGGCCAGAAATTGTGGCTGGACTACCTCAAACCCTACATCGACGAGTATTTCGTGGACACCTACGGTACCGTCGTGGGCGTGATTAACCCGGACGCGAAATACAAAGTCGTCATCGAAGCGCACGCCGACGAGATTTCGTATTTCGTCAACTACATCACCAAAGAAGGCTACCTGTACTTACGTCGCAATGGCGGCTCCGACGCGCTCGTTGCGCCCAGCAAGCGGGTAAATATCTTTGGTGAGAAAGGCGTAGTGAAAGCCGTATTCGGCTGGCCAGCCATTCACGTGCGCAAAGTGGACCAGGACAAAGCTCCCACCATCGAGACTATTTTCCTGGACTGCGGCGCGTCATCGCCCGAGGAGGTTGAGGAGCTGGGCATTCACGTCGGCTCGGTCGTCACGTTTGAGGACGAGTTTATGGTGCTTAATGAGAAATATTACGTAGGCCGGGCGCTGGATAATCGCGCAGGCGGCTTCATGATTGCCGAAGTGGCGCGAATGCTAAAGGAAAATAACAAAACGTTACCCTTCGGTCTGTACATCGTCAACTCAGTGCAGGAAGAAATCGGCTTGCGCGGAGCCGAAATGGTGGCCGCTCGCATCCGGCCCGACGTGGCGATAATTACCGACGTTACGCACGACACGCAGTCGCCGATGTACGAAAAGAAAACCAGCGGCGATATTTTCTGCGGTAAAGGCCCAGTTATTACCTACGGTCCGGCCGTGCAGAATAATCTGCGTGACTTGATTATCACGACCGCCAAGGCAAGCGACATTCCGTTTCAGCGGGCCGCCGCCACCCGCGCCACCGGCACCGATACGGACGCATTCGCTTACTCGGGCATGGGCGTGGCTTCGGCGCTCATCTCGCTGCCGCTCAAGTACATGCACACCACAGTTGAAACCGTGCATCAGGACGACGTAGAAAACGTGACGCGCCTGATTTATGAGACGCTGCTGCGCATCGAGGATGGGCAAGACTTCCGGTATTTTGTCTGAACCGCAGATTTATCGGATTCGTCGGATTACGCGGATTTTGGTAACGAATGCTGCCGGTTTTTTTACAATTTAAAAGATATTTGCGGAAATGTTGACTCGATGGTCGTCACCGAAATCCGCACAATCCGACGAATCCGATAAATCCGCGGTTCAGACAAGCTGGCGCATCGTGTCGCTGGTGCCTTCGCAGACGGAATTATTGGCTGATTTGGGGCTGAGCGAGCGTATAGTCGGCATTACGAAATTCTGCGTTCACCCGCCCGAAATCCGTCGCACAGCCATCGTTGTGGGCGGCACCAAGCAGGTTGATTTCGACAAAATAGCGGCGTTAAAACCGGATTTGATTATCGGTAATAAAGAAGAAAACGACCAAGTCATCATTAAGCGCCTGGCAGTGCTGTATCCGGTGTGGCTCAGCGACATCAGCAATCTGCCGGAAGCGCTGGACATGATACGCAACGTGGGTTTGCTGACCGATACCACGCCGGCCGCCACGGCGCTCGCTCGGCAAATAGCGACTTCATTTGCGGACATAAATACGCCACCAACTCAAGAGTCGGTGGCGTATTTAATTTGGCGCAAGCCGTACATGGCAGCCGCTAGCGGGACGTTCATCGATGACATGCTGACGCGTGCCGGCTTTCGCAACGCGCTCGTGCACCTGAGCCGCTACCCGGAAATAACTCCCGCGCAGCTCGCCACTGCCGCCCCGCACCGGATATTGCTCTCGTCGGAGCCGTACCCGTTCGCGGAAAAACATTTTGCCGAGTTTCAGCAATTATGCCCCGCCGCGCGCATTCAGGTTGTGGACGGCGAATTGTTCAGCTGGTACGGCAGCCGCTTGCGGCACACGGCGACGTACTTGCAGAGCCTGACGAGCTAAGTTTTGCCGTTCTATTGCGCCGCCGACTTGGTCATTGCTTCGACCAACGCCTCCGAAATACCGACGCTGCTGAAGCCGCCGTCGTGCATCAGGTTTTGCATCGTTACGAAGCGCGTCAAGTCCGAAAATAACGACACGCAATAATCCGCGCACGCCTCGGCGGGGGCGTTGCCGAGCGGCGCCATCTTGTTAGCGTACTCGTAAAACGCGTCGAAGCCGCCGATGCCGGTGCCGGCCGTAGTCTTGGTCGGCGACTGCGAAATCGTGTTTACGCGCACTTTTTTCAGGTGGCCCAATCGTTGGCCGTAGCTGCGGGCGATGCTTTCGAGCATGGCTTTGGCCTGGGCCATGTCGGTGTAGTCGAGGAAGGCGCGCTGGGCAGCGATGTAGCTCAGGGCCACGATGCTGGCCCACTCGTTGAGCGCGTCCTGGCGCTCGGCCACGGCCATCATCTTGTGAAACGAGAGCGCCGATACGTCGAGCGTCTGCTGAAAAAACTTGTAGTCCAGCTCGCCGTAATTCTTGCCCTTGCGAATATTGGCGCTCATGCCAATGCTGTGCAGCACGAAGTCGAGCTTGCCACCGAAATGGCTTTGCGCGTCGCCAAAGAGTTTTTCCAGTTCCTCCACCGACGTCGCGTCGGCCGGAATAATCGGGGCATCAATCTCGGCGGCGAGGGCGCGAATTTCGCCCATGCGCATGGCGAGTGGCGCGTTGGTGAGCACGATGCGCGCACCTTCGGCGTGGGCTTTTTGGGCGACTTTCCAGGCGATGGATTTGTCATTCAAAGCGCCGGAAATGATACCGACTTTGCCGGCAAGCAGGTTGTAGGGCATGAGGTGAATTGGTGAGGTGGTGAGCCAGTGAGTTCGTTAAAAAACAAGCTCGAACCCGCGCTCCTCCACTGCTAGGTTGAAGCGGCAAGTTACTACGTTCGCTCACCATCTCGCCCGTTCATTATTTCACCAACTCAGCTTCGCCCCGCAACGCCAACAATTCCCGCGCGCTCGCAAAGGCACTTTCGCTGGGCTTGGCGCCGGCAATCATGTGGGCGATTTCCTTGATGCGCTCGTCGGGCGTGAGCTGGCGGATGCGGCTCACGGTGCGGTCGGCGCGGTCTTCCTTATAGACGAAGTAATGCACGTCGCCGGCCGCCGCCATCTGCGGCAGGTGCGAGATGGCTACGAGCTGATGCTTGTGGGCCATCTGCTGCATCATGCGGCCCACCTTGACGGCGATTTCACCGCTGATGCCCGTGTCGATTTCGTCGAAGACAATCGTGGGAAGCGCGGTTTTGTCAGCCAGCATGTACTTGATGCACAGCATCAGGCGCGAAAATTCGCCACCTGACGCGGCCTTGCTCAAGGTCTGGGGCTGCGCGCCCTTGTTAGCGGTAAACAATACGCTTACCAAATCGGAGCCGCTGGCGGCGAGCGGGCCGGTTTTGTGCTCCACCACGATGCGGGCGTGGGGCATTCCCAGCTCGGAAAGCAGGCCACTCAGCTCTTTCTCAAACTTGGGGAAGACCTTGCGGCGGCTCTCGCTGAGCTTAGCGGCCTGCGTGGTGGCTTGCTTGAGGGCCGCGTCGGAATCGCGTCGCAGACGCGTAATTTCTTTGTCGAGATTAAGCACCGAGCCGACTCGTTGGCGCAGCGTTTCGCGGGTTTCGAGCAGGCCCTCCACGTCGCGGCGCTGGTGCTTGCGCTGCAAATTATACAGCACCGTGAGACGGTTTTGCAGCTCCTCGGCACGAGCCGGGTCACCTTCGGTGCGGCGCTCGGCGGTTTCTACTTCGTCGGCGATGTCGTGCAATTCGATTAAGCACGAGTCGAGCCGGTGCTTGAGTTCTTTGAACACCTCAGCGTAATTCGACACCTGGCCCAACAGGTGCGAGGCATCTTTCATGGTGCCCGTAGCGCAGTTTTCACTGTCGCGCAGCCCGTGCAGGGCCTGGCTGAGCTTGTACTTGATTTCCTCGGCGTGCTCCAGCTGCTTGACTTCCTGCTCCAGCGCGTCCTGGTCTTCGCCGTCGAGGCTGGCGTCCTCCAGCTCACTGAGCAAGAAGCTATTGTAATCCAATTCCTTACCAGCCTGCACGGCTTGGTCTTCCAGCGTTTTGAGGTCGGTTTCGAGCCGGCGGTATTGGCGATAGGCCCCGCCGTATTGCGTCCGGGTCGGCACGAGGCCGGCGTATAAATCGAGCAGGTTTAATTGAAATACGGCATCGCCCAGCAGCAGCGTATCGTGCTGCGAATGAATGTCCATCAGATTCGCCCCGATTTTGCGCAGCGCTTCGAGCGTCACGGGCGTGTCGTTTACGAAAGCCCGCGACTTACCCGACGGACTTATTTCACGCCGCAGAATGCACTGCGTATCGTAGTCTAAATCCTCGGACTCGAAAATATCCTGCAGCTGATAATTCGTAATGTCGAACTGCCCTTCGATTACGCATTTCTTTTCGGTATGAAACAGCATCCGCGAGTCGGCACGGTTACCCAATAGCAAGCCGATAGCGCCGAGCATGATGGATTTGCCCGCGCCCGTTTCGCCGGTAATGATGTTGAGTAGCGGCGACGGACGTAATTCGAGCTGCTCAATCAGGGCGTAATTCTGAATGCGTAAATCAATCAACATGAATCGCGGATTTTGCGGGTTTAACGGATAGCGCTGATGTAAAACGGAGTGGTACTCCATTTTGCCGCGGCGCGGCAAGCTCACGTCAGGCTAGGTTAGCTAATCTGGTAGCGACTACCGTAGCTTGCCGCTACGCGGCAGAACGGAGTGCCACTCCGTTCTACAAGCGGACTGCTTCTATTTCAGAATACCCTGATAGCGCGGCACATTGGCGGGGTCCACGTCCGAGAGCAGTGCCACGAGCTGCTGCTTTTGCTGCACATCGGGGCTGGTGCGGAAAATATTGGCGATTTCTTCGGATTTAGCATCGAAAAAAGCGCGAATAAACAAGGTGCTGGGGCGCGCGACATTGGCTTGCTGAATGCCAGTGAGCGCGCTCAGCACTGAGGCGCGCGCGGCCTCCGGCTTTTCGATAAATACGTCGAGGCCCTGCCGGTAATAGGCGTAAAGGCCGGTGCGGAAGGCTTCGAGCTGCGGGTCGGTGAGGTTGTTGAGCAGCCAGTAGCGATTGCGCGGGCTGGTGTCGCGCCAGCCTTCGTCGGTTTCGTTGGTCGTATTTTGGTTGCTGGAGTATTGCAGCACCAGCCGGGCCTGCTCATAGTAGGGTGTGCCGCCGAGTCGGGCAAACGTGTCCTGGTCCACGCCAATAACCAGGTAGGCATAAAAGCCGAGTAGTGACGATAAATTATTAACGAAGCTATTAGGCGCGAAATCGAGCGGCGTTTGTGGGGTGTAATTAAAATTAAATGAGCGGTCGTTGATGCTCAATAAATTCGTTTCGTAGCCGGTGCCGAATACGGGCCGGGTGGCGATGAGGCGCATCGTGGCCACATAGGAGCCATTTTGCGGGATGGCCGTAATACCCACGAACAGGCGCAGCTTGATGCGCTCGTCCACGCCGCCGCCCACGCGGTAGGGCTGCCGGGTCCAGGTGCGGGTGTTAAGAAAAGCGGTCATGTCTCGCTGCAGCTGTTGCACGAGCGAAGGGTCAGTGATGGTCACGTTTTCGAGCGTCACCGTCACCTGCGCGTTTAGCTCCTGCGCCCGCGCGCGACGGGCAGGCAACACCAGTAACAGCAGCGCCACGAGCGCCAGCCACGATAAATTACGCATGAGCAGTGGAAAAGCGGGTTAAAATCAGTGCCACCAGGGCGTGAGCGAGCGTGGTTTTGGCTTGCAGCTCAAAGTTAAGCACCTGCCCGGCACGGTCGAGCACGGCTACTTTATTCGTATCGTGGCCGAAGCCCGCGCCCGCGTCGCGCAAGGAGTTAAGCACTATCAAGTCGAAGTTTTTGCGATGCAGCTTGGCTTGCGCGTGGGCCAGCTCGTCGGTCGTTTCCAACGCGAAACCCACCGAAAATTGTTCAGCCCGCTTGGTTTGGCCGAGCGTGGCAGCAATGTCCACATTTTTAACCAGCGTCAGCGTGAGCGTGTCGCCCGCTTTCTTGATTTTCTCAGTCGCCACGTCGGCCGGCCGATAATCGGCCACGGCCGCCGCGAACACCCAAATATCGACAGCGGGCGCAACGGCGGCGGCTACCTCAAACATTTGCTGCGCCGTCTCGACGCGCGTCAGGCGCACGAGTAAATTGGCCGGGGCCGGCAGCGCCACCGGCCCGCTGACGAGCGTGACCGTTGCGCCAACGGCCGCAAATGCCTCAGCCAGCGCATAACCCATCTTGCCCGTCGAGCGGTTACCCAGGAAGCGTACCGGGTCGAGCGGCTCGTACGTGGGGCCAGCGGTGAGAAGAATGCGCATGGTAGGGGCGGCTCGCAGCCGCCCGACCGCGAGAGCTGCAAATGATTAAGACTAACTGCCCGGCAATAACGGGCGGCTGCAAGCCGCCCCTACCTAGCAAAAAATGCGGCCAGCCCGGCCACAAGCTGCTCCGGCTCTAGCATGCGGCCGGGACCATTCAGGCCGCTGGCCAGCTCGCCGCTCGGCGAGTCGAAGACGTGGTTGCCGAACGAGCGCAGGCGCTCCAGATTTTGCTGCACGGCGGGGTGAGCGAACATATCCAGGTCCATGGCCGGGGCCAGAAATACCGGGCAGCGAGCCGATAAGTACACGGTACTCAGTAGATTGGGACAGAACCCGTGCGCCAGCTGCGCCACGGTGTGAGCGCTGGCCGGCGCGATGAGGTAAGCATCGGCCCACAGGCCCAACTCGACGTGATTGTGCCAGGTGCCGGCGGCCGCATCACGCAAAAAGCCCGTCAGAACGGGCTTTTTGGAGAGGGTACCCAGCGTAAGAGGCGTGACAAACTGCGCGGCCGACTCGGAGAGGATGCACTGTACTTCGGCCCCGGCCTGCGTCAGCAGCCGCACCAGCGGCGCGGCTTTGTAAGCGGCAATACTGCCGCTAATGCCGAGCAGGATGCGGCGGTTGCCTAAAGCTTGTTGGTTGCTGGTTGCTGGTTGTTGGCTCATGTCAGGTAACAAAAAACAACCAGCAATCAACCACCATTAGAACAGCTCGCGCGGAATAGCTACCGGCGCCACTTCGGGCGTTTCGTAGTGCAGCTCGCCGGCAATGAACTCCTCGATGGCCTGGCTCGTGGGCTTGGGCTGGCGCTCGAACTGCTTGCTGACTTCGATTTGCTCGCGGTTTTCGAATACTTCTTCCAGGTTGTCCACGGTAGTGGCGAACTCGGCGAGGCGGTCGGTCAGCTCCTCTTTTAGCTTGACGGAGAGCTGATTGGCGCGCTTCGAAATGATGGAGATGGCCTCGTAGACGTTGTTGTTCTCGGTCGTAATGTCGGCCAGATTACGGGTAATGATGGAGGCGGAAGCGGGAGCTTTCATGGGTTGTTGTTTTTGGTTTGTTGTTTTTTATTGGTTGCTTTTTGTTGGTTGTTAATTAATTATCTCAGTGAGAAGACAATCAACAAAAAACAACTAACAAAAAACATCCTATTTCGCGGCCGTTTGGGCTTCGGGCAGTTTTTTCAGGCGTTCCAGCTCGGCGCGGCTGTCGTCGTACATGGCTTGCGCGGCGCGCAGGCTTTTGCTTTGCGGGTACGTGTCGATGAAGCCCTGGTAGAAGGCCACCGCGTCCACGAACCGCTCGCGCTGCTTGGTTTCGATACTTTCCTTGGCCCAGGCGTATTGGGCCGATAGGCGCAAGTAGTCGGCTTGTTCGGCGTAAGCCGAGCCGGGATATTGCGTGTTGAAACCCTTGAAAGCCGTGACGGCCGCCTGGTTGTAGCGCAGCAGGTAGTAGAGCCGGGCGCTCTGGAAGGCTTTGGTTTCGAGCTTCTTTTGCAGCTCCTGCGACATGCCTTCAGCCTCGACCCGAAATTGGCTGGTGGGGTAGGTGTTCAGAAAGTCCTGGATGGTTTCGACCGCCGTAATCGTGTTGGTTTGGTCCAGCTCATAGCCGGGCGAGTCGCGGAAGAGCGAGCGCGCCCGCAGAAACGAGGCTTCCTCCACCTGGGGCGAGTTCGGATACGTGTCCACGAACTGCTTGAAATAGTAAGCGCTCAGCACGTAGTTGCGCTGCTTGAAATTGGTATTGGCAAAGTAGAACTGCGCTTTTTCGGCTTCGGGCCGGCCCTTGAGCAGCGGAATCAGTTCTTCGAGCAGCGTACCAGCCCGGAAAAAATCACCCTTGTCGTAGTACTTGATGGCCGCCGCGTACTTCTCGTTGACATTGGCGCTTTTGAGCAGCTTCTGGTAGCCGGTGCAGGCGCTCAGCGACAATGAGCCGACGAGCAGGAAGAGGGAAATGGAACGGAAGAATCGCATGAGGAATCGCAACAGCGGGCAAAGATACGAGCAAAACTACCGGGGTGCGTCAGCTGGTTCCGGCGTGTGGACCGGGTAATTGACTGATTTAGCGACCAGCCCGTTGGCAAGAGTCGCCGGCTCAGCGCGGGGTTGCAGCGGGGGCGACCAGCGGGGCAGCAGCAGGAGCCGGACGAGTTGTCGCTGACGGGCGCCGGGCTTTGAGAACCGGCTTGGCTTTGGTTTTTAATTTAAGCTTTTGCTTAGCCTTCGGCTTGACTTTGAGCGTCTTGGTGCGTGCCAACAGGTCGGCAGCGAAGTGTTTGCCGAGCACTTGCCGGCGGGTAGGCCGCTCGGTGGGCCGCCACCGAAAGCCCTTGAGCTGCTTGTTGTCGGGCTTGATTTCATGGACCGGCGCGTAGCTCGCCTCGGGGTTGGTAACCCAGGTGAGCTGCTTCATCTTGTTGTTAGCGAAGCGCAAAATCATCGCCGCCGAGAGCGAGCGGTTCATGCCCGAGAGCACAGAGTCGCCGTCGAGCGTGAAATACAGGCTTTCGGCATTGCCGAGCACGTCTATTCGCGCGAGCTGGCTCTGCCGGAAATAGGCCACCATGCGCCGTCCTTTCACCTGGTTGTATTCTTTGATTGTGTCTTCCTGAATGGCAAAGGCGTTGCTGTTCAGGTCGGCCCGGTCGAGCTGCCCACGCCGAAAGCGCAGCGTCATCGAGTCGGCCGTGAGCTGGTTGCGGGCCTGCCAGAGCACTGGGTCGCGATGCAGGTAGATGACGCTGTCCTGGCGGTCGTAGGTGAGCGAGTCAGTGCGGCCCTGCACCCGGCCCCGAAAAATCGTGGCTCGGGGCCAGGCAAACACGATGGGCCGCTGCTTAGCTCGGCCGGGGCGCTGCTCGACGCTGAGCAGCGTGTCGGCGGCCAGATACAGCGTGTCCTTGCCCGAAATGTTGCGCACCACGGGCCGGCTGCCGTAGAGCTTGGTGCGGCCTAGCAGCCGCCAGTAGCGGCCCTGGTCGCCGCGCAGCAGCACGTTGTCCTTCTTAGACGTCAGCGAGACGTGCCCCGTCGCCACGCCGTACTGCCGGGTCTGGTCGTACACGAGCCGGTCGCCGCCGAGCAGGTAGCCCGGCGTGTCGATTCGAGCCTTACGAGCAAAATCGGAGATGCGCGTAACGGTGTTGTAGGTGCCTTTTTCGGCGTATAAATCCCCCTGTGTGCTCTTGATGCGAGTCGGGCCGTCGAAAGTCGCCAGCTTGCTTATCGTGTTGAAGGTCAGCGTGTCGTTACGCAGGTCCGTCACTGCGCCCTGCTCGTCGAGCGAGACGAGGTGCACGTCGCGCTTGAAGACAAAGACCTTGCTATTGGTGTCGTAAAAGCCCTGCTGCGAGTCGAGCGTATTCTTCGGGTCAACGAGGTGGCCGCCGGTGGTGTAGTAGGCCGTTTTACGGTTCAGGTCATAATCCAGCACGCTGGTGGTGAGCGTCATGCGCGGGTCGCGCATCACGACGCCGCCCGTGAGGCGGGCCGTGCGGCGGTTGCCGTCGTAGTAGCCGTGGTCGCCGGTGATGACGAGCGTATCGCTCTGCACGATGCGCACGTTGCTGAAGGCTTCTATCTCGTTCTTTTCCAGGAACTGATAAGCCGAGTCGCAGTACAAAAACGTGTCCTGCTGCTTAAACGAGACGTTGCCCAGCAGCTTCCGAATGGGCACCCCGTTGAAAACGCCGCCCAGCAGCCGCCCCGTGCCCGGCAGCAGCTCGACCGGCGTACCCTGCACGGGCGCAACTGATGCGGCCGGCGCGGCAGGTCGCGGGGGTGAAACGAGCCGGGTTTGGGCGAGCACCACGCCGTGCAGTCCGCACACGCTCAGCCAAAAAACAAAAAAACGAAATAGCGTCATGCAGCGGCCAAAGGTACGGCGGGGCGAAACGCGGGGGGTTGTTGTTTCTTATTGGTGGTTGTCGAGGACGTTCGTCATGCTTCGCTGCGCTCAGCATGACGAACGTCCTCCAAAATCACCAACCTCACCCCTCCCCCACATAAGCTAGCCTAAACTCGCGCAGGGCCAGCAGCACGGGCAGCGCGGACTGGCCCCGGGCGGTGAGACGGTAGTCTACGCGGGGCGGCACTTCGCCGTAGTTGCAACGCGCTCGTTGCCGCCGACCTGGCCCGCCCCGCGAGCTGGATACTCGGCGGCTCGCTGCTGGGCTGGGGCGGCGACTGGCGCGCGGCCTTCAACGGGGCGGTGTTTTTGTGGCTGCCGACCGCCCTGCGCCTGCAGCGGCTACGGGAGCGCGAGCGGCGGCGCTACGGCAGCGTACTCGAAACCGACCCGGCGCGAGGCGCTCAGCACGAGGCGTTTATGGCCTGGGCTGCCGGCTACGACGACGGCTCGGCGGGCGGCCACCGCACCCTGGCCAACCACGAGCGCTGGCTCCGCGAGCTGCGCTGCCCGGTGCTGGAGCTGCGGCAGGATTGGAGCGTGGACGAGCGCGTGGCGGCAGTGTTAAGGTGGAAGTAGAGGGGTGATTGGGTGAGGTCGTTGTCATGCTGACGAAGGAAGCATCTTGCCCGCACTGTTGAGAGGCACCACTCAAACGACTTCTGCCAAGGTGCTTCCTTCGTCATATTTTGCCAACAGGTGCCACACAAATCAACGTTCCACCCAACGCTGAAATACAATCCGAAAACCGATCGATCGCCCCGTAATCTACCGTCTCAAATACATAAAAATGGCCCGAACAAATTAAATGCCGACTTCTAATCCAAGCCTGCATCTTTTTCTGCGCCTCCGGTGGCAACGTCCCCGCGATCGGATTAATGACTGTTTCAGTGAGCGTGCTTTCAGTGTTCATAAAATCATTGCCAGCGATCGGTTCCATGGCGAATATTTAAAAATGGATTTAAAAGAAAACGCTAAACATGAATTCTAAACATCAAACTTAAAGGCGATCGAAGGGTAGTTCAGCCGCAAAGTTTTGAACCTTCTCAAACCTCAATGGTCCTAATTTAGAACCCCAAAGATGTTCATGACTCTCAGGATGAAATCCACGATCGAGGCTTAACCAAGTTGATTCAGTCACCTCCACATCACTCACCAAATAGGTCATCACTCCATCACGCGGAATAATACAAGCATTCCCTGGTTCTACTCCACCAATGAATGAATCTCCATTCCCCCGCCGAAATACCATTGAACAACCTTGCCGAGACTTTATAATGTCCGGTTTAATACTATTTAAAATATTGTTATCTCTCGCGGCCCCGGCATACAACATTGGGTCATTCATTCCAAAATTCTCAATCAAAATATGATCGCCCTTATCCACCACCCGATGAATTCCCTGACGGTATGGACTCCATAAATCGTAATCATATACTTGTTCAGAATAGAACCCGATCGTATTAAAAAACTCAAACGGCAATGGTCTAAAAAAGATATGGATATGAGCAAAATCGGTAGGCCGATCGTCCGATTGTTTACGATTGCTAAAATCCCCGGCCATCCATTGGCAGAGCGTCTTTAGGTCGCTACTAGCTTGGGGCGCGATAGTCATAATTTAGGCTGTTTAATTTAGAGTTTTGAATTTAGAGTATTGAATGTTCTGTTAACAGGTGCTGCGGACTTCAGAGGAGAATGAGGCGGTGAGGACTCCGGTTCCTTCACTAGTTTTGATGCTGGAGACTCGGAAGCGTAAGTTTGGATTGACGAACCAAATACGTTCTTCGGCGGAAGCCCGATCGTAAGAGGTAATTAAAACAAATGTGCCATCGTCCGTAAAATAGTACTCCCCAACGGCTGCCATTTCTTCAGCATAACCTTGTTCTCTAAGTAGTTTTCCTTTTGAAGCATCCGATCGATCGGGGACTGGAACTAGGACGGTACTGCCTTTCGTTACCTGGTCATCATCCCAATCTGTCGTGCCTTCCCATTGCATATAAAACGGTGATGTAACTTCTTCTAGATTGATATTATAAGACTTGCATAATTCAACAACTCGAATATCATCTAGTTCGACATTCAGAATATCGATCGTCGAAAGAACCGCTTCAAAGTGCTGGAAGGCGAGACTGTGGGCGCTTCGCTGAGATTTCCAACGGCCTATAGATTGGGATACAAAACGATCGATCGACATAGTATTTTAACAAGAAGTATTTTAACAAGAAGTTATGAATTGAATAGCGAACTTATTTCTTCTTTGGTTTGAACCCTTTATTTGATTCTTTAATTGGTGCGATCGTTGCCGTCGGAGCCGCACTAGGAAGAACGGTTGGAACTTCACTAGGAACTTCAGGAACTTCACTAGGAGCAACCGTCGGAACCGTCGGAACCATCGTTGCAACCGTCACATTCGTAATCTTACCGCCTTGTTTTGTAATGACTTGAATTGTCCGAGCCATGCTGCTATAGGGCACTTTCATGGTGTAATTCATTTGATGAGAAGTGAAACTAGCCCCCATCACCGAAATCACCACAGGACGATCGCCCGTCATCATAGCCATGATTTAAATCCTTAATTGTTTTAACTGAATCGAACTACTGGCGATCTGATCCCCCTATCCCCCTTAATAAGGGAGGACCGGAGTTTGAATTGAGAATGAGGAATTCAGAATGAGGAATTCAGAATTTAATCTTATTCTCATAGTCCCCCTTGTGAAGGGGGATTTAGGGGGATCTCCAGATTCTAAATGATTTCTTCAATACTAGAAATCTTACCGCCGCTGCGTTGAATGCGTTGAATGGTTGGAGTCATTTTGCTAGCAAACACGGTGTATTTCGAATTGCTAACTCGACGAGGTGCGCCAAATGCTCCACTTTTTACGCTGATACAGAATTTCTTCTCAGTGCCAGACCCTCCAATAGTTGCAGATGAGGCTTTAATTTTGCTGGTGAGGTTCATTGCAACAGCCGAAACCAATTGCGATGCTTTGACTGAACTACTGACTTGAGCAGGACCACGATCGACCGCAAACGATCGGTTATAAGTCACTTGACTTAGGCCATTCTCAGTCCGAGAACCGCGATTGAATGGCACAATATTTTCGCCAAAATTTTCGCTGTATTCAGCACTATCGACCAACGAATCGATCGCCGCATCAAAGCCTTCTAAGGCCATACAACGAATATGCATAGATGCTTCAGCTTGGGATTCTGGAGGACGGCCCAAGATATGCATGAAATTCAATTCGACCAATCGGTAAGGCGAAAGCTTTTCAAAATAACGACGGCGATAAAAATCAGATTTACCAACAGCCCGCACAAAGTCACGCACACTCATGGACCGATCGCACAATTGCGATTCAGATGAAATCAATCGTTCGCTGTCCATCACATGGGGATTGCCCAAGACTTGCTTATAGACAGCCCGAATCGTAGTTTGAACATCAGCATTAGCATCGGTTTGCCAAAGTTCCAGCGTTGCATTAGCCATAATGGATCTCTCCCTTGAGTTGATTTTAATAAAGTGAAAAGTTCTAAAATTTGATAGACAGGTGGGTTCAACAGATTCAACAAATTTCTAAACAAAAGCGGCGACATTAATAAATTCAATTAATGCCGCCGCTTCTAGTTTTTACAATTCAGTAACGCTAACGATTTGGCCGCCTTGACGGTGAATGCGTTGGTATTCCTGAGACAGGTTTTCGTAAGGCACGATATAAACCTGATTCGATCGACGGAACTGAGAAACCCGGTTAACAGCCTTAGCGCGATAACCCGTGACTTCAATTCTGTAAACCTTACCGCCATCGCTAGCACCCACACCCTGACGGACGTACGAGGTATTTGCGGGAGGACGGAACGTATTGCCTGGAGCCGTGACAGCCGTTGCTTGTGCATTAATCACTAATGCATTCAGTTTCGCCGACTTCCCAGACAAATCAGCCTTCAGTGAACTAGTAGAGGCCCCGCGCACAAGCTGGAAGGTATGAGTAAAGCCAACCATGTGGGTCAGGGCTTCAGTCTTCCATCCACGCAGGAATGGCACGAAATTTTCGCCAAAGGTATTTTGGTATTCGTCGCTATCGATAAAGCTATCGATGTCTGCGTCGTAGCCTTCAGCATCGAGGACATGGCTGTGCATTTTCATATCGTCGTAGCTATTCGGCGCACGGCCCAACAGGTGACGGTATGCCAACTCGATATAGCGGTAACGAGGCACATTGGTGAAAAACCGATCGCGATACAGTGCAGATTTTGCAACGGCACGTACGAACTCACGCACGCTCATGTCCCCCATTTTGAATTGGGATTCGGGCACCGCGAGGCGCTCACTTTCCATAACGTAGGCGTTACCGAGTACTTGTCGGTATACCGCGTTGATGAGGGATTCTACTTCCTCACCTGAGCGACCGGGCACCCACTCCATGGGCGGAGTTTCGTCAAAGAGGCTAACCCCTAGTCGTGAAGCTGGTCCAAAAGGCATTGATATCTCCTGGTTTCAATCAGAGTTGTTGAAATCGATCGTCCGTCTCAAGCTTAATTAAGCGAATTTAATATTTGCTTAGGAGCTGCAACCTGAAATAATGTTATTCAGATGGCCCAAAAGGTCTGAGAAGACGGTATCGCGGTGAGTTTGGCAACTCTTTTGAAGCAAAAACTGCTTCGCATATCCCTTATCTTCATATAAGGAAAGGACGTAATCTATCAAGAATTATTAAGTTTCACTATATCGATCGAAGCAATTGCGATCGAAATAGATGAAACATAGATGGTGTAAGCGTTACCTCTCTTAAAAAAAACTAGAAATCTAGGTTCAACTGTTGACTAATAACAGATAGAAACCTGTATGGTGAGAGATTTAGTTCTAGTTTTCTCAGAATTGATAGATTAAATAGTTTTTTTATTGAGATTAGTGTGAGTTTAGAATTAGCATTCACCTAATAACTAGATCGTAAATTAAAAGGCTGGAGCGATCGTAACAATGATATTTAATGAAATGCTACAGGCGATAGAAGATGCGGATTCTGCGGTTAAATTAGCCGATGCTATAAAGCTGTTAGCAGAGTCGGAAAATTTAGAATCAATTCCCCATTTAATCCGATCGCTGGGATATAACAATCCAGGTGCAGCAGTAGCGGCGGTGGATGGGTTGATTGCGTTAGGTGAACCGTCGGTGTTGCCGCTCTTAGAACTTTTAGATAGTTACAACTACAGCGCTAGGGCCTGGGCATTGCGAGCATTATCAGGAATTGGTGATCCACGATCGCTTTCACTCCTCCTAGACACCGCCCAAAATGATTTTGCCTTGAGTGTCCGACGGGCAGCAGCGCGGGGCTTGGGGACAATTAAATGGGAACAGATGGATGCGGCTGAAGTTCCAACGGCGCAGGCACAAGTGTTACAGGTATTGTTAGAGATTTGCAGCGATCCAGAGTGGGTAGTGCGGTATTCGGCGATCACCGGAGTTGAACGATTGTTGCAAGGATTGGTTGTAGGAAATGTGAGAAAGGTCGCGATCGGACTTTTGGCAAAAATTGCGGAGTGTGATGAAGATTTGACGGTGCGTTCACGGGCTGAGTTGGCGGGAAGTCGGAATGCAACTGGATCCGCTTAGTCATTATCACCTCTCGATTCTAACTAATGAAGGTTATATAGAATAAGACAACTATGAGACGAGATAGCGATCGAAGGCTCGTCCAACTCATACTTCCCCGCCCCAAAGGTTGATTTAGCGGGATTTATAAGAGATCTCTACCCGTTGAACTTCTTGTAATTAATCATTTGGTCTAAGCGAGGTAACGCACTAGTTGCCATTTCACTTACGTATGGATCCACCGTTTCATCTTTGCTTAATGCTTGCAGAACTGAAATTGCTCTCTCGTCTCCACTCGAACCCAAGGCATTGACGATCGCCACCGCTACGGCAACATTATCTCCGTCTCGCAAAATATCTGTCATCACCTCAAATGCAGGCTTACCTACTTGCCCTAACGCCATAACTGAGGCGAGATGAACAACGGGATTTTCATCTGAGGTGCCGGATTTTAGGGCCGCGATCGTAGACTCAGTAATTGCGCCTTCGTCATAGTTGGTCGCACATTGCGCTATTGCCTTCGCACAACTAGCCCGCACGACTGGATCCGGATTTTGTAGCAAGCCCTCAGACAACACTAGAAGCGCTGCTGGCCCAATCACACCCAATACCTTCACCGCTGCTCGTCGGAACATCACATCTTCCGCATTCAAAATTTCCATTAATCGGGGAATTGTAGTCTCGTCTCGTTTTTCAGCAATTTCTAGGGCAGCCCGATCGCGGAGATTCGGGTTCGGGTGTTTCAGTTGATCGAACAGCGCATCTAAACTCATATTTTTTAGCCAAATCCATAAAAAAAGCTCCCTCAATCGTGCGATCGAAGGGAGCCACTGACAAGACTTTTGAGGATATTGAAACCCATCACTGGAGCCAACGCCGTTCTAGATCGAATTCTAAATCCCAAACTAGAGCGTAGCTTTCATCAGATGACGAATCACATTGTCCTTGATCATAATTTGGCGCATCACTTCAAGCAGCGCATCTTGAGCTTGGTCTTGGCTCATGCCACGAATCTGGTCTTGGTAGATCTTCAGATTGAACTGTTGTTCTAGGTTCAGGGTCAAAGGTAAGTCCATAGCTGTATCTCCTCACAGAGAGCAAAACGTAGACGTATCAAACCTTGCCTAAGGGAATTTTGGGCTTGAAAACAGTAATCGAGGGGGACGATCAGAAAACCAAGGTCTTTTTTGATTGGAAGGGAGATCCTTGGAAACTTGGAAAATCGTATTTATATTAACGATTTGTAAATGACTATAGCAAATACATTGACAATGTGTCCATATTCCTTTAGTAACGATCGATACGATTTAACAAAACGTCATAGCTTCCTCATAAATCAAACGAAAATTATCGGGACTAGAATCGGCTCTCTTTGGGGCGTTAGGATAGAGAAGTTACTCCTGGCTGGTTTTAGGCAGTGGAGTTTGATTTATTAAAATTCTCATTTTCAGGCTTAAATCTATGTCGCAACTTATAGCTCAGCCCACATCTCAGCCCAGATCTTATCCAATGAATGCCTTAGAGTTCTTCCAAAAGAGTTCAGGCGTGTGGAAGTCGCAGCGGACGACGCACCATTTGGCTTTTAAGCGGGCGGAAAAGGGCGGCTCTGAGATTACGGTAGAGGCTTATACCTGTGAAAATCCGAAGATTGCGGCGCTGTGTAAGATGCACGAGATTGATCCAAAGTTGGCGATCGGGGGTGCGTATGTGAGTTGGCAGGGGACGATGCAGTGGGACAAGGATGATGATGAGCAGCACGCGGGGGAGACGGTGTTTGCGTTGGTGCCGGATGATGAGACTGGGCGATCGGGGCGGCTTCTGAGAGAGAAGGGCTATGCGGAAATTGTCCCGGTGGTGGGGCGTTATGAGATGGATGAGGAGGATGGGTTGGTGTTGATTACGGAGTACGAGACGATGAGTTCTCGGGAACGGTTTTGGTTTGCGAATGACTATACAAGGGTGAGAACGAGTACGGTGAAGCGGTTTGGTGGGTTTAGTACGGCGACTTTTTGTTCGGAAACTCGGATTGGTGATGCGCCAAAGATTGAAAACCCGATCGTTGAATCAAATCCAGTTCCGGCGTTATTTGGCTGGTGAAGAGATCCCCCTAGCCCCCTTGTGAAGGGGGAACCGGAGATTTAGTTGAGAGTTGAGAATGAGTTTTGAGAGTTGCGCCTAACTTTT
>JANXNW010000331.1 GCA_025353905.1 Hymenobacter sp.
GCGGGGTATTTGGCCGGGTTTTCGCGCGACGACATCAAGACGGCGCTGCGCTCGTTCGTGCCGTCGGGCACGAAAACGCCGGGCCGCATGAATGTCTATAAATTCCCGCGCTTCGAGGTGCTAGTGGACTACGCCCACAACACGGCGGGCATCGCCAAATTCGCGGCGTTCATGGAAGCCACGCCGGCCACGCGCAAAATCGCCGTCATCTCCGGCCTCGGCGACCGCCGTGACGAGGACACGCTCAGCTTCGCCCGCATCGCGGGCCGCATTTTCGACGAGGTAGTGGTGCGCCAGAACGACGATTTGCGGGGCAAGTCGGTCGAGTTTCTGCGTGAGATTATGACCCGCGGCCTGCGCCTGGATAAGCCCGATTTGCCGATTCACTACATTGATAATGAGATGGCGGCGATGGATTACGTGCTGGCGAATGCGCCCGACGGGTCGGTGGTGACGCTGCTGACGGAGAATATTTCGGCTACGCTGAAGAAGCTGGACGAGTTTGAGGCGGCGTTGGGGTGAGGGTTGCATTCGCTCGCGCTTGTCTCACGGGCCTTTTTTGAGACAAGCTCGCCGCTCGTGAATCCCCACCCCTAGCCCCTCCCCGGTGGGGAGGGGGACTAGTTCTAGAACAGACGTTGAGCTGGAGCTAAAACTAGAGCTAGTTCCCCTCCCCACCGGGGAGGGGCTAGGGGTGGGGTCTCACGGGCGGCGAGCTGCCCTATTAACTAACAAAAATTTACACCAATGAAACACTTCACTTCCCTGGCCGCCCTCGCGCTGCTCGCCGCCTGCAACTCATCCGACACGAGCTGGACCGGGCGAACCGACCAAACCAGCGGTAACAAAGACCTTGGCGCGCTCTTCAAAGCGTACTGGGACAAAAACTCGCGCCTCGACCCGCTCTCGGCGACGGCTTATGGCGATAATCGCTTCAACGACCAGCTACCTAATAATCAGACCCGCGCCTACCGTGACACGCTGCGCGCGTTTTATCAGGGGTATCTAACGCGGTTGGAGAAGTTTGACCGGGAGAAACTCGATGCCAACGATAAAATCAGCTACGACATCTTTCAGTACGAGGCGCAGCACGGATTGGCGGGGCTGAAGCTCAACACCTGGATGATGCCGGCCAACCAGTTTTACGGGCTGCCGATTTCGCTGGGGCAATACGGCTCAGGGCAAGGGAACCAGCCCTTCAAAACGGTGCAGGACTACGACAACTGGCTGGGACGGGTGCACGGATTTACGGCCTGGACGGACTCAGCCATTGGCAACTTCCGGGTGGGGATGCGTACCGGCGTGGTGCTGCCGCGGGCGCTGGTGGCGAAGATGATTCCGCAACTGCTGGCGAAGGACATCGTGGTGAGTGACCCGACCCAGAGCCTTTATTATGGGCCGATTACGCGCTTGCCAAAGGAATTTTCGGCGGCTGATAAAGGCCGGCTGACGGAGGCGTACAAAAAGGCGATTCTGACCGAGCTGGTGCCGGCTTACCACAAGCTGGGCGTGTTTATGCAGACCGAATACCTGCCCAAAGCGCGGGCCACGAGCGGCATCGATGCCGTGTCGGGTGGCAAGGACATCTACGCTTTCGACGTCGAATACCTGACGACGACCAGCAAGACCCCGACCGAGATTTACCAGACCGGCCTGGCGGAAGTGGCCCGCATCCGGGCCGAGATGGAGCAGATAAGAACCAGCGTCGGGTTCAAGGGCGACCTGCCTGCCTTCTTCAAATACCTCAACGACGACCCCAAATTTCGGCCTTACAAGCAGCCGGCTGAGGTGCTGGCCGCCTTCGAGAGCATTCACCAGCGGATGCTGCCCCAGCTGAAAACGATGTTCGGACGGACGCCGAAGGCGGGCTTTGAGATTCGGCAGACCGAGAAATTCCGGGAGGCCAGCGCCTCGGCCGAGTACAATCAGGCGACGCCGGACGGCTCGCGGCCGGGCATTTTCTACGTGCCGATTCCCGACGCGACCAAGTTTGCCACGACTTCGGGCATGGAATCGCTGTTTCTGCACGAGGCCATTCCGGGCCACCACTACCAGATTTCGTTGCAGCAGGAAAACCAGGGCCTGCCCGATTTCCGCCGCTTCGGCGGGCAGAACGCCTACGTCGAGGGCTGGGCCTTGTACTCGGAGAGCCTGGGCAAAGAGCTGGGCTTGTACCAGGACCCGTATCAGCGCATGGGCGCGCTCGGCGACGAGATGCACCGGGCCGTGCGTCTGGTCGTGGACACGGGCCTGCACAACCGGCAGATGAGCCGCGAGCAGGCCATCGATTACATGATGGCCAACGAGCCGCTGACCAAAGCCGGCACCACGGCCGAAATCGAGCGCTACATGGCCATTCCGGGCCAGGCGCTGGGCTATAAAATCGGGGCCTTGAAAATCCGCGAGCTGCGCACGCGCTACGAAAAGCAGCTCGGCGGCAAGTTCAAGCTGGGTGATTTTCACGACGAGTTGCTCAAAGATGGCTCGATGCCGCTGGCCGTGCTGGAGAAAAAGATGGATGCCTGGGCGGCGGGAATTTCTAAGTGATTAGGTGAGAAGGTGAAAAAGGTGAAAAGTCGGTCATTGCGAGCAAAGCGAAGCAATCGCACCTGTTCAGCCACGTTTGTACAAGCTCAACAACATACCGCTCTGATGCGATTGCTTCGCTTTGCTCGCAATGACCGACTTTTCACCTACTTACCCCATCACTTCCTCACCTGAAGCAGAAACTCGCTTGCCGGCGGCCCTGCCCTTTATCATCGGCAGCGAGGTGGCCGAGCGCTTCAGCTACTACGGCCTGATGGCGATACTACCCACGTTTCTGGTGGGGCAGTTTTTCAACCCGCACGCCGACGCGACGCTCACCGCCGGGGCCGAAGCCCGCGCCAACGAGCTGGTCCACTCGTTTTCGGCCCTGGGGTATGCGCTGCCGGTGCTCGGGGCGCTGCTCGCGGATTGGGTGCTGGGCAAGTATCGCGTCATTCTGTACTTGTCGCTGGTGTACTGCGGGGGCCACGCGCTGCTATCGGCGTTTAACGGCGAGTTGCTGGGCTTTCGGCTCGGGTTGCTGGTGGTGGCCGTGGGCATGGGCGGCATCAAGTCGAGCGTGACGGCCAACGTGGGCGACCAGTTCGACGCGCGCACGGCGCACCTGCTGCCGCGGGCCTACGGCTGGTTTCAGCTGGCGATTGACGTGGGTGCGGCCACGGCTACCGTGATTACGCCGCTGCTCTACGCCCATTTTGGGCCGGCAGTGGCGTTTGGGGTGCCGGGCTTGCTGATGGGCACGGCCGCGCTCACCTTCTGGGCGGGGCGGTGGCGCTACGTGCGGGTGCCGCCCACGGGCTTGCGGGCGGGCTTACGCCAGACGCTCGGGGCCGGCGAAGGGCGGGCCGCGCTGCGCCGCATCCTCACCGTGTTTGCCTTCGTGCCGGCGCTGTGGATGCTCAATGAGCAGGGTTCTTCGGAATGGGTTTTGCAGGCCACGCACCTCAACCGCGAGCTGTGGCCGGGCTTCCGGCCCCTGGCCGAGCAGCTGCAAGTAGTGGGCATCGTATTCGGCATTGCGCTGAATCCGCTGCTCACTTACGGGCTGTACCCGGCCCTGGCCCGGCGCGGGGTGCGGGTTACGCCGCTGCGGCGCATCGGGGCGGGCATGGTCGTCGCGCTGCTGGCCGTGCTCGTGGTGGGCGGGGTGCAGCGCGGCCTCGACGCGGGCCTGGTGCCATCGGCCTGGTGGCAGGTGTTGGCCTATTGCGTGCTCACGGCCGGGGTGCTGACGGTGGCCATGACGGGGCTGGAATACGCCTACACCTACGCCCCGCCGGCTCTCAAAAGCCTCACTACGGCGCTGTGGCTGCTCACCATCGCGGTGGCCAACTTCGGGCTGAGTCGGCTGCACGGCAGCATTGCGGGCGGCGGCTGGCTGGCCGGACTGCACGGGGCTAATTTCTACTGGTTCTCGGCGGCGCTGATGGCGGTGAATGTGGCGTTGTTTGGGTTGATAACGAGTAGGTTACGGCAACGGGCTTACGTTAGCCCCACCCCCTAGCCCCCTCCCCTGCGGGGGAGGGGGGACTAGCTCTAGCTCAACGTCTGTTTTAGAGCTAGAACTAAGACTAGTCCCCCCTCCCCCGCAGGGGAGGGGGCTAGGGGGTGGGGCTGATGGGCGGCGAGTTGGTGCAGTACCGCTACCTTCGCGCGCCACTTTTCCCATCCTCATGCCCCGCTCTCTTTCCACGTTTCGCGCCGGCCTTGGAGCCGCGCTGAGCCTGCTCGCCCTCACCCCCGCCCTGGCCCAACCATCGGCTCCCCTGTCAGTCGTCGCCGCCGACCTCAACCCGCTGCTGGCCCCGTGGGCCGGCCCGCACGGCGGTCTGCCGGCGTTCGATAAAATAAAAGTGGCTGACTTCAAGCCGGCGCTCGAAGTGGCGATGACCGAAAACCTGGCCGAGGTTGACCGCATCGCCCGCAACCCGCAAGCGCCCACGTTTGAGAATACGCTCGTGGCACTGGAGCGCAGCGGGCGCACCCTGAGCCGGGTGCAGGCCGCGTACGGGGTGTGGAGCAGCACGCTTAACGACGCGGCTTTCGCGGCCGTTGAAACCGAGATGGCCCCGAAGCTGGCCGCGTTCAGCGACCAGATAAGCCAGAACGCGGCGCTGTTCCGGCGCATTGAGGCCGTGTATAAGTCGCCGGCCATGAAGCAGCTAAGCGCCGAGCAGCGGCGGCTAACCGAGGTGCAATACAAGGAGTTCGTGCGCTCGGGGGCTAAGCTCGACGCGCCGGCCAAAGCGCGGCTCTCGGAAATCAATCAGCAGCTGGCGGGGCTATTCACGCGGTTTTCGCAGAACGTGCTGGCCGATGAGGCCGACTCGGTGCTCGTGCTCAAAACCGAGCAGGACCTGGGCGGACTATCGGCTTCGCTGCGC
>JANXNW010000334.1 GCA_025353905.1 Hymenobacter sp.
CACCGGCACTGCCTTGCCAGTGTCGTAAACCGTTTGGATTTCCAGTTTCGCCGTGTGCTGCCCATCGCGGGGCATTCGGGTGGGGTTGCCGATTAATCTGACGGCAAGCCGCTGACCCGGCGCGCGTTGGTCGAAAAATAACTCCTTCTCTACCAGCGTCACCCCATCCAACGGCGGGTTGATGGCCAGCAATACGCGCACGGCCCCGCCGGTCGTGTTGGTGAGCGTGAGCGCCCGTTCGGCCGGGGTTTCGCCACTTAGGCCGATGAAGCTTACTTCGGGCAAGTCGGCTTCGAGGGTGGGGCCGGTCGCGTTCGGCTCCAACGACTGTAATAATGCCTGCACTACCAGCTGACGGCCGTTTTCCGTGCTTTCGTCCAGGCCCGCGCCCAGCACTACCGGCACCAGCACCTCGTGTCGTTGCAGCACGACTTGCTGGTTTCGGGCCGTAAGCCAGGGTCCTAGATTACCGGCCTGAAGGCTGCCGTACATCATTTTCCAGGTGCTTTCGTCGCGCCGAATATAGGCGGCCAGCGCAGCGGCATCGGCCAGCTTTTCGCTGCCAATCCAGAGCGGAAAACCAGGCGCAGCCTGGTGCAGAAACCGGCGGAAATCGAGCGCCGTGTGCTGCGCCGACAATGCCGCCCGCACCTCGGCTGGGGCCGCTGCCCGCAGCCAGATGGGAAGCAGCCCGGCCGTGAAAGCCGCTTCGGCCACCCCAAAATCCTTGGCCGATTGCGCCGTTCGCGCCAGCAACTCGGCGGGGCTGGCGAAGGCCGGCACCACGCCGCCCATATCGAAGGGCAGCCCCGGACCCAGGGTGTAGAGCGCCCGTAGCCGACGCTGCTCAGCAGTCAATTTTCTGTCAGCGAAAACCTCGCGCAGGTCGAGCTGCACGTCGTTTTCGCGCAGGTCTTTGGCAATGTTTTCGAGGTAGTCCACGCTGTCGAGGTTGCGGGCGGCTTTCTCGCGCTCGGGGCCGCTGGTGTAGGCCGCGTGCAGCACTTGGCCAGCCTCGGCCAGCGTGTACACATCCTGGCCCATCACCTTGGTGCTAGGGCGGTTGGTGAGCGGCACCCCACCGGGCGTCCACTCGGCCAGCAGCAGGTTGGGGCTCTGGTTGAGGGTGCGCACCGGCCCGTAGCCCGCCGCACGCAGGCTGCGCAGCAGGTGCGTTTCGGCCTCGGCCGGCGCAAAACCGGCCGTTGTGCCGCTGGCCAGCGCCTGCTCGAACGCCCGGTGGTTGAGCACCGGCAGTTGCAGCAGCGGGCGCATAAACCCGTCGAGCTGCCGCCCGGCGGCCTCGCGGCGGCGGCCCTCAAGCTGCGCAAAACAAGCCGCCCGACCATCGACCGTAGCCAAAGCGACGGCGGCGGCAGCCAGCCAGCCCTCGGCGCGGGCCACGGTACCGGGCCGGTAGAAGTCGTCCACGTCGCGGTCGCCGGTCAGAAAGCGGTTGCGCTTCTGAGTCCAAAAAGCTGTCAGCACGGCCTGGTTGGCCGTTACCTGCTCATCAGTAATCTGCTCGTGCAAGGCCGCCGCGAGGTAGAGCTGGGCAAAAACGTCGTCGCCGAGGATGGTCTCCCAGTCGCGGCCGTTGCCGCCGTCGTCGTAGGCGGGCGGCAGCGCGGCGAGCGGCCCGGCGAGCGTCGTCGCTTCGAGGCGTTGGGCCAGCGTGCCAACGAGCTGAGCCGGCGGAGCGGCTTGTGGGAGCGTGACCTCACCCGAAGCCGCCGCGCCAATGCGCCGGCCGCCAAGGGGCGAGGGTGGCGGGGGTTGGGAAGAGCCTATTTTAGCCATGCCACGCGAAAGTAAAATTTCTTTTTACCAAGGAATAATTTAGGGGTAGCCCCCACGTGGTGGGTGTGGCGAATTGCAGCAACTTCACAACCATGTGTCACGCAATAAATAGATACAATACAATACTTATGTATCTAGTATACAACTCCTTTCAGACGCTTCATAATTAGAGTTCAGACTATATTAGTTTTGGTGTAAGCCATGACAACAAAATTCACCGAAATAAGAAAGAGCCCCCAGGCATGTGCCCAGAGAGCTCCCGGTAGTTCAGCCCCAAAACTGATTGTATCCAATACTATGCAGCTTTTGGTAACCATATCTGCCCCTTAATTATCATTCGGCCGAGTTCAAAGCGACATTGAGTGCGGAATCTTCGGTATTTCTTCGCGCCCATACCTTCTGCTGCTTCATAATTGGCAAGAGACACCTCAATGTCGTTTAAATAGAGTTTGAAAGCACTATGGGAATAGTTGCACGGCTCCTGGTCATGCATTAGTTGGAGTGTACAAGTCGCAGTGGCCGGTGCCGGGGCACCAGGGAGCTCGAGTTGGTATCGATAGGTACCTTCTTCATTAACCTGCATCACCTCCAACGCCATGGCTACTTCGTCCGTTGTTAGCCAGTCCTGGGAAGCTTGGACCGAAAAATCGCGCAACACATCCTGTGGCTCGCATAGTGGTGCTACCTCTTTGGGGCCTTCTCGGTTGACCGATAGGTCCGCCAGCGAAAGTTTCGCGAACGGATTTTCTATCTCTTCCGGCTTACAGCGGCGATATAGTCGCTCGCCAACCTCAAAACGTGGCAGCGCCGTGCGGCCCTTAGAATGAAGCCGGAGCGGAATTCGAACTAAAGAACACTCTTCCACTACACGCAGCTACCTACTGTCCACTCAGAAATTGTAGAACTAACTGCTCATAATCCGCCTCGGCAACTCCTACAAAACGAAGTTCGTCCTGCTGCCCCGGCTTGGGTCGAGCATAGATGCGGGCCAGAGCAAGCGAGCCATCATCGTGTACAATGAGCGTACACAATCCTTCTTCCTGCCGATGATTGAACACCACGTCCTCATCTGGCGAAGAGTTGATGCTGAAATACAACCTACTAGGGTCTATCAGCATTTCCACACGCCGTAGAGCTGTTTCCAATTCCCGTACTACTGCCCGTTGAGCACCAGTCATGGGTAGTTGGGCATAAGCCACTCGGAACCGGCTCCGCACATCGTTGCCTAATACCGTCGTCAGCGACTCCTCGTCGACTGGCAGTACCCGGTCATACACGGCCCGAATCTCAGCCGATTGGCTTTGGTATAGCTCCTGCCGGTCGAAGGCAGCTGAGTAAATAGTTAAATGCGTCGAGGTGGAGAAAGTAGTAGCCATAACTAGAGATAGTGAAACAAAGCTACGCGAATAAAGCGCGGGTAGCCGCAGTAATGCAGCTTTCAAACAGTTTATTCTTAAGAACTCTACCAACTTCTAAGAAATTCTGCAGATTTGCGGCAATGGGCGTTTCTTTTGATGAAGCATACATCACTCGTATATCTAATGTTATCTCAATGCGAGGGCTGGCATTGGTGGTAAACTCCGCCACTTCAGTGATAATACCGTGCAAATTTTGCGTTCGGTCTAATGTCTGTACTTGTAAGAAGAAAGGACCCGTAGTGCCCGGAAAATCATCTGGCAGACTCGGCAGTAAGTTGAGATACTCGCTCAGGTCCAGTATTTTTTCAGGTAAAAGGTCCCAACCCAATCGATTGATATACCGGATGCTGGCTTCCTGACTAGTGATTTCTGGCATCTCCAGGCCCAACTGCCTCCAGGCATCCAGGAACGCGGCACTCGCTACTTCCCAGCCCGGATAACTACCCAGCCGATGATAGTGTAGCTGTTCAGTAGTCAAGCGCAATAGAGCGCTGCGGTCAGCCGTGTGCAGCACGTAGCCCAGTGGACCGGGCTGTTCGTTTGCTTCCCCCTCGGCTTCGGCGGGCACGTAGCCTTGCGCGGCCCACGAACCCGCGCAAAACTCCCGTACCCGCTCAATAGCCAACGGAGGCTGGAAGGTAACTGAAAAAATGGCTTCCCGCACCGGCGACTGATTATACGAAGTAAAGACAGTTTCTTCCATGCAAGAGGATTTGCGAGGCGGGTTTACACAGTCACCCCGTATGAGGCTATCCACGAATAGCGGCACAAAATAACAAGTACGTCCGGTTTTTTCTTACCAATCTCGGAGGCGATTGGCTTCGACACTGTCGAACGGAAAGCGAAATAGTAGTTACTGAGTCCACGAATGACTTCAGGTGGATACTTAACAAGCAACAAAACTTAAGGGCATACCAATCCAAGAATCAAGGCAGCTCCAGCCGCACGGCCTGCACCCGCCGGCTCAGCTCGCTCAAATTTAAGCTGCCGCCGAAGGGTTCGATGGTTTTCTCGACCGTCTGGCCGTCGTAGCTCACGCTGGCTTGCACCACGCCGCCCGCGTCCTGGCTCAAACGCACGCGCACGGGGCCGGCGGGGTTGCCGAGCTGCAATACCCCGAGCGGGCCGCGCGGGTAGTCGCGCACGGCCGTGCCCTCGCCCTCGTACACCTTGAGCGTGGCGTGGGCATCGGCCTCGAAGCTGTCCTCAAAAACGGCCTGCGGGATGGGCGTATTCTTCGTCAGCAGCGCCTCCACGAAGGGGCGGCCGGCATCGTCAAGCAGCTCGATGCCAATGCTGTGGGCTACTACATCGGTCACGGCCGTTTGCTGGCTGGCGTAGCGGGCGGCCCCAATGCTGATGGCCGTGTCGTAGCTGAAACCGGGGCGGGCCAGCGTCAGGGCGCGGCCCGATTCCTGGGCCAGCATCCGGCCAATCATCGGCATCCGGCTGGCACCGCCGGCCAGCACGATTTCGTCGATGTCGTTCCAGCCCAGGCCCGCCTCCGTCAGCACAAGCTGCAAGATGGTGCGGCACTTAGTGAGCAAATCCTGGCTGCGACTCTCGAACGCGAACGCCGGCCCGGCCCCGGCCGGCTTGCCGAAGGCGAAGCCCGCGCCGGCGGCCCGGTCGAGGGTCAGCTCCAATACCCCAGCGCCGCCGTCGAGGCGCACCTGGGCTTGGGGCGCGTCGGAGAGGGCGATTTTGGCTTGCAGGGCGGCATCCTGCACCTGCCACACCAGCTCGTCGGGCACGGGGCGGCCCAGGCGCTGCCGGTATTCCTGCTTGATGTACTGCTCGATAAGCTCGTCCCAATCCTTGCCGCCTAGCTCGAAGGCTCCGTTGCTGGCCCGCACCTCGGCCCGGCCCGGCCCGGTGCGCATCACCGTCACGTCGAAGGTGCCGCCGCCCAGGTCGAACACCAGAATCGTCTGCTCCTTTTCCAGCGTCGCCCCGTAGGTCAGGGCCGCCGCCGTGGGCTCATTGATGATGCCCGCCACCCGCAAACCGGCCGCCTGCCCGGCCTGCCTGGTTTCGCGCCGCTGCCCCTCCTGGAAGTATGCCGGCACGGTGATGACGGCCTCAATAACAGCGGTTTCGGCGGCCTCAGCGGCCAGCAGCCCCGCCTGCACGAAGTGCGCCACGGCCCCGGCCCGCAGGTAGCGCAGCAGCAGCGCTTGCAAGCCCGCGGCCTGGTAATCAAAGCCCAGCACCTGGTACTTGCCGCTCAGCCTGGCCGCTGGCACGCCCATGTCGCGCTTAAAAAACCGGAACACCCGGTTCGTCAAATCGTGCCGCCGGGCGTTGGCCCGCCGGCCGAAGCTGGCCTGGCTGCCATTAAAAAACACGACCGACGGCGTGGTTTCGCCGCCCTCCAAATCGCGCACCACCACCGCCCGCCCGTCGGCCCCGACGTAGCTCACGCAGCAAAACGTGGTGCCCAAATCAATGCCCAGAATCGGTAGTTGGGGAGTCATTAAAGTTTATATGCAAGCTTTTTGAGGCATTCAGGTTGGTTTACCGCCCTAACGCAGCGCCTCACGGGACCCCTTTGGGGCCGGCCCCCTCTCCGAAAAGGAGAGGGGGAGCCGAACGACAAACAGATAAGAAAAAAACCGATTTTTCGCCGTTCCTAAATCGTCAGGCTCCCCCTCTCCTTTTCGGAGAGGGGGCCGGCCCCAAAGGGGTCCCGTGAGGCGCAACGTCAGGGCGGAACCCTTCCTCACAGCATTTTCTCCAACATAATGTGCAGCAAATACCGCACTTCCATAATAAACACCGGCTCGATGATGCGCTGGCTGGGCTCTTGGGAGGCCAGGCGGGCGAAGTCGTTGCGCAGGTTGTTGCGGATGGCCATACGCTCCTGGGGCGAGAGCGTAATCTGCTCGCCGGGCGGGATGAAGCCGTTATTCTGGCCCACTTGGTTGAGGATTTCGAGGAAATAGTCGAGCTGGCTCTGGGTGCTGTCGGTGTAGAGCGAGGCGTGGTCGCGGAAGAGCACCTCGTTGGGCTTTTCGAGGAGCTGGTACGGCAATACACTCTCGGCCAGCGTAATGGCCTCGCCCATAACGATGCCTTCCATCACGGTGCTGGCCGATTTCTGGGTGCCGAACACGAAGCCGCCGCTGCCGGCGGGCCTCGTGGCGGCGCTGCCCCCGGCCCGCTCCATGTTGTCGATGACGACGATGCCGCCCGCCGCCTCGTTCTTCTGGCCCGCCGACTGCTTTTGGTGCAAAAACTGATAGTCGATGCTGAGGCGCTCGGCTTCGGGGGCCACTTCGCCCATTACCACGCAGGCAAACAGGTTGTTGAGAAACTCGGCCGCGATGCCGTCGGCCTTGAACTTGCCGTGGTCAATCCAGTCGAGCATCTTGCTGGCGTTGCCGCCCCAGTGCAGGCTCAGGCCCGAGCTGGCCACCGATTGCCCGAATTTGCGACCCAAGAACCGGTCGAGCGCCAGCGTCAGGTGCCCGGCGTAAAAGGCCAGCGCCCCAAACTCGACCACCAGCACCCGCCGCAACTGCACCACGTCGCGCAGGCCCGACACCCGCGCCAGGTTGGCCGATATTTCCTTGTGCTCGCGGCGCAGAATGTAGTTCATGCGCGAGGCGAATTTCGGCCCCCGCGCCTCGCGCAAGGCAGCGTTGGCCTCGGCGCTGAGCAGGTGGTCGCCGATGCGGCTGTTGCGGGCCATGACCTCGGCAATCTGCCGGCCAGCCAGCAGCACCGACGCGTCGTACTTGATTTCGTTGTCGAACCAGATGCTGTAGTCGGTCGTGCCGCCGCCCACGTCGATGCAAATCGAGCCGCCCACCTTGTTGGCCCGGTCGGTGAGGAGCTTGACGGTCGTTTCGCTCGAAAAAAACTCGCCCGCCGCAATGCCCTCAGTAACAAACCGGGGCTCCTGCACGATGGCGAGCTTGCCCGAGTTCGTCATCAGCGACACCACTTTATTGACTCCCGTGCCGTCCTCGTTCCACTTTTCGGGCACGGCGTAGAGCAGGCGCTGGCCGCCGGCGAGGTTTTCGGGGTGGCCGTCGCGGGCCAGCAGGCTCTGGATGGTGCTGCTCCACTTGCTGCGGTAGTCGGCCTCGCGGGTTTTGTTGAACGACTTGGGGTAGGTGCAGCGAAACTCGATGCGGCCCACGCGCTGCCGCACCAGCTCCACCAGTATCACGAAGGCCAGCGCTTCGAGGTAATTGTTGAGGTTGCTCGTGCTTTCCTCCTCCCATTTCAGGTCCACGAGCACGTTGTCGGGGTAGCGCGGCCGGTCGGGGAAATACAGGAAGTAGTCGAGCAGCAGGTCTTTACGCACGCCGGGGTTGTACTCGCGCAGGGCCGTGGGCGTGGGCAGGGGCACGTCGTCGGTGGGCACGAAAAACGCCTGGGCGAAGCTCTTGCGGGCCACCGGGTCGGCGGCCAGCAGCCCGCGCAGGTAGTCGGTGCCGAAGCGCAGCGTCATGGGCTCGGCCCGGCCTTCGCGCAGCGTAAACACGTTGGTGTTCGACGTGCCGAAGTCCACGCCCACCACGGCCGCGCCCAGAAACGCCTGCTGCACCATGTCGCGGTCCTTTTCCACCAGCACCAGGCCGATGGGCGGGCCGCCGCGCTCGCTCAGCTCGATGCCCTCGGGGAAGCAGTCCACGCCGCTGATGCGGGTCAGCTCGGCCTTGAGGTGTTCGGTGGCCGTGTCGAGGCGCTGCACCCGGTCGGCGAGGTAGAAGTGCGGCGTGCCGTAATGCACGGGCTTGGCCGCCAGGCGCTCAGTGTCAGAAAACAGCAAATAATACCGCGCCCAGAACTCGCCCATGTAGTTCGGAAACAGCTCTAGTACCGGAATTTCGCGCTCGACCAGCACGCCCTCGCCCGCGCCCTGCACGGCCCCGCGCACCGAATACGCCTTCTTGATTTCAACGCTGCGCCCGCCCCGCAGCGGCAGTCGGATAGAAAATACCACCCGCTCGTTTTCCTCGGTGTAAGTCGGCTTGAGGCGGTCGGTGATGTCATCGACCGTGAAAAATTGCAGAATTTCCTTGCGCAGCGGCAGCAGGTAACGGGCGTTGCCGCCGTTGGCGCGGGCCTCACCAACGGTGGCACGGGCCTCACCGCCGTTGGTGCTGGCCTCCTTAGCCTTGGGAGGAGTCAGGAAGCTGCCCGGTCCGGGGGCTTTGGTCAGCGTCGGGGTCAGAAAATACAGCTCCGGCCGCACCCACAGCCCCCGGTCCTTGCCGATGTCGGAGTTGTTGATGCGCGTGCCCGACGCCTCCCGAAACAGCGTGCGGATGGGGTCCGGCCCCAGCTCGGCGGGCTTGATGCCGGGCCACAGCTTCAGGTTCTGACTCAGCAGGTTGGCCTCAATCACGACGACGTGCTCCAGCCCCGCCGGCAGCCGCTGCGCGTCGATGTCGAGGGCGTAGTCCGACACGCTGCCGGCCGCCGCGTTTTTGTCGCGCTGCAAGGGCCGCAGCAGCAGTTGGTAGATGGCCCGCTGCCCCAGAAAATCGGCGTCGTTCACGCCAATCGGCTCGCGGGCCACCTCAAACTCGGGCGCGTTGAGGGCCGCCGACTCGGCCAGGCCCAGGTCGCGCCGGATGCTGCGTTGCCAGCTTTCGAGCTGCCCGTTCAGCACCCGCACCGCGTCTTCCTCGCCCGGCCCCTCGGTGGTATTGGCCAGCTCGGCAAACTCCTTTTTGAGCCACGACACCCACTCGCCCACGCTCTCCAGGTCTTCGCGGTTGCTGGCCGGCGGCGGGCACAGGTAGCCCTCGGCATCCTTGAGCGGAAACGGCTTGTCGCGCAGCTTGCGGTTGTAATCAGCCGACGTAAAGACCAGCGTCGAGGGCGAAAACGCCCCCAGCGTCATCCCGTCGAATTTAATGAGCAAAAAATCTGTCCAGGCATACGCCGGGGCCGGAGCCCGCTCCAGCCGCACCGCCCGCGGGGCCAGGTTGATGAGCGCCCGCGCAAACCGCCCCTGGTTGAGCCGCACCGGCGTGAAGCTCACCTTGTTCAGGTCGGGCTTGATGCGGTGCAGCGCCAGCAGGCTCAGCAGCCCGCGCCACTCCTGCGTCACGCGCGCGCGCAGCGGGTGCCCCACGCTGTCGAGCGCCCCCTGAAACGTGAGCGGCCGCGCGTACGCATCCGGCACCGACGACACGCCCCGGTCCGGCGCTTCGCTGGCTACCTCGATGCCGTCCGAAATCGCCCGGATGATGCGCTTGTCCTGGGCTTCCCAGTGGCCGTGCTGCTTGGGTTCGGCCACGTTGGCCGCGTCGAGCAGCTTGGGCAGGTAAAGGTGTTTTTGGGCCATAGTTGGGGGGAGCGGGGATTGGCAGCCCCACCCCCTAGCCCCCTCCCCTGCGGGGGAGGGGGGACTAGCTCTAGTCTCTAATCAGCTAATTTACAGTTTTTTAGAACTAGAGACTAGTCCCCCCTCCCCCGCAGGGGAGGGGGCTAGGGGCAGAGTTGATACGTTCTGTTCAGGGCTGTAAATTTACCCGTAAAAAACGATGGAACTAGCCGAGTTTTTTCAGCAAATCCGGGACCCGCGTCGGGCACAGGGGCAACGCTTTCCACTGCCTGCCCTGCTCTGGATGACCTTTCTGGCCATTGCTACTGGCCGGCAGGGGCCGCGCAAAATAGCGGAGTTTGGCCGCTGCAACGCCCCCTTTTTTATCGCCTACTTCGGCCTGCGCCACGGGGCGCCTAGTTACGGAGTCTTCCGCGAGTTGCTACAAGGACTCGATAAAGCGGCCCTGGCCCAGGCGTTTAGCCGCTGGTTTGCCCCCCAGGCCCAGGCGGGTGATTGGGTGGCCGGCGACGGGCAAAGCCTGCGTTCCACGGTGCAACACGCGCACGAAGCCCAGCAGAGCTTCGCCTCGCTGGTGAGCTTCTACTGCCAGCGCACGGGGCTCACGTTGGCCGTGCAGGACTACACGGACCAGAAAACGGGCGAGCTCTCGGTCGTGCGCGAGTTGCTGGCCAACTTGCAGCAGCGGGGCGTGGTCTTCACGCTCGACGCGCTCCACGCCCAAAAAAAACGGCCGCCGCCCTCGTGACCAGCGGCAATGACTACGTGCTGCAAGTCAAGGGTAACCAGCCCAAGCTGCGCGCCGCCATCGCCGCCTGCTACGCCGCCGACCCCGCCCCGCCTGCGGCGAGCCACACCCAGCACCAGCGCCGCGATGGGTGTGCGCTCACTTGGCAAACAAGTGTGTATGCCGCTCCTGTGGGCTGGCAGGCCGAGTGGGCGGGGCTCCAACGCTTCGTGGTGGTGGTCAAAACGGTGGTGGGCCACCGCGCCACGACGCGGCAAACGCGCTAGTACCTCACCAGCTTAGCCCACGGCTCCGCAGCGGAGTTAGCGGCCGGCATTCGGGGGCACTGGGGCATCGAAAACAAGCTGCACCGCACCCGCGACGTGCATTTCGGCCAAGACACCAATGGCATCCGCCACCGGGTAGCAGCCGTGAACGTAGCCATCTTCAACACGTTAGCGCTGAACTATCTGCTAACCAACGTCCACACCTCCATCAGCTACGCGCAACTTTTCTTCGCGCAAAACTTCCGGGATTTTCTACCCTAAAGAGAACGTATCAACTCTGGGGGCTAGGGGGTGGGGCTGATGGGCGGCGAGTTGGTGCAGTACCTCTACCTTCACGCGCCACTTTTCCCATCCTCATGCCCCGCTTTCTTCTCACGTTTCGCGCCGGCCTTAGAGCCGCGCTGAGCCTGCTTGCCCTCACCGCCCTGGCCCAACCATCGGCTCCCATGTCAGTCGTCGCCGACCCTAATCCACTGTTGGTCCCGTGGAGTGGCCCGCACGGCGGCCTGCCGGCCTTTGATAAAATAAAAGTAGCCGACTTCAAGCCCGCGCTGGAGGCGGCGATGGCTGAAAACCTGGCCGAGGTTGACCGCATCGCCCGCAACCCGCAAGCGCCCACGTTTGAGAATACGCTCGTGGCACTGGAGCGCAGCGGGCGCACCCTGAGCCGGGTGCAAGCCGCGTACGGGGTGTGGAGCACAACGCTTAAAGACGCGGCTTTTGCGGCCGTCGAAACCGAGATGGCCCCGAAGCTGGCCGCTTTCAGTGACCAGATAAGCCAGAACGCGGTGCTGTTTCGGCGCATCGAGGCGGTGTATAAGTCGCCCGCCACGAAGCAGCTCAGCGCCGAGCAGCGGCGGCTGACGGAGGTGCAGTACAAGGAGTTCGTGCGCTCGGGGGCCAGACTGAATGCGCCAGATAAAGCGCGGCTCTCGGAAATCAATCAGCAGCTGGCGGGGCTATTCACGCGGTTTTCGCAGAACGTGCTGGCCGATGAGGCCGACTCGGTGCTCGTGCTCAAAACCGAGCAGGACCTGGGCGGACTATCGGCTTCGCTGCGC
>JANXNW010000345.1 GCA_025353905.1 Hymenobacter sp.
CCCCCGGCCTGGATGATGCGGTCGAACGCCGAGCGGTCCACGCTCAAGTCCTTGTTCACCGGGAAAGCGTTGGCGCGCCAGGGCTCGATGGTGATGGTATCACCGTCCGAAAACTTGCGCATGTGCAGCTGGCAGGTGGTGGTGCCCTTCTCGGGGCCGTGACTGCGGCCGTTGATGAACAAGTCGCACGAGCCACAAATGCCCTCGCGGCAGTCGTGGTCGAAGGCCACCGGGTCCTGGCCGCCGTGCAGCAAGTCCTCGTTCAGCACGTCAAGCATTTCCAGGAAAGACATGTCAGGCGAAATGCCTTTCACATGGTACTCCACGATTTTCCCCTGGGCCTGGCGGTTGGGCTGCCGCCACACGTTCAGGGTCAGGTTCATCGGTTTAGCGTTGGGGTTGGAACCGGCCATTGATTGTAAGCTATTAGCTGTTAGCTGATAGCTGTTAGCTTCTAATTCTGTGAGTTGTTAGAACAATGCTAACAGCTAACAGCTAATGGCTAACAGCTCATAAGATTTATTTGTAGCTGCGCTGGGTCAGCTTCACGTTTTCAAACACCAACTCCTCCTTATTGAGTTTCTCGGGCTGGTTTTCGCCCTGATACTCCCAGGCGGCGACGTAGGCGTAGTTTTCGTCGTCGCGCAGGGCCTCGCCTTCGGGGGTCTGGTACTCTTCGCGGAAGTGGCCGCCGCAACTTTCGTTGCGGTCCAGGGCATCGTCCACCATCAATTCGCCGAGCTCGATGAAGTCGGCCACGCGGCCGGCTTTCTCCAGGGCCTGGTTCATTTCCTCGCCGGTGCCCACCACTTTCACGTCGCTCCAGAAGCCTTTTTTGATTTTCTGAATCTCGGCTTTGGCGTGGCGTAGGCCCTCAGCGGTGCGGGCCATGCCGCAGTACTCCCACATAATGAGGCCCAATTCCTTATGGAACTCATCGGGCGTACGGCTGCCCTTGATGCTGAGCAGCTGCTCGGTGCGGGCCTGCACGTAGGCCTTCGACTCGGCGAAGGCGGGGTGGTTGGTATCCACCGGCTTGGGCGGCGTGTTGGCCAGGTAATCGCCAATGGTGTACGGAATGACGAAGTAGCCATCGGCCAAGCCTTGCATCAGGGCCGAAGCGCCGAGGCGGTTGGCCCCGTGGTCCGAGAAGTTGCATTCGCCGGTGGCGTACAGGCCGGGCACGGTGGTTTGCAGGTTGTAATCAACCCAGAGGCCGCCCATGGTGTAGTGCACCGCCGGGTAAATCCGCATCGGCAGCTTGTAGGGGTCTTCGTCGGTGATTTTCTCGTACATGGCAAACAGGTTGCCGTACTTCTGGCTCACCGCGTCGGCTCCCGTGCGCTTGATGATGTCGGCGAAATCGAGGTACACGGCCAAGCCGGTGCTGCCCACGCCACGGCCTTCGTCGCACATCTGCTTGGCGTTGCGCGAAGCCACGTCGCGCGGCACGAGGTTACCGAAAGCGGGATACTTGCGCTCCAGGAAATAGTCGCGGTCCTCCTCTTTGATGTCGGTGGCCGTGATTTCGCCCTTGCGCAGGCGCTCGGCAGTCTCCTTGGTGGCAGGTACCCATACCCGGCCGTCGTTGCGCAGCGACTCCGACATCAGCGTGAGCTTCGACTGGTAGTCACCCGATACCGGGATGCAGGTGGGGTGAATCTGGGTGAAGCAAGGGTTGGCGAAGTACGCGCCCTTTTTGTGCGCACGCCAGGCGGCGGTCACGTTGCAGTACATGGCGTTGGTGCTCAGGTAGAACACGTTGCCATAGCCGCCGGTGGCCAGCACCACCGCGTGGGCGGCGTGGTTTTCAATCTCGCCGGTGATGGTGTTGCGCGTCACGATGCCGCGGGCCTGTCCGTCAATCACCACCACGTCGAGCATTTCCGAGCGGGTGTACATTTTCACTTTGCCGTAGGCAATCTGCCGGCTCAGGGCCGAGTAGGCCCCCAGCAGCAGCTGCTGTCCGGTTTGGCCGCGGGCGTAGAACGTCCGGCTCACCTGTGCCCCGCCGAAGGAGCGGTTGGCCAGCAGGCCGCCGTATTCGCGGGCGAAGGGCACGCCCTGCGCCACGCACTGGTCGATGATGTTGACCGATACCTGGGCAAGGCGGTACACGTTGGCTTCGCGGGCCCGGTAGTCGCCGCCCTTGATGGTGTCGTAGAACAAGCGGAACACCGAGTCGCCGTCGTTCTGGTAGTTCTTGGCGGCGTTGATGCCGCCCTGCGCGGCGATGGAGTGCGCGCGGCGGGGCGAATCGTGGTACGTAAACGCCTTCACGTTGTAGCCCAGCTCGGCCAGCGAGGCGGCGGCCGAGGCCCCGGCCAGGCCCGTGCCCACCACAATCACGTCGTATTTCCGCTTGTTGGCGGGGTTCACGAGCTTGACGTTAAACTTGTGCTTGTCCCATTTTTCGGCGAGGGAGCCTTCGGGGGTTTTG
>JANXNW010000299.1 GCA_025353905.1 Hymenobacter sp.
AAGTTTTTGCAGATGGGTTTCACCCGTGCCCGCCGCTACGCCAACCACCACGGCGGCAAAAAATACGACGGCCCCGTGCCCGACGATAAAAAAGGCCAGAGCGGCGCCCACGGCCGCGCCGAGCTGCCCCGCACCGCTACGCCCGACCCCGACAAAACAGCCGCCGCTGAGATTTTCGGCCGCAAGTGGGACGAGGCCAAAGCGCATTCCGAGTACGTGCGGCAGAAGGAAGCCTTTATCGAGCGCTACGGGAAATAACGGGGCGCGGGCGGCGGGGTAGGGGCGGCTCGCAGTCGCCCGCGCGCCAGGGGCTGGCCCATTGGAGACAGCCGCATCTTGACTCGTTACGTAAGCCGCCCCTGAGCCAACCGGCCGTGCGGGCGGCTGCGAGCCGCCCCTACTTCGCCATTCAGCCGTGCGGGCGGCTGCGAGCCGCCCCTACCTTTGTCAAACTAACCTATCCACTCCATGAGCACGACCCCGACCAGCATCGAAGAAAACGAGATTATCCTGGGCACCGGCATGGGGCCGCTGCGCTTCGGCATGAGCCAGGACGAGGTGCGCGCCCTGGTGGGCGAGCCAGAGGAAATCGACGAGTCGGAAGACGAAGACGAGTTCGAGCACCAAGCCTGGAACTACTACGAGGACGACCACCTGCTCTCGCTCTACTTCGACCGCGAGGACGACTTCCGCCTGAGCTGCATCGAAACCGACAACCCTACGTTGCGCCTCTTCGGCGAGGCCATCCACGGCCGCCCCCTCGACCAGGTACAGGCCCTGTTGCAGCGCCACGGCGCGGCCGAGCCGGAGCTGGAAACGATGGAGGGCGGCGAGGTGCGGCTCTCCTACGAGAAGTCGATGATTGACTTGTACTTCGAGGAAGGGCAGTTGCAGTTCGTCAATTTCGGCGTGTTTATTAATGACGAGCTGGAAGTGCAGTGGCCGGCGGCGAAATAGTGAGCCGGTGAGTTTTGCCCATCTGAGCTTGCGAGTAGAAAAACTCACTACTTGGTTAGTTCACCATTTTACCGATAGTTATCCACAAAAATGCCCGTTTTGGGTGTGGATAAGTGGATAACTTGGTGAACCAGGTGTTATTCCCAGATTACCATTAGCAGAAATAACTAAAAAAGCCAACCCCGCCGGATTGGCTTTTTCGTGCGTTGCAGCCTGATATCCGGCCCGCCCTACCCGCTGAACGAGCGGAACAGCACGAACAGCGCCCCGGCCAGCACCATCGTCACGGGCAGCGTCAGCACCCAGGCCAGGGCGATGCTGCGCACCATTTGGGGGTTGAGATTCTTGATGCCGCGGTTGGCCACCATCGAGCCGGCGATGGCCGAGGACAGTACGTGGGTCGTGGACGAGGGCAGGCCGGAGGCGGTGGTCAGGCCAATCATGGTAGCGGCTATCAGCTCCGACGAGGCTCCCTGGGCGTAAGTCAGGTGCTCTTTGCCGATGCGCTCGCCAATGGTTTTGACGATGCGCTCCCAGCCCACCATCGTGCCCGTGGCCAGCGACAAGCTCACGGCCAGCAGCACCCACCAGGGGGCGTAGTCGGTGAAGCCTTTCAGCGTGCCGATAGCCGTTTCGTACTGCTGCCGGTCCTGGGTGCTGAGGCTGAGCTGGGGCGAGCCAAGCAGCTTTTTGCCCCGGTTGGCCAGCAGCAGCAGGTCGCGCCGAATCTCGAAGCGCGCGGTTTGGGGCAGCTGCCCGACCGCGGTTTTACCCTGGAAGATGCGGTCGAGGTCGGTCGTTTTGGCCCGCATATCGGCCAGCAGCTGCTGGTCTTTGGCCCCGAGGCTGGCGGGGTCGATGCGCTGCATGATGGTTTCGACCTGGGCGAGCGAGGCGCGCACGTCGAGCGGATTCTTGGCCACGTCGAGGGCGAAGTACGTCGGCACGACCCCGATGAGAATGAGCATGATGAGGCCCACGCCCTTCTGCCCGTCGTTCGAGCCGTGGAAAAAGCTCACCAGCGTGCAGGTCAGAATCAGGATGAGCCGAATCCAGAGCGGCGGGGGCTTGCGCTTGTGCGGCTCGCGGAAGATGGCCTTGTTCAGGACGAGGCGCTTGAGCAGGAACATGAGCAGGATGGTGAGCGTGAAGCCCAGCAACGGCCCGAAGAGCAGGGCCAACCCGGTTTCGCCGGCTTTGGTCCAGTTCACGGCCGCGTCTTTGCCGCCCGGCAAGAGCGAAAACGCGATGCCCACCCCCAGAATCGACCCGATAAGCGCGTGCGACGACGACGACGGAATGCCGTAGTACCAGGTGCCGACGTTCCAGATGATGGCCGCCACGATGAGCGCCCCGACCATGGCAATGCCGTGGTACACGTTCTGGTCCACGAGGCTCTCGACGGGCAGCAGATAGACGATGCCCATCGCTACGGCGGTGCCCCCGGCAAAGACCCCGATAAAATTCCAGAACGCCGACCAGACCACCGCCACCCAGGGCCGCAAGGTGTTGGTATAGATGACGGTAGCCACGGCATTGGCCGTGTCGTGAAAACCGTTTACGAATTCAAAAGCGCAAGCGGCCAGCAAGCAAGCGCCCAGCAGCAACAGCACATGGGGTTCGAGTCCGAACATAAAAAAGCGCCGAGGTACGATATTTCGGCGGTCAAAATTAGCCCGGTATTGTGCAAGCGTAATGTTACCTAATCATTAACCGCAGATGCGAACGGATTTAACGGATGGAACGGATGACGGCGGCGAAGCCGCCTGACTACTGATTAGGTTAGATTGTGGTGAGATGGCGTTAGGTCAGCGTTGGCTTGGGTGAAGTTTTACAAGTCAAGGCGAGACACGTATCGTGACTCGCGCCAAACCAGAGCCAATCAGGCGGCGCAGCCGCCGTCATCCGTTCCATCCGTTAAATCCGTTCGCATCTGCGGTCTACTTTTGCTCTTTATGAGTAAGCCTACAAGTACCACCGCGCCCGAAACCGCCCAGCTCAAAGACATCGTGGCCCATGCCAAGGAATACGGTTTCGTGTTCCAGTCCTCGGAAATCTACGACGGCCTGGCCGCCGTTTACGACTACGGCCCGAACGGGGTGGAGCTGAAAAACAACCTCAAGCGGCTCTGGTGGGAAGCCATGACTCAGCTCCACGACAACGTGGTGGGCCTGGACGCGGCCATCTTCATGGCCCCGCAAACCTGGGAAGCCAGCGGCCACGTCGCTGGTTTCAACGACCCGCTCATCGACAACCTCGACTCGCAGAAACGCTATCGTGCCGACGTTTTGGTGGAGGATAAGGCGGCGGAGTATGAAAAAGCCGGCGACCCGGCGCGCGGCGCGGCCCTCACCGCCGAGCTGGGCCGGCTGCTCACGGCCGGCGACCTCGCCGGGGTGCGGCAGCTCATTCTGGACGAGGGCATTGTGTGTCCGGTGTCGGGCACCAGCAAGTGGACCGAGGTGCGGCAGTTCAATTTGATGTTTTCCACGCAAGGCTCGTCGGTGGATGCTGATGCGCCGCCGGTGTACTTGCGACCGGAGACGGCGCAGGGCATTTTCGTGAATTTCCTGAACGTGCAGAAGTCGGCGCGGCTGAAAATTCCGTTTGGTATCGCGCAGATTGGCAAGGCGTTCCGCAACGAGATTGTGGCCCGGCAGTTCATCTTTCGGATGCGCGAGTTCGAGCAGATGGAGATGCAGTTTTTCGTGCGCCCCGGCACCGAAGGGGAGTGGTATGAGACCTGGAAAGCCGCCCGCCGCCGCTTCCACGAAGCTATTGGGTTGCCCGCCGATAAGCTCCGCTTTCACGACCACGACAAGCTGGCCCACTACGCCAAAGCAGCCGTGGACATCGAGTTCGAGTTTCCGTTCGGCTTCAAGGAAATCGAGGGCATCCATTCGCGCTCCGACTTCGACCTGACCCAGCACCAGAACCTGAGCCGCAAAAAGCAGCAGTATTTCGACAACGACCTCAACCCCTACACCGGCAAGCCCTACGGCAACTACGTGCCCTACGTGGTCGAAACCAGCGTCGGGGCCGACCGGCTGTTTTTGGCCACCTTCTGCCAGGCGTTGCAGGAGGAGACGATAACCGAAGGCGAGGGCGACGCGCAAACCACCAAAACCCGCAAGTTTCTGAAGCTGCCTCCGGCGCTGGCCCCCATCAAGGCTGCCATTTTCCCGCTCGTGCGCAAGGACGGCCTGCCCGAAAAAGCCCAGCAGATTTTCGACGACTTGCGCTACGACTTCCGCCTGGTAGTCGAGGAAAAGGATTCCATCGGCACCCGC
>JANXNW010000001.1 GCA_025353905.1 Hymenobacter sp.
CCCAGCTCCCGACCATCTCTCAGGAGCTGGTGTACCGGCAGTTTGCCGACAACCCTGGCAAGGTACTCGGCTACCGGCAGCTCTCGCGCCGCCTCGGCGTAACGACCAAGGAGCAGCGCGAAGACGTGTTCGCTCACCTCAGGGAACTCCGCAAAACGGGCCGCCTGGAGCTGCTCCAGAACGACGACTACCGCCTCGCCGACCCCACGGACTTGCAAGTGGCGGCGAGTGTCGTCAGGGGCCGCAAAACGGCGGCTAAACCAGCTACTCCCGCCGCTGCTCCGCACCACGCGCCGGCCCCCGACCTGGAAGAGGAGTTCGGGCAGGACCCCATTATCCATCGGCGGCGGTCGGCGGGCTTCGACCACCCCGGCGACGGCCCGGAACGCCCCCACCGCGACCCGAACACGGTTATCGGCACCGTGGCGCTGGCCACGGCCCGCTTCGCGTTCGTGTTGCGCGAAGACGGCGAGGGCGACGACATCCGCGTTTTCACCGACCAGCTGCGCTATGCGCTCAACGGCGACCTGGTGCGGGTGCGTCTGCGCGGCATGCGCGACGGCCGCCTGACGGGTGATGTCGTGGAAGTGCTCAAGCGCGAGCGGGTCGAGGTGGTGGGCCGCTTGCAGCTCAACGGCAAGAACGCCTTCGTGAAGCCCGATAATCGCAAGGCGTACTTCGATGTGATGGTGCCGGGCCGGGAGCTGGGCAATGCCCGCGACGGCGACAAGGTGCTGGTTCGCATTACGGAGTTTCCCGACCACGGCGATTCTGGCCGTAGCCCGGTGGGCACCATCGTCCGCAACTTCGGGGCGGCGGGCCAGAACGAGGCCGAAATCAACGCCATCATGGCCGAGTTCGGCTTGCCGTTCGAGTTTCCAAGCGCGGTGGAAGAGGAGGCCGATGCCATCCCGACCGAAGTGACGAAGGAGGAAATCGCCCGGCGGCGCGACTTTAGAAACATCACGACCTTCACCATTGACCCGGCCGACGCGAAGGATTTCGACGACGCGCTGAGCTTGCGCACGCTCGAAAACGGGCACTACGAGGTGGGCGTTCACATCGCCGACGTGACCCACTACGTGCGCCTCGGCACCGAGCTGGAGCGCGAGGGCAAAGCCCGCGCGACCTCGGTGTACCTCGTGGACCGCGTGATTCCGATGCTGCCCGAAAACCTCTCCAACGGCCTCTGCTCGCTGCGGCCCAACGAGGACAAGCTCACGTTTTCGGCCGTGTTCGAGCTGGACGAGCGGGGCCAGCTCCACGACTCGTGGTTTGGCAAAACCGTCATCCACTCCGACCGCCGCTTCAGCTACGAGGAAGCTCAGGAGCGCATCGAGACCGGCGAAGGCGACTACGCCGACGAGGTGAACATGCTCAACCGGCTCGCCAA
>JANXNW010000027.1 GCA_025353905.1 Hymenobacter sp.
CCCGGCCCGGCCGACCGCCAGCACCCAACTGCCCCGCACCAGCGTGGAGGAGCTGGTAGCCACCGTGTGGCGCGAGGCCCTGGGCGTGCCGGTGGTGAGCGTGTACGACAATTTCTTTGACCTGGGCGGCCATTCGCTCATCGCGGTGCAGGTAATGGCCCGGCTCGAACAGCAGACGGGCAAGCGGCTGCCCCTGGCGGCCCTCTTCACCTACCCCACGGTGGCGGCCCTGGCCTTGCTGTTGCAGCTCGACGGCCGGTCGGTGACCTGGGACTCGCTGGTGCCCATCAAGCCCGATGGGACCAAGATGCCGCTCTACCTGGTGCACGGCTACGGGCTGAATGTGCTGCTCTTCAATGCGCTGGCCCGCAACCTCGACCCCCAGCAGCCGCTGTACGGCCTCCAGGCCAAGGGCCTGAACGGCGTAGACGCGCCCCTGGCCCGCATCGAGGACATGGCGGCCCACTACCTGGCAGCCATTCGGGTTCAGAACCCGACCGGGCCTTACGCGCTGGCGGGTTTTTCTTTCGGGGGCCTCATCGCGTTCGAAATGGCGCGGCAGTTGCTGGCCGAGGGGCTCGAAGTGAAGTTCCTGGCCATGTTCGACACCTACGCCTACCAGTCCGACCAGCACCTGCCGTGGTTCCGGCGGACGCTGCGGGCCACCGCCACCGTGCTGCACCAGCTGCGCTACACCCTGCGCCTGCTGGCCCGCGCGCCCGGCCGCACCGTGGCCAACAAGCGGGCGCAGGCCCGCCGCCGCCTGCGGGCCTTGCTCAACAGCCTGGGTCACCGGCCCACCGAGCCCACCGAATTTGCCTACCCGCCCCAGCTTGACGTGCTGAACGAGCAGGCCGGCCGCTGCTACGTGCTTCGGCCGCTGCCCGTGCGGGTTGATGTGTTCCGGGCGACGGAGCAAACCTTCTACCTGCCCGATTTCGAATATCTGGGGTGGCGGCCCTACGCCGGCCAGGGGGTGCGCGTACACGACATGCCGGGCGAGCACAGCCTTATGTTCGCCCCGCCCAACGACCAGCGGTTTGCCGCCGAGCTGCAAGCCGCCCTCGACGAGGCCGCCGCGGCCTGATGCGCGAACCCATGCTCCCGGCGCTATTTACCCCCGATTGGACCGCCGCCCTGCCCCCGCCTCCCCTCACCGCGCTGATGGTGTACCGGCTGGCTCTGGCTGATTTCACGCCTTTGCCCGCCGCGCTGGCCGCCGCCCTCACCCCCGGCGAGCAGGCCCGCGCCGCCCGCTACCACCGCCCCGCCGATGCCCAGCGCTTCCGCGTGGGCCGGGGGGCTTTGCGCCACCTGCTGGGCCAGCAACTGAGCATGCACCCGGCCGACGTGCCGCTGGGCACCGGCCCTCACGGCAAGCCAGCGCTGCCCCCCGGCACGGGCCTGCACGTCAACGTGAGCCATGCCGGCAACTGGATTCTCCTGGCGCTAGCCACCCAGCCGGTAGGTATCGATGTGGAGGAAATAGTGCCCGGCTTTGTCTTCCGGGAGGTGGCCGCCGCCACGTTCTCCCCCGCCGAGCAGCAGCTCCTGGCCGCGGCCCCCGATGCGGTGGCCGCCTTTTTAGCGCTCTGGACCCGCTACGAGGCGCAAGCTAAAGCCACCGGCCAGGGGCTGGGGCCAGGCTCCAGCTCTTCAGCCGCAGAAGCCGCCGCCTGGGCCGTGCGTAGCTTCGAGCCGGCCCCCGGCTACGTTGCGGCCCTCGCTCACGCCGCCGACTGGCAGGTACAGGTTTGCTTCAGCAGCTTGCAAGCAAGTAGTTTTCAATAACCAGGGGACTGGTAAGCTAACTACGGCGCGCGCACGTAGCTCCGCCGATTTCCTCCCGTAATTTAGACTCATGCTTCGCACCGACCTCATCACCATCGACCCGGAAATTACGGGCGGCACCCCGGTTTTTACCGGCACGCGGGTGCCTATCAGCCGCTTGTTCAGCTACTTGCGCCACGGCCATCCGCTGGATGAGTTTTTGGACGATTACCCATCGGTAGAAAAAGAGCAGGCTCAGAAGGTGCTTGATGTGGCCCTGGCGCTGCTGTTGCCGGCGCATCTGCTGGTGGAGCCGGCGCAGATTGACTTCTCTTTTACTGAGCGTCCGCGTGAAACTACTTCTTGACGAAGACCTGCCTGTCAAGCTCCGTTACCGCTTACGGCCGGAGCACGAAGCCGCGTCGGTACGCGAGATGGATTGGCAGAGCAAGAAAAACGGCGAGTTGTTGCGGCTCATGGAAACGTTTGGCTTCATGGCGCTGCTAACCGGCGACCGGCAGATGCAATATCAGCAGAACTGGCGCAACTATGCGCTGCCCGTGCTGGTGCTGAATGCGCGCGGCGACCAATATGACGATTACAATGCCTTAATGCCACGAATTAAAGCCGTACTGGCTCAGCCTAATCTGCCCGGCGGCATACACGAAATCAACCCCTGAAGCGCATGCTACGCACCGACCTCATCACCATTGACCCGGAAATAACGGGCGGCACCCCGGTTTTTACCGGTACGCGGGTGCCGATTCAGGCGTTGTTTGACTACCTGGGCGGCGACGAGCCGTTACCGATGTTTCTCGATGACTTTCCCAGCGTCAGCCGGGCGCAAGCCGAGGGCGTGCTGCAGTTAGCGGCTCAGCTGCTCATTCCAGCCTACCTGCACGTCGAACCGGCCCCGCTTGATTTTGAAGCTTTATTGGCTCGCCATGAAGCTGCTGCTTGACGAACAGCTACCGCGCCGGCTCGTCTTTCGCCTCGCTCCACCGCACGACGCGCTGACCGTGCGCGATATGAATTGGCTGGGCCAACGAAACGGGGTGCTGCTTAAGCTGTTGGTCGAGCAAGAATTCGGGGCTTTCCTCACGGCCGACAAGCGGATGCGTCACGAACAAAACTGGCAACGTTACCCGATTCCGGTGCTTTTCCTTGACGTGCCCGATTTGCGCTATGACACAGTAAAGCAACTACTGCCGCAAGTGCTGGCCCTACTGGCGCAACCGGGACTGGCGGGCGGGGTGCATGTTATCCGACCGACTTCAGCAGAGGATAGTTAATCTACACCCAAGTCGTTCACGTAACTGCTGGCGAGTTCTATTTCCGGGATTTCCGCGCCCGTCTGCTCCCAGCTTAGGCCAATCACTGCCTGCTCCACCTCGTACTGATTATGCAACGGTGGCTGCAATAGCCGCTCATAATTGCGGGCGACCAGCCAGTCTACCAGATTGCTGACATTGGCAGCTTGGTAAAACGCTTGATGGTCAGCTGCTACCAGACGACCAAGCCAATTTTTACGAGGTTTGTGTGCATCATTAGGCCATTCGAGGCCGGCGGCGGCGAAAAGCTGACTTGCCAAACGCCGCTCTGCTTCAGGCGTGTTGAGCCAAATAACTAGCGACGCATTTGGTTGCGGGGCTTGGTCAGGATGCTCGTTGGTCAACAATATTTGCACGGCAGCCGCTACCGTGTCACGGGTGGCCGAGGCCCGCTGCCCGCTGGTGCCAAATTGCTCGCCGAGCCACGTCGCTACGTCGCCCACCGTGCGCAATCGCTCGGCTATGGGGTCGGGAATTTCCAACGCGAAGAATTTTTCGATGCGAACAATCAGCTCTACTGAGTCGAGGCCCATAATGCTGTTATAGAAACGGCCGCCTCATTGCTGGGGCGGCCGTTGTTGAGTTTTAGCGCCAGCTAAAGCTCGCGCCACACCTCTACTTAAACGCCTGAATACCCGTAATATCCGCTCCAGTTATCAGCAGGTGAATGTCGTGCGTCCCCTCGTAGGTGACGACCGACTCCAGGTTCATCATGTGGCGCATGATGGGGTAGTCGCCGGTGATGCCCATGCCGCCGTGAATCTGGCGGGCTTCGCGGGCTACGTGCAGGGCCATCTCGACCGAGTTGCGCTTGGCCATCGAAATCTGGGCAGTCGTCGCTTTGCCCTCGTTTTTGAGTACGCCCAGGCGCCAGACCAGAATCTGGGCTTTGGTGATTTCGGTAATCATCTCGGCCAGCTTCTTTTGCTGGAGCTGGAAGCTGGCGATGGGCTTGCCGAACTGTTCGCGCTGGAGCGAGTACTTCAGGGCAGACTCGTAGCAGTCGATGGCCGCGCCGATGGCCCCCCAGGCGATGCCGAAGCGGGCCGAGTCGAGACAGCTCAGCGGGCCTTTCAAGCCGTCGATGTTTGGTAAGATATTCTCCTTCGGAATCTTCACGTTGTCGAACACCAGCTCGCCGGTGATGCTGGCCCGCAGGCTCCACTTGTTGTGGATTTCGGGGGTCGTGAAGCCCTCCATGCCGCGCTCCACGAGCACGCCCTTGATGCGGCCCTGCTCGTTTTTGGCCCACACGACGGCCACCTGACACTCGGGCGAGTTACTAATCCAGAGCTTGGCCCCGTTGAGCAAATAGTAGTCGCCCATGTCCTTGATGTTCGTGGTCATGCCGCCGGGGTTCGAGCCGTGGTCCGGCTCCGTGAGGCCGAAGCAGCCGAGCCACTCGCCACTGGCGAGCTTGGGCAGGAATTTCTGGCGCTGGGCTTCCGAGCCGTAGGCGTAAATCGGGAACATGACCAGCGAGCCTTGCACCGAAGCCGTAGAGCGCATCCCGGAGTCGCCGCGCTCAATTTCCTGCATAATCAGGCCGTAGGAAATGTAGTCCAGCCCGCCGCCGCCGTACTCCTGCGGGATGGTCGGGCCAAAGGCCCCGGCCTCGCCAAACTTGCGCACGATTTCGCTCGGGAAGTGCGCCTGCTGGGCCCACTTCTCGATGCTGGGCGAGATTTCGCGCTTTACGAAATCGCGGATGCTTTGGCGCACGAGCAGGTGCTCTTCGGTGAGCAGCCCGTCGAGGTCGAAGTAGTCGGTGAAGCCGTTGGCGTTGGTGCTGCCTTTTTGGGCGGAGTGCGCGTGAACTTCGGGGGCGAGAACGTCGGCGATGGAGGACATAGGAAACGGTGGGCGGTGGTGGGATACGGGCTGATTTTCAGAACGCGAAGATAACCCCGGCGCGGGGCGCGGGGTTTCCGGCGGCTTATTTGAAAACAGCGGTTAGCGGCACTTCTACGCCGAGAAGCGTATCGTGCAACGTGTCATCGCCGTGGTAATAATCATAGTCGTCGGACGAGGTGAATACAAACACCCCCCGGACGGACGGCTGCACAATCCAGCAGGATTTTACGCCAAACTGAAAGTATATCCTCACCTTATCCAGCAGCTCTTCCAAGCCTTGCGAGATGGATTGAATTTCTACGCAGGTGGCAGGCGCGTCGGAGCGGCGGGGCGGCCGGTTGGCATAGTCCAGCTCGAAGGCCGGGTAGATAGCCAGGTCCGGCACGGTCACCACTGGCTCGGTGGCCAGGGTCAATTCGGGCAGCAGCCGAAACAGGTCCGGGTAGCGCGTAGCCAGGGCAATGCCCAGGTTCATTTGTACCGCGGAATGAATTGTTTCGGGCATGGGCTTTCCGCGTTCTTGTTCGTAAGGGGTCCTTTCGCGCTCCACGCGCTCGACTTCAATGACGGCTTCCATAAGGTAAAATCAAGTGAGGCTGGCCCAAATATACGTCTCCAGCCCCTACCAGCGCACATTGACCGAAGCCAGGAAATTGGCCCGCGCCTGAGGATAGAAATAGGTAAAATACCGCGCCTGCCCGCCGCTGACGAAGCCGTAAGTGTAGCCGTTGTTCACGTAGGTAGCGGCGAGAACGTTGTTGAGTACGCCGGCCAACTCCACTTCGCGCAAACCCAGCCGCTGGGGCTGCCAGAGGTAGCGCAGGCGCAGGTCCTGCACGTAGTAGGCCGGGATGCTCCGGCTCTCGGTAGCCGTATTGTCGAGGTATTGGCGGCTCACGGCGCGGGCCAGCGTGGCCAGGCGCAGGCGCGGGAGTAGCTCGTATTCCAGGGTGTAAGCGGCCGTCAGGCTGGGTGAGAACGCGCTCGTCGTCTGGCGGTAGGCGGTGCTGCGCTCGGCGCTCTGGTCATAATCGAACAGGTAGTCGGTGTAATTCTGAATGACGTTGCGGCTGAGCGTGGCGGTGGGCGCGAAGCTCAGGCGCTCGGTAATCGCCAGGTTGGCTTGCAGCTCCAGGCCGGTGCGGTACGAGTCGCGCACGTTGGTGTGGAGCGGGTTGCCCACGTCGTCGAGGCGGCCCGAAAGCACGAGCTGGTCGCGGTAGCGCATAAAGTAATAATTCACTGCCCACTGCGTCGGGCCACTGGTGTGGCGCACGCCCAGCTCGAAATTGTGCAGGCGCTCGGCCGTGGGCTGGCGCTCGGCGGGCGTGTTGGTGTAGTCGGCGCGGGTCGGCTCGCGCTGGGCCAGGGCGTAGGAGGCGTAGGCGCTAAGTCCTTCACCCAGCTCATAAGTGAGGCCGGCTTTGGGATTGAAGAAGCGAAAGCGCAGCGTCTGCTGGCTCCGGCCGCCGAGAGCCACCGCGTCGGGGGCGAAAAGCTGGTAGTTTACGTAGCGAACTTGCCCGTCCAGAAAACCACCCAGGCGCTCGGTCAGGGCCAGCGTGGCGCGGGCGTAGGTGTTGACATCGAGCTTGCGCGCGTTCGGCTCCTGGGCGTAAGGCGTGCCGGTTTCGGGAATGCCCGTGCCGCGCGCGGCCCAGGTCAGCTCGTCATAGTGCTGCCCACGGTAATTGACGACGGCCCCGCCCACGGTGAAGGAGCGAATGCGTGATTGAGTGAAGGTCTTTTGCAGGGCGTAGGTCGCGCCGTAGAGGTCGGTACGGAGCCAGCGGCGACGCACCACGTCCGTCGTTGTCAGCGTGTCGAAGCCGCCGCCCAGCCGGGGCTGGTAGGCGGGGCCGGCGATGCCGTAGTCGGCCATCGCCTGGTTGGCCTTGTACTCCTCGTAATAGCCGCCGCCGCGCGTCCAGAAGGGCGTAACGCTCAGGTTCAAGTCGGGCCGGAGCTGCCGCGAAATCAGAAACTGGTAGTAGTCCTGCTGGTAGTTGTCGGTCTGATTTTTATACGCCGGCAAGTGTTGCCCGCCGTCGGTACCGGCCTCGTTGTAGCGGCGGTTTTTGGTGAGCAGCGAGTCGGCCAGGCCATAGTACGCCTGGTAAGTGCTTTCGTAGCCAGTCAGCACGAGCGCGCGCAGCAGCGTTTTCTCGTCCGAATACGTGCCCGTCAGGTAGAGCGAGCGCAGGCGCGAGAAAGCGCGGTCCACGTAGCCGTCGCTTTGCAGGCGCGAGGCGCGCACGTCGAGCGCGAAATGCCCGCCCAATAAGCCGGTGCCGGCCGCGACGGTCGTTTTCCAGGTGCCAAACGAGCCGGCGGAATTATTGACCTCCGCGTAGGCTTTTGGCCGCAGGCCCATCGTTTCCAGGCTCAGGCTGGCCCCGAACGACGACGCGCCATTCGTGCTCGGCCCGGCCCCGCGCTGAATCTGGACGCTTTGCAGCGAGGAAGCCAAATCGGGCAAATCCACAAAATAGACGCTGTGGCTCTCGGCCTCGTTCACCGGCACCCCGTTGAGCGTCACGTTGATGCGCGTCCCATCGGTGCCCCGAATCCGCAAGCCCGTGTAGCCGATGCCCGTGCCCGCGTCGGAAGTCGTGACCACGCTCGGCGTTTGGTCGAGCAGGTAAGGCAAATCCTGGCCGAAATTGCGGGCCTGAATCTGCTCGCGGCGCAGGTTTTGGTACGTAGTGCCGGTTTTGTCGGTGGCGCGGGTGGCCGTTACCACGGCCTCGGCCGTGAGGATGCGGCGCATCTGAGTGGTGTCGGGGCGGGCGGCGGGCGCGGTTTGCGCCAACACTGTCGTCGGCCCGGCCAGGAGCAGCAGCGCCGCCCCCAGCAAGTGGAGCTTGGTCAATGGGTGAAGGAGTAAATGGGTAAATGGGCGAATGGGTGGTTTAATCGAATGGTAGAATGCGCAAGCAGACATTCACCCATTCTTTCCTTCACCTATTCACTCATTAACCCGAAGTGGAACGCGCCCAGGCCCCAGGGGTCGGGGAGAGGGCGGAAACGCTCGCGGATTGTTTATTCCCTGCGCCGGCATTATCCGGTTCAGGTTCAATGGGTTTAATCTCAGCCGGCCGGGAAGAATCCCGGTCAGCACCCCTAAACATGGGTGCAAAGGTAGTGTATGCGGACCTGCGTGCCGCCCAGAGCCGATTGCCCGCGCTCGTCGTATCAAATTTCGAACCCGCCTGTTATCTTAGCCGAACGCTCGCGCCCGGCGCGCGCCCGGTTTGCCTTCGTCGTTTTCGCCTCGTTTCGTTATGCAACAGCTTCTGTATGCCCTGTTCGTGCTGGCCTTGTTCACGTTTTTTTTGGTGATGCCCAAGCGCCGGGCGCTGCCGCCGCCCCCGCCGCCGCCCGGTAGCGGCGACGACGGCGGCGGCGAGCCGCACGACCCCGGCCTGCCCGACCTCGACCTGCCGCCCGGCATCTCGCGCCCCATCAACGACTGGGAGCCGGACTACAACCGCCCGCGCCGCCCGGTCGAGGCGGGGTAATTTTTGGTGCCTGAAAATCTCAACAAAATTTTCAGGCACCGAATACTAAACATCGAGCACCAAGCACCAACTACTCGAGTAGCTTTGCCACGCTGGCGCCTATCGGCCAGCGTTTTGCAATGTCCTTTCGCTACTTTCTGCCAGTGCTTTTGGCGCTGGCTACCCCTGCTGCTTTCGCGCAGCCTACCCCGACGGTTCCCGTCAAGCCGGCCCTGACCCACGTAACGGCTTATCTCAACGGCACGGCGCTCGAACACCGGACTGCCGTGCCGCTGACAGCCGGCCTGAACCGCTTGCTGGTAAGCGGTTTATCGCCTCGCCTCAACGCCGAAAATATGGAAGTCCAGCTGGGCGATGGGGCCGAGCTTTTGGCTGTCGAAACCGACGACGCGCTGCTGCCGGCCGCTCCGCCCCTCTACCCCGCCGCCGTGGACAGCCTGCGCCGGGCCGAAGCCGAGCGGCTCACGCTCGAAGGTGAATTGGAGGGCTTGAAGCAGGAAAAGGTGTTCTTGCTGGCAAACCAAACTTTGCCCGCCGGCACCCAGGCCAACTGGAGCCTCGAAGTGGCGCGGGGCGCGGCGCTCATGCGGGCGCGGCTGCCAGCCATCCGGCAGGAAACCGACCGCCTCGAAACCCGCCTGACGGCCCTCAAACCCCAGTTGGACCTGCTCAAGCCCCGCGCTGGCGAAACCAACGACGGCGACCGGCGGGTGCTGCTCGTGCGGGCCGCCCGCGCCGGGTCGGTGGCGCTGACCGTGCGCTATTTTCTGAGCAGCCGCAATCCCTGGCGGCCCGCGCTCGATTTACGGGCCAACGCCAGCGGCCGGGAGGTACGCTTCGTCACGCATGGGCTGCTGACTAACCGCACGGGCTTGGCCTGGCAGCGCGTGGCGCTGGTTTTGTTCCGCTATGAAGTCGGCGACGTGTCGCGGCCCCAGCTCGTGCCCTGGCAGCTCGATTTTGACGGCGGCGAGCATAATGGCGAAGGGCGGGTGGACGAATACGTAGTGAAAGGCACGGGTGCGGGCGCGGGCAAGGGCCGCCCGGCCGCCACGCAAAGCATCCGCTACGAAGTGCCCGAACCGGTGTCGTTGGCCGCAGGCAGCCGCCGCGAGCTGACGCTGCCCGCCGTGGCCCTGCCCGCCCGCCCCGAATACCTAGCCGTGCCGCGCGTGTCGGAACAGGTGGTGCGGCAAACCAAAATCAGCGGTTGGGAGGGCTTGCAGTTGCCCGAGCGCGCCCGCGTTTTCCACGACGGCGTGTTCGTGGGCACGACCGAACTCGAAGGGCGGGCCTTCAACGACTCGCTCGAAGTGGCCCTCGGCCACGACTCGCAGTTGGTAGTAGGGCGGGCCAAGCTCGAAGATTTCAGCGGCAGCGTGCCGCTCAGCGACAAGCGCCGCGTCCGGCTCAGCTACGAGCTGAACGTGCTCAACCGCCACGCCGAAACCGTGCGCCTGCGCCTGCTCGACGAAGTGCCCATCTCCGACGAGAAGGAAATCAGCGTCAAGGTGGAAGACCTCAGCGGGGCGCAGCTCGACGAGCGCACCGGCAAGCTCACCTGGCAGCTCACGCTGGCCCCCGGCACCAGTCAGCGCCTGCGCTTCACCTTCCATGTGGACTATCCGAAGGATAAGACGGTGGAAATCATCAACCACCGGGTCCGCATCTCCAACCCAAAAAATCGGTAGCAAGGTCAGCTTCAGCCCGTAAGCTCTACCGAATAAGCAGCCATAAACTCCGCGCCTGGCGCGAGCGCTAGGATGCCTTCCTTGTCGGCCAGCTCCTGGGGCGGCCCCAGCGGGCTGGCCACGCCGTGCCAGGGTTCGACGCAGACGAAGCCCGCCGCCGCGCTCTTGGTCCAGAGGCCGAGGTAGGGAAAGCCGTCAAAGCGCAGGCGCACGGCGCGGGCTGAGCGGCGCGAGCGCAGCGTGAGGCAGGTAAAGTCGAAGCGGCTGAACACGAGCGCGTCGTCGGCGAAGAGCGCGGCGGAAAAGGGTAATTCGGTGCCGTTGTTTTCGAGTGGCACAGGCTGGGTTTCGCCGGTGCGCAAGCCGCCGCGTAACAGCTGCCGCTGCAATTGCACGGCGTGGTCGAACTCGAAATAATAGTCCTCAAACTGCTCGTTGGCTCCCAGCGGGCAGCGAAAGGCGGGGTGCGCGCCCATGCTGAACAGCAGCTCGTGGCCCGACGCGGCGGGGTTGCGCACCCGCCAATGCACGGTCAGCTCGGTGCCGCGCAGCTCGTAGCCGACCCGCAAATCGAACTCGAACGGAAACACGGCCCGCGTCGCGTCGCTGGCCATGAGTAGAAACTCCAGCCGGCGCGCGTCCGCGTAGATGAGCTGAAACTCCTGGTCGCGGGCGAAGCCATGTTGCGGCAGCTTATACGACTGGCCCTGATGCAGATACGTGTCGTTGGGCAGCCGGCCCACTATCGGGAACAGCAGCGGCGCGTGGCGGCCCCAGTGCGCGGGGTCGGCCTGCCAAAGGTATTCGTGGTCATCGAGCCGGAAGCTGCTCAGCTCCGCGCCGTGGGGGCTAACCTGGACGCGGCAGCGGTCGTTTTCGAGGGTGTGGGTCGTCATTTTCGCACAGAGTTTAGCGGGAGTTGTAGCGGGTTTTAGCTTTCAGAGCTGGCAGCTTGAGTTACGGCGGCTACGGCTTTGGCCGAGCGCTGCTCGGGCGGGCCACTGATTTCCACGAACGGCCAGCCGCGCGCCCGCAGCTCCTGGCGATATAGCTCATAAAACCGCCAGCGGTCGGCCGGGTCGGGGTGCTCGCGCAAGGGGTCGGGAGTCCAGGGCAGGTCGGGGGCCAGCAGCAGGGTCAGCGCGTAGCGCGGGCGGTCCAGTTCGGCCAGCATCCAGGCCGGGCAGCTGCCGAAGGCGTGTTCGGACCAGATTTTCACGACCAGCAAGTCGGTATCGCACAACAGCAGGCCCGGCGTTTTGGCGGCGGCCGCGTCCTCGGCGGCGAGCTGCCCGCGCGCGATGAGTTCCAGGTCGGCCAGGGTATACGCGGGGCCGTTCGTTTCGAGGTATTCGCGGGCAAACTCCGGCACCCAGGCCGCGCCGAAATAGGCCGCCAGCGCAGCGGCCAGCGACGATTTGCCACTCGATTCAGGGCCGGTGAGCGAGACGCGCATAAGGTGAGATGGTGAACTGGTGAGGTAGTTAGTTTTTCTCGTCGGTTGTGGTGAGGACGAGCGACGAGAAAAAAACTCACTACCTCACCAGTTCACCATCTCACCTCCCGCCGCCACTGCCAGAAGCCGTACGCGGCCAGGCCCAGGAACACGGCGTAGAGCAGGCTCGTCAGGGCCAGGCCACGGTGCCAGTACATGCCGACGTAAACCACATCGACGGCCATCCAGAGCGGCCAGTTTTCGAGCTTGCGGCGCGAGAGCAGGTACTGAGCCACCAGACTCACGGCAGTGGTGGCGCTGTCATAATACGGCAGGGCAGCATCAGTGTGGTGGGCGAAGTAGTAGCCCGCTCCGCCGGCGTAGAGCAGCCCGGCCCCAGCCAGGCCCAGCGCCAGGCCAGGGTCGGTGCGGCTGATGGGCACGGCTGGCGCGGCCCCCGTACCGACCATCGCCCCGCGCCGTCGCCACTCGGCCCAGCCGTAAGCGTTCAGGGCAATGAAAGCCACTTGCAAACCGGCATCAGAATAAAGCCGCGCCCGAATGAACACGGCGATGTAGAGCGCGCAGCACACGATGCCGACCGGGAAATTGGCAATCCGGTTGCGGGCCGCCAGCCACACGCTGGCCGCGCCGGTGGCGGCGGCGGCCAGCTCCAGCGGGGTGGTAGCGCGCAGCTCGGTCAGCACCCGGGCGGGGAAGTTGGTCGGGTCGAAAAGCAGCATGAGCGGGGCCTGAGCGGGGCCTGAGCGGGGCCACAAGCAGGGCCTGAATGGCGCAAGGTAGCCGCTGGGCCGGCCGAAGCCCCAGCTTCAGCAGTTTCGCAAACACGCCTGGGTAGCGCAAGGTAGCCGCCGGGCGGGGTAGTTTTGCCGGCCCTCCGCCCACCTCATGCCGCCCGCGCCTACCCCCGCCTCCATCAGCCCCGCTGACTTACGCGCCCGCCTCGCGGCCGGCGAGGATGTGCAGTTGGTGGACGTGCGCGAGGACTTCGAGTTCGACTTCTGCCACCTACCCGGCAGCCGGCTGCTGCCGTTGGCTGAGCTGCCGCGCCGCGCCGCCGAAGTGCGCGCCATGGGGCCGGCCGTGCTCATTTGCCACCACGGCGTACGCTCGGCCCAGGCGCTGAGCTACTTGCGGCAACTCCACGGCCACCAAAACCTGCTGAACCTACGCGGCGGCCTTGATGCCTGGAGCCGGGAAGTGGACGCTGATTTTCCGCGGTACTAGGGAAGGATTAGGGAGAAGGGATTAGAGACCAGGGACCAGAGACAAATACTCCTCGATTCCGTTTATCCCGTGTCCCTAATCTCTAATCCCTTGTCCTTAATCCCCACTCCTCCTTCTCTGGCTGACCGCCTGGCTATGCGCCAGCGCCCCAGCGGCTCGCCGCTCATGCACCAGCAGTGGGGCGACTTACTGTTTATGCACTGGCCGGTGCCAGCCGAAATCATCCAGCCTCACTTGCCGCCGCGCCTGCGCGTGGACTTGCATGAGGGCCAGGCGTGGCTGGCCATCGTGCCCTTTCGGATGTGGGACGTGCGCTCGCGCGTGACGCCGCCGGTGCCGGGCGTACGCGAGTTTCTGGAGTTGAACGCGCGCACCTACGTGCACCTGGACGGCGTACCCGGCGTATGGTTTTTCTCGCTCGATGCCACCAACGCGCTGGCCGTATGGGCGGCGCGCACGTTCTTTCACCTGCCTTATTTCCGCGCCCGCCTCAGCCTGGAGCGTCCCGGCCCCGACCAGCTCCGCTACGTAGGCCACCGCGTTCATAACGGCGCGCCCGATGCTCACTTCACCGCTACCTGGCAGCTGGGCGCGGCCCTGCCCCCGGTTGAGCCGGGGTCGCTGACGTTTTTCCTGACGGAGCGCTACTGCCTCTACGCGGCGGCTGGCGGGGTAGCCCCCGGCCAGGGCGAGCGGCTCTATCGGGGTCGTATCGCGCACGCGCCCTGGCCGTTGCGAGAGGTGAAGCTGCTCGACTTTGAGTCGGATTTGATAGCGCAGCACGGGCTGCCCGCCCCGGTGGGCGCGCCGGTACTTCACGCAAGCGGCCCGCTGAGCGTGGATTTGTGGCGGCTGCGGCGGGTGTAGGCGCGCGGGTCGGGCAGGTCAGGCTTCGGCCTGCCAGCTCAGCACCTGCTCCAGGAGGCTGCCGCTCAGCTCGGCCACTTCTTGCGGGGTGAAGCGGCCGGTGCGCAACAGGTTGCGCACGGTCGTTTCCAGGCGGAGTTCGGCCGTGGCACGCGCGGCGCGGGCCTGCTCAGTCTCAGCGATGTTTTTCTGGCGCTCCTCTTCGGCCGTCACCTCGTCCATGCGCTGCATTTGCAGGAAAAGGTATTCGTTGTATTGCGCCCGCGTCATTTTGCGGGTGTCCAGCTCGTCGAGCGCCGCGCGCAGCCAGTCTTCCTGCCAGAAATCCGGCTCCTGACTCTGGTCACGGGCTTCTTTATCAACGTTTTGCATGGTGTAGATAAGTTTGTCGAGGTCGGTGCGCAGTGCGTTGGCGGACCGGCTGAACTTGTCCAGCTCGACCAGCACGAAGGTGAGCTGCTCATCAATTAATTCGCCGCTGGCCTTGCGCAAGTTAGCCACGGTGTGGTAATCGGGGCCGGGCAGGATACCGCGGCTCAGCAAGCCCACGCAGTAGATGGGCGGCAGCGCGGTCCAGTTAAAGGGGCCGCGCTGTACCAGCGCATCGAGCTTGTGCAGGGCGTAAAATTTGAGCCGCTGCAAAAAATGCGGGGAGTGCGCCACTTGCATCTCCACGATGAAATACCGCCCCTGCTCATCCACGCAGCTCAAATCCAGCACCCCGCCCCGGCGCTCGGCCGTGAGGCCCTCAAAGGTGGTCGGCTCGAAAGTCACTTCCCGGATGGGCGTATCGCTTTGGAGGAGCGCTTGCAGCGCCCGCCGCAGAAAAAGCGTGTTTTTCGGGTTGCCGAACGCCACCTTGAACCCGTAGTCGGAGGTCAGCGGTAAATAAGTTGGCAGGTCGGGCGGCAGAGTGGGCGGCAGCGGGTTCATGCTGGTAAAGCTACGGACGAGGCCGGCCGCCGACTTTTGCGAAATAATCCCTGCGCCATGCCTGCCGTTTTCCGCTTGCCCCCACTGCCCGATTTGCCCGTCGTCGAGGCGCTGCCCGCGCTGCTGGCGGCGCTGGAAAGCCATTCGCGCGCGGTGCTCGAAGCCCCACCGGGCGCCGGCAAAACGACCGTCGTACCGCTGGCGCTGCTGACGGCCCCGTGGCGGGGCGACGGTAAAATCCTGGTGCTGGAGCCGCGCCAGCTCGCCGCCCGCGCCGCCGCCGCCCGCCTGGCCGAGCTGCTGGGCGAAAAAGTGGGCGAAACCGTGGGCTACCGCGTCCGGCTCGACAGCCGGGTCTCGGCTCAAACCCGCGTCGAAGTCATCACGGAAGGCATTCTGACCCGGATGCTGCAAGACGACCCGGCCCTGGAAACGGTGGCCTGCGTGGTGTTCGATGAGTTTCACGAGCGCAGCCTGAACGCCGACCTGGGTTTGGCCCTGGCCCTTGATGCCCAGGCCGTGCTGCGGCCCGATTTGCGGATTCTGCTTATGTCGGCCACGCTCGAAGCCGGGCGGCTGGGCCAGTGGCTGCCCGCGCCGGTGGTGTCGAGCGCGGGGTTTTTATTTCCGGTCGAAACCCATTACCTCGACCCGCGCCGGGCGGCCACGCTGCCCAACAAGCCGTCGGAGCGCCTGGCTGAACTGGTGCCCGCCCAGGTGCGCGCCGCCCTGGCCGCCCACGGCGGCGACGTGCTCGTGTTTTTGCCGGGCGTGGCTGACTTACAGCGGGTTGAAAGAAAGCTGACCGGCACCCTGCCCGCGCACGTCGCCCTGCACCTGCTGCACGGCGAACTGCCGCTCGAAGTTCAGAACGCGGCCCTGCGCCCGGCTGCGGCCGACCGCCGCAAGGTCATTTTGGCCACGAGCATCGCCGAAACCAGCCTCACCATCGAGGGCGTGCGCGTGGTCGTGGACGGCGGCTTCGCGCGGGTGCCGCGCTTTCGGCCGCGCACGGGCTTCACGACCCTCGAAACCGTGCCCGTGGCCCGCGCCGCCGCCGACCAGCGCCGGGGCCGCGCCGGTCGCCTCGCCCCCGGCACTTGCTACCGCCTTTGGACCGAAGCGGAACATCATCAACTCCCCGCCCACCGCCCGCCCGAAATCCAGACCGCCGACCTGAGCGGCCTCGTGCTGGAGCTGGCCCTGTGGGGCGCTTCGGACCCGGCCAGCCTGCGCTGGCTCGACGCGCCGCCCCCGGCCGCCGTCGCCCAGGCGCGGGAGCTGCTGGCGCGGCTGGGCGCGTTGTCGGAGCTAAGAGTTAAGAGTGATGAGTTGAGAGTTGAAGCCGGTGCTACCCCTGTTTCCGCCGAATCAACCCTTAACTCTCAACTATTAACTCTTAACTCAAAGCCCACGCCTCATGGCCGCGCGCTGGCCCGGCTGGGTTTGCCGCCGCGCCTGGGCCATCTCGTGGTGCGCGGCACCGAGCTGGGCCACGGCCCGGCCGCCGCCGCGCTGGCCGCCCTGCTCGCCGAGCGCGACCTGCTGCGCTGGGCCACGCCCACCGACCCGCGCCCGCTGCCCCCCGACCTGCGCCTGCGCCTCGAAGCTTTCGCCACTGGCCGCCCGCCGCTGCCTGGCCTGGCCCTGCACCCGGCCACGCTCCAGCGCGCCCGCGACGTAGCCCGCCACCTGCAACGCCGCCAGGATAGGCTGAAAGTGACTTCACTCAATCACTCATTCACCCATTCACCCATTGGCTTACTCACCGCCCTGGCCTACCCCGACCGCCTGGCCCAGCGGGAGGCCCCCGACCGGCTGCGCCTCGTCACGGGCCAGCGCGTGAGCTTGCGCACTGAGGACGTGGACCCGCGCGCCGAGTTTTTCGCCGTGGCCCACCTGGCCGGACTGGCCGGCGCACCCCGCGCCACGCTGGCCGCGCCGCTCAGCCGCGAGGAGCTGGAAACCGCTTTCGGCGAGCAGATTATCAGCGCCGATGAGGTGCGCTACGACCCCATCGCCGGCCGCGTAGTCGGCCGCCGCACCCGCCGCCTGGGCGCGCTGCTGCTGGGCGAAACCACCATCAGCCAACCCGACCCGGCGCTCGTCGCGGCTGCTTTATTGGCTCATTTGCAGCAAGCCGGCCTGAGCCTGCTCTCCTGGCCCCCCGCCGCCCGCCAGCTCCAGCAGCGCCTGGAGTTTCTGCATCAACTGGAAAAGACAGACAACGCATTGCTGGTTACTTATTCAGAAATCCGTCAGCCATCGACAAACGACAATCAGAAACAAGAAACGAGAAATAAAAAACAAGAAACTCAAATCTGGCCCGCTTTCGACGACCTCTCTCTCCTGGCCGAGCTGCCCACCTGGCTTGGCCCGCACCTGGCCGGCTTACGCACCTTCGACCAAGTGCAGCGCCTCGACCTGAGCGAGCCGCTGCTGGCGCGCCTGCCCAGCGGCTACGCCCAGCGCCAGGAGCTGGACCGCCTCGCCCCGGCCGCGCTCGCGGTGCCCAGCGGCTCGCTCGTATTGCTCGACTACGCGGACCCCACTCAGCCGGTGCTGGCCGTGAAGTTACAAGAATTGTTTGGCCTGACGGAAACGCCCGCCGTGGGCGGCGGGCGGGTACCGCTACTGCTGCACCTGCTCTCGCCGGGCGGGCGGCCGGCCCAGGTGACGAAAGATTTGCGCTCGTTCTGGGAACGGGGCTACTTCGAGGTGCGCAAGGACCTGCGCGGCCGCTACCCGAAACACCCCTGGCCCGACGAGCCGATGAAGCATGTACCCACCCGGCTGACCAAAAAGCGCCTGGGCGAGGCGTAAAACGGGCTGCAGCGTCCTAGATTTTACTTGTCAGTACAAAATTTATTTTGCAAGTACAAGGTAAATTACGTCAGCACAAATATCACGGCTGGTGTTAAATGTTGCTGGCTAAATAAATAGCTGACTTTACTCCTGGCTGTCTTGGTCAGCAAGTAAGCTCCGCCTGAACATTACCCCGGTGCCGCCCGTCTTAGCGGCATTCTTCTTTTCCCTTTTCTCATGACTAAAAATTGGTTTATCACCGGGGTAAGCACCGGTTTTGGCAAAGAGCTGGCCGCGTACTGCCTCGAACACGGCGACCGTGTGGCGGCCACCTTCCGCCAGCAGGCGCAAGCTGACGAGTTTACCCAACAGGCCGGCGACAACGGCATCGGGCTGCTGGCTGATGTCACCGATGAAGCTCAGGTCAAACAAGCTGTCGAGCAGGCCATTGCCCGCCTCGGCCACCTCGACGCGGTGGTGAACAACGCCGGCTACGGCGCGATGGGCAGCCTGGAAGAAGTGACGGCCGACGAGGTGCGGCGGCAGTTCGAGGTGAACGTGTTCGGGCCGTTGCACGTGCTGCGGGCGGTGTTGCCGCACCTGCGCGAGCGCAAAAGTGGCCACGTGCTCAACATCACCAGTATTGGCGGGCTGAAAACTTTCCCTGGCGTCGGCATCTATAACGCCAGTAAATTCGCCCTCGAAGCCATCGGCGAAAGCCTGAGTCAGCAGGTCAAACCGCTCGGCATTCACGTCACCAACATCGAGCCCAGCGGCTTCCGCACCGACTGGGCCGGGCGCTCGGCCACGTTTGTCGACACCCAGATTGAGGATTACCGCCCTACGGTGGGCGAAAACCTGCGCGGCATTCAGAGCTACAGCGGCCGTCAGCCCGGCGACCCTGTGCGCGCCGCCCGCATCATGTTCGACCTCGTGCGCCAGCCCAACCCGCCGCTGCACCTGCCCCTGGGCAAAGCCGCCGTGAAGGGTGCCCGGGAGAAATTTGAAGGTATTTTGCGGGAGGTGAGCGAGCAGGCCGAGTTGGGCGACAGCGCGGACTATCCGGGGTAGCGAACCAGCGTCCGTCACGCTCTTATTATCAAAGTCTTAACCTATGCCTAATTCCGCCAACGACTTCGAGGCCGAAAGCTGGCAGCACCTGCAGGATTTGCTGTTTCACGAGACGTGGGACGCGCGGCTGGGGCGGTTTCGCTCGCCGTTCGTGTACCGCGGGATGCGCAGCTTCGGCTACTCGCTCAGCACGAGCCTGCAGCGGCTCGGCGGGCCGTTCGAGGAGCTGGAAAACCACTTGCTGCGCAATTTCAAGAAATACGCCCGCGACACGACCACCCCGGCCTCGGCCAGCGTCTGGGACTGGCTGGCCCTGGCCCAGCACCACGGCCTGCCCACGCGGCTGCTCGACTGGACGTACTCGCCCTACGTGGCGCTGCACTTCGCCACCGACGACCTGCACGCTTTTCATCAGGACGGCATTATCTGGGCCCTGAACTACGTGAAGGCCGCCGACCACCTGCCGGCCATTCTGCGCCAGGTGCTGGCCACGGAAGGTTCCAACGTGTTCACGTCGGAGCTGCTGGCCCCGGCCGTGCCCAGCCTGCCCACTTTGCAGACACTGCAAGCCGAGCCATTCGTGCTGTTTCTGGAGCCGCCGTCGCTCGACACCCGCATTGTGCACCAGTACGCCTTGTTTGGGCTGATGAGCACTCCGCAGGCGCAGCTCGACCAATGGCTCAGCGAGCGGCCCGAGCTCTACTTCCGCATTCGCATCCCGGCCCGCCTCAAGTGGGAAGTGCGCGACAAGCTCGACCAGGCCAACATCACCGAACGGGTGCTCATGCCCGGCCTGGGGGGCCTCAGCCGCTGGCTGCACCGCCACTACTCATCGGCCGGGGGGCACCCGGCCAGCGGCGAAGGTGCCGAGCTGCCGGGCTGAATAATAGCCGTTTACACAGCCGTCGCCGGTATCGAGCGACGAATTGCAACCACCCAGCGATTATTTTACTCGTGAGGTGGGTTACCCTGTTAAGTTTGTGCGATTAAAAAGCGTTGTGGCCGGCCTGGCGCGCTATTTGCCCGGCCTGGCCCGACTCCCGATATTGCCCCGGCCTGGCCGGGGCTCAGAGTTGGTTTTCTTGTGGAAAAGGAACCTGTTGGAAAGGCCCGCCCCGCTTGGGACGGGTCTTTTTTTGGGGTAGGAGGTGAGGAGGTTGTTGTCATGCTCATCTGGCGTCCGCGCAGTGAAGCATCCCGCCCGCCTCGTTGCTGACGATTGATTTACTGCGCCACGCGAGATGCTTCGCTGCGCGGACGCCAGATGAGCATGACAACGACCTCCTCACCCAATCATCTAATCACCTCCTTATCTTTGCCCGGCAATAGGCTGTTTCTAAACCCCTCTTGCTCATGGCTGACCCTGCCACTCCCCCCATCACGGATAAAATCGTCTTCGAGGCGCTCACCTATGACGACGTGTTGCTGCTGCCCGCTTACTCGGAGGTACTGCCCCGCGACTGCGACCCCGGCACTCAGCTCACCCCGCGGATTCATTTGCACCTGCCACTGATTTCGGCGTCGATGGACACCGTAACCGAAGCCGACATGGCCATTGCGATGGCGCAGGCCGGCGGGCTGGGCATTATTCACAAAAACATGAGCATCGCCCGGCAGGCCGAGCAGGTGCGCCGCGTCAAGCGCTCAGAGTCAGCCCTGATTCAGGACCCGTTTACGCTGCCGCCCACCGCCACGCTGGCCGACGCGAAGCAGCTCATGCGCAAGCACAACATCGGCGGCATCCCGATTGTGGAAGCCGACCGCCAACTGGTGGGCATTCTCACCAACCGTGACCTGCGCTTCGAGCGCGACTTTACGGCGTCGGTTACGACGGTGATGGTGCCGCTGGCCCGCCTGGTGACGGCCCCGGCCGGCATCGACCAGACCGTGGCCGAAAACCTGCTGCAAGACAGCAAGGTGGATAAGCTGCCGCTGCTGGACCCCGCCGGCCGCCTCACCGGGCTGATGACGTACAAGGACATCCGCAAGCGCCGCCGCGCGCCGCAGGCCACCAAAGACGAGCAGGGCCGCCTGCGCGTGGGGGCCGCCATCGGCGTCACGGCCGACACCATGGAGCGCGTGGCCGCCCTCGTCGAAGCCGGTGTCGATTTGCTTAGTATTGATACCGCCCACGGCCACAGCCGCGGCGTGATGGACGCGGTACGGGCCATCAAAAAAGCCTACCCTTACGTGGACGTGATGGCCGGCAACGTGGCGACGGCGAGCGGCGCGCTGGCGCTGCAACAAGCTGGTGCTGAAGTGGTAAAGGTTGGGGTTGGTCCTGGGTCAATCTGCACCACGCGCATCATCGCCGGCATTGGCGTACCGCAGCTCTCGGCCGTGCTCGAAGCGGCGCGGGGGCTGGCCGGCACCGGGGCCACGCTGGTGGCCGACGGGGGCATCAAGTTTTCGGGCGACATCGTGAAGGCGCTGGGCGGCGGGGCGGCGGCCGTCATGGTCGGCTCGCTGCTGGCCGGCACCGAAGAGGCCCCCGGCGAGCTCATTATCTACGAAGGGCGCAAGTACAAAACCTACCGCGGCATGGGGTCGGTGGAGGCCATGGAAGACGGCTCGAAGGACCGCTACTTTCAGGATGCCGAGGACGACGTGAAGAAGCTCGTGCCCGAGGGCATCGTGGGCCGGGTGCCGTTCAAAGGGGCGGTGAGCGAGGTGCTGTATCAGCTCGCCGGCGGCCTGCGCGCCGGCATGGGCTACGTCGGGGCCGCCGACCTGACGGCCCTGCAAGCGGCGCAGTTCGTGCGCATCACCGGGGCCGGCCTGCGCGAGAGCCACCCCCACGACGTGCAGATTACCCGCGAAGCCCCGAATTATTCGAGCCGGTGAGGTAGGTGAGGAGGTGAGTGGGGGTCGTTGTCATGCTCATCTGGCGTCCGCGCAGCGAAGTATCTCGCGTGGTGCAGTAAATCAATCGTCAGCAACGAGGCGAATGAGATGCTTCGCTGCGCTCAGCATGACGACAACCTCCTCACCCTATCACCTACTCACCCCACTCACCCCACTCACCTCCCCACCGCTCCGCGCCTATCTTGCGGCACCTTTTTTCACTCCGCTTTTTCGGTATCGGTGACCGCACGGCTACGCTTTTTATTGATTCCGCTCATCGGTCTGAGCTGGGGGCTGCTGCTGCTGAGCGCCTTGCGCCACGCCGGGGCGCTGGGCGGCGCACTGGGTGGTATTGGGCCGGCCTGGCCCACGCTCACGGCCCAGGCCGGGTTTGCGCTGGTCGTGTTCTTGTACGTGCGGCAGCTGCCCGAGCCACTGCGCGAGCAGGATTTTCTGGGGCTGCTGCGGCGGCTCGTGCTGGGGCCGGGGCTGCTGGCGCTGGCCGGACTGGGCCTGGGGCTGCTGGCCCGGCTGGTGGCCGCCGGCTGGCCTGGTCTGGAGCCGGGCTTCGGGGCCGCCGTTTATACGCTCAACCTGGGGCTGTTCGTGTTCTACGTAGCGCGGGTTAATTATGCCTGGCGCTCGCTGGTGCTGTTCAAGAGCCGCTCGGTGCTGCGCCGGGGCTGGCCGCTGTTCGAGCTGCTGCTGGGCTTCGGGCTGCTGTTCGTGCTGCTCGACCAGGCCGTGCCACTCGCCCTCATGTACGGGCTGCTGGGCGCGCTAAGCCTGTTCGGCGTTTATCTGAGCGCCAACCAGAAATGGGTGGCTTACCTGAGTACGCCGCAGCGCTGGCAGGCCATGGGCTATGAAACGCTGATTCTGGGCGGGCTGCTCTTGTTTCTGGCGTATTTCCGCTACGCCGGCCGCGCCGATGCTCACCTCACGGCCCCGGCCGCCCAGCAGGCATTTTTGCTGCTGACGGCTTCGTTCGCGGCTTTTTACGCGGCGGCGGGCCTGCTCGTGGCTTTTTTCAACCTGCCCACGTCCGTCGTTTTCGAGCAGCGCCGGGCCGAGGTGTTGAGCCTGCAACGCCTCATGCAAGTCATTCAGCGGGGGCAGACGGCGGCCGACATCTACCGGGTGCTGCTCGAATCGACTATTCAGACGGCCGAAGCCCACGCGGCCTGGCTCGACGTAGAGCCGGCCGAGGGTGTGCTCGCCGCCCAGCCCCCAGCCAATGGCCGCTTCGAGCTCAGCGCCGCCCAGGCCCAACGCTTGCGCGCCACCTTCGAGCAAGCCGAACTGGCCCGCACCGAATATTTCAGCAACGACCTCACGGCCCAGGCCGCGTTTCGGAGCCTTAATCAAACCCAAAATCAGCAGCCGGGCTTGCCGTTTCGGTCGGTGCTGGTGCAGCCGCTGGCCACGGCCGAGCAGTACTACGGCACGCTCTACCTGCTCAAGCGGCAGGCCAACGGCTTCGAGGTCGAGGACCTGACCGTGCTCCAGGCGTTCACGAGCCAGGCCGTGCTCAGCCTCGAAAACTTGCAGCTCGCCGCCGCCTCGCTTCAGAGCCAACGGGTGCAGGACGAGCTGCGCATCGCGGCGCTGGTGCAGGAAGGGCTGATTCCGAAGAAGCTGCCCACCGACGACTGGTTCGACATTGCCTCCCATGCCCAGGCCGCGCGCGAAGTGGGCGGCGATTTCTACGACCTGCTGCTGCTGCCCGGCCGGCGGCTGGCCGTGCTCATCGGCGACGTGAGCGGCAAGGGCGTCACGGCCGCCTTCCACATGGCCCAAATGAAGGGGATTTTTCACTCCCTGATGCAGCCCAACCCGCTGGCCAAAACCGAGCGCAGCCAGTACCCGGCCCCGGCCCAGTTTATGACCCAGGCCAACGCGGCGCTCGCGCACTGCCTCGAACGCTCGTCGTTTATCACGGCGTCGCTTTTTTTGATTGACTATGAAAACGGCGGTTTTATGTTTGCCCGCGCCGGGCACTGCCACGCGCTCTACTACAGCTCAAACCAGGAAAAGGTCGAGTATTTTCAGTCGCCGGGCCTCGGGCTGGGCATCATTCGCGGGCCGGGCTACGAGAAGCATATTACCAATCAGTTCTACGACTACGCGCCCGGCGACGTGATGGTGATGTACACCGACGGCATCGTGGAGGCCCGCGACGCGGCCGGCAGCGAGTACGGCGAGGGCCGCCTGCTGCTGCGCCTCGAAGAGAGCTACTACCGCTCGGCCGACGAGATTAAAACCTTTATCATGGCCGACGTCCACGCCTTCACGGCCGGCCAGCCCATGCACGACGACCAGACGCTGCTCGTCGTTAAATTCAAGCTGGCCCAACCCCAAGCCCCGACTCAAGCTCAACCATAAGCTTAACCTAAAGGCCGTCCCTAACGTACCCGCCCCACCATGAAAGTCACTTCCCAACCCGCCGGCCCCGTCCAGGTACTGCTGCTTGACGGCGAGCTGGACGCCTCGTCGGCCGTCGTGCTCGACACCGAGCTCAGCAAACCCGAGCTGCTCAAGTTCCAGAAAGTGCTCATCGACTGCCAGCGCCTGAGCTACATCTCGTCGGCCGGCCTCGGCGTATTTATCTCGCACCTGCAGCGCCTGCAGGACGCCGACGTGAAGCTCGTCTTCTACAGCATGCAGGAAAAAGTATTCAACGTGTTCGAGATTCTGGGTCTCGACTCGCTCATGACCATCGTGCCCAGCCAGGCTGAGGCGCAAGCGCTTTAGTTAAGAGTTAAGAGTTAAGGGTTAAGAGTTTTTTTGCCGGAAAATGCCGCAAGCGGGCGCTGATTAGAAAACCCATAACTCTTAACTCTTAACTCTTAACTCACAACTCTTAACTCAACCCATGCAAGAACGCCTCCGCATCAGCTGCTCGCGCGAAAACCTTCAGCAGGTGCGCGACTTCGTGCGCGGGTTTTTGCTGGCGGCCCAGCGCAGCGATATGGTGGCGAACCAGGTGGTGCTGGCCGTGGACGAGGTGGTGGCCAACTTCATCATCCACGCCAACGGCGAGGACCACTCGCAGGTGGTGGATTTGCTGCTCGTGCTCACCGGCCAGCGCCTCGATATTGAGATTGAGGACCACGGCCGCAACCTGTTTTTGCCCGCGGGCCAGGCCCCGATGCCCGACCTGCGCCTCTACATCCAGCAGGGCCGCAAGGGCGGCATGGGCATGGCCCTAGTCTCGCGCATCATGGACCAGGTGGAGTTTTTCGAGCGCAACACCCACACGGTGTGCCACCTGAGCAAGCTGCTGGCGTAGCATAGCGCGGGTCTCCGACCCGGCGCAGGGTGATGGGTGTTGGGGCTGCTTGAACGGGCGGCGGGTGGGAGACCCGCGCTACGCTGGAAAATCCTCAACGGTTTTGTTCGTAAAATTGCACCCGCATGGGGCCTGATGCGGCGCGCGTGGCCGCGCTGCTTCCCCGCTGAGCCGGTTCCTCCTTACTTCATCTATGCATTCCCGCCTTTCGTTGGCCGGGGCCGCCGCGGCTGGGCTGCTGCTGGCCGCCTGCCAGACCAGCAAGCCCGTAGCCACCACGTCAGCCGCCGCCGCCGCTTCTTCTGCCAGCGCGGCTGGTGGGGTTCCCGCTCCCGGGCCGGCCATCGAAACGCTGGGTACCGTGCCGGTGCCGGCCCGCGAGTTTGCCTACGTGTATCGGAAAAACAACGCCACCGCGCCCGACTACGGCACCCGCGCCAGCGTGAGCGAATACCTGACGCTCTACACCAATTTCCGGCTCAAAGTCCTTGATGCTGAAAAGCGCGGCCTCGATACCACCCAGGCGTTTCGGCGCGAGCTCGACGGCTACCGCCAACAGCTGGCCCAGCCCTACCTCACCGAAAAAACCGTCACCGACCAGCTCGTGCGCGAAGCCTACGAGCGGATGGGCCAGGAAGTGAACGCCTCGCACCTGCTCGTGCGCGTGGCCCCCGACGCGGCCCCGGCCGACACGCTGGCCACTTACCAGAAAGCCCTCGCCCTGCGCCAGCGCGTGAGCGGCGGCGAGGACTTCGCCGTCGTGGCCCGCGCCGCGTCCGAAGACCCCTCGGCGGCCGAGAATGGCGGCAAGCTCGGCTACTTCACGGCCATGCAGATGGTGTACCCGTTCGAGTCGGCGGCCTACCGCACGGCCGTCGGGCAGATGAGCGGGCCGGTGCGCACCCGCTTCGGCTACCACATTATTCGGGTGAACAACCGGCGGCCCGCCCAGGGCGAGCTCAAAGTAGCCCACCTCATGGTGCGCGTCACGCCCCAGGCCCCGCGCGCCGATTCGGCCGCCGCCCACCAGAAAATCAATGCCTTGTACGCCCGCCTGCGCAAGGGTGAGCCGTGGAACAAGCTCGTGGCCCAGTTTTCGGAAGATGCCGGCTCGGCCCCCAACGGCGGCGAGCTGCCGCCCTTCGGCACCGGCCGGATGCTGCCCACTTTTGAGGAAGTGGCCTTCAAGCTGCAAAAGCCCGGCGACTTCGCCGCGCCCGTCCAGACGCCCTACGGCTGGCACATCATCAAGCTCGTGGAGAAGCAGCCACTGGCCACCTTCGCCGCCCTGGAGCCCACGCTCAAGAGCAAAGTGGCCAAAGACTCGCGCTCGGAGCTCAACCGGGCCGCGTTCTTGAAGCGCATCCGCCAGGAAAACCAGCTCGTGGAAATTCCGGCTGGCAAGGCGCTCGCTTTCAGCCAGGCCGACACGGCGCTGGTTAAGGGGCGCTATAAATTCGACCCGGCCCGGCTGACGGCTGGCGGGGCCAAGCCTTCGAAGAAAGCGATAAAAGCGAGCGGCGATAAGCAGCCGATTTTCACCATCAAGGGCCAGCCTTACTCAGTGGCTGATTTTCTGAGCTTCGCGCAGCAAAACCAGCGCCCGCGCCCCGGCGCCGAGCCGCGCTTCGTGATGCAGCAGCTCTACGACCAGTTCGTGGACCAGCGCCTGACCGAGTTCGAGAAAGCCAGCCTGCCCACCAAGTACGAGGACTACCGGATGCTGGTGCAGGAATACCGCGACGGCATTCTGCTCTTTCAATTGATGGATGAGAAAGTCTGGAGCAAGGCCATTGAGGACACGGCCGGGCTGCGCAAATTCTTTCTGGCCAACCGGGCCAGCTACCAGTTTGGGCAGCGGGCGCGGGCCACGCTCATTTCGGCGGCCACGCCCGCGCTGCGGGCGCGGGCCCTGCGCGAGCTGCCGGCCGGCTCATTTGCGGTGACCGGCCGCGAGGCGCTGAGCACGGTGCGCTTCGAGCCCGGCACGGCGACCCTTGCCAAAGCCGGCGGCCAGCCTGTGCTCGATGCCGTTGCCGCGCGCCTGCTGCAAGACTCGACCCTGACCGTGGTGGTGCGCCAGCAGCCGCGGGCCACCGACCGGGCCGCGTTTATCACGAACCGGGGCGCGGCCGTGGTGCGCTACCTCACCGGCCCCGGCAAGGTGCCCGCCCGCCAGGTGCGCCTGACGCGGGTGCCGGCCGCGCGCACCGCCCGCGAAAGCACCGTGCAAACCCAGCTCTTCACCAGCAGCCTCAGCGCCCTCGAAGCCAGCCTCAACGCCCAGAACCCGCTGGCCGTGCAGCTGCAGCAGCGCACGTTTCAGGCCGGCGACAGCAAGGTGATGGACGACTACCTCAACCGGCCCGCCGGCACTTACCTCAGCGAGCGCGACGGCCGCGCCATCGCCGTCGTCATCTCCCAAAGCCTGTCCGCTGGCCCCAAAGCCCTGGCCGATGCCCGCGGCCAGGCCACGAGCGACTACCAGAACTTCCTCGAAAAACAGTGGCTGGGGCAGCTGCGCCAGCAGTATCCGGCGGTGGTGAACGAGGCCGAAGTGAGCAAGCTGGTTGTTAAGTAGCATTGTGCGGTAGGCTTTAGCCTGCCATCGAATTTTATCTCCTTTATCCCGCGTTATCTGCGTCCGGCCGGCAACCACTGGCCCGCCGCGCGACTCCCTTATCCATGCAACGTATCCGCTTCGCGCACTCGCTCGCGCTCTTATTTTTCTTACTCACTCTGGGCCTGCCCCGTGCCGGCCAGGCGCAGTTGGGCCTGGGCGTCAGCCGGCCCCAGGGCCAAGAGCTGCTCGACGGCATTATCGTCAAGGTCGATAACCAGATTGTGCTGCGCTCAGATGTCGAGAATGTCGTGAATCAGGAAACGGCCCGCGCTCAGGGCAAGGCCCTTCCGCCCGATTTGCGCTGCAAGGTGCTGCAAGGGCTGGTGCTGAATAAGCTCATGCTGGCCCGCGCCGAAGTAGACTCGGTGACCGTAACCGAAGCGCGCGTGAACGGCGAGCTCGACCGCCGCATGAACTATTTCGTGCAGCAGGTGGGCTCCGAAAAAAAGCTGGAGGAAATGTACAACAAGCCCGTGCGGATGCTCAAGGAGGACCTGCGCGCCCAGGTGCGCGACCAGCTCGTGCTCCAGGAAATGCAGGAAAAAATTGCCGGTAAAGTGGCCATCACGCCCCGCGAGGTGAAGGAATATTTCGACAAAGTGCCCAAGGACAGCATTCCGTATTTCTCGACCGAAGTCGAGGTGGGGCAGATTGTGGTGCCGGCCGTAGTGAACGACAAGGCCAAGCAGGCGGCCATCGCCCAGCTCAACGACCTGCGCGGGCAGGTGCTGGCCGGCGCGAGCTTCGAGGAGCTGGCCAAGAAGTTTTCGCAGGACCCCGGCTCGGGGTCGCAAGGCGGCTACCTGGGCTTTTTCAAAAAGGGCGAGCTGGTGCCCGAGTACGAGGCCGCCTCGCGCAAGCTGGAGCCAGGCCAGATGTCGCCCGTGGTCGAGTCGCAGTTCGGCTTCCACCTCATCCAATTCATCGAGCGCAAGGGCGATGCGTATTCCACGCGCCACATTCTGCTGAAGCCTGCTACCGGCACCGCCGACGCGGGCGCGGCCGCCAAAAAGCTCGTTCGCCTGCGCCGCCAGATTCTAAGCGACAGCGTTTCGTTTGCCAAAGCGGCCAAGGACAACAGCACCGACAAGCCGAGCGCCGCCAACGGGGGCCTGCTCAGCTCGCGCCAATCGGTGGGCTCGAAGCTGGCCCTCGACAAGCTCGACCCAGCTATTTTCTTCGTCATCGACACGATGAAGGTGGGCCACATTACCCCGCCGATGCCCTACCGCACCGACGACGGCAAGGACGCCATGCGCATCCTCTACCTCAAGAGCAACACCCCGCCCCACCAGGCCAACCTGCTCGACGACTACCAGAAAATCGCCGCCGCTGCCCTCAACCAGAAGAAAAACAAAGCCCTTGATGCCTGGTATGAGAAGAACCGCAGCACCGTGTACCTGGAAGTCGCCCCCGAGTACGCCCAGTGCAAGGTGCTGACGGCGAGTACGGAGTGAGTTGTTTATTGCTTGTTGTTTGTTGTTGATTGTTAGTTGCTGACAGCCTATCTCGACAAACAATAAACAACCAACAAAAAATAACCAACAAACATGAACGACAAAGAAGCGGCCGACAACCTGACCCGCGCCTACGCGAGCCTACGGCAGGAAATCGGCAAGGTCATCGTGGGCCAGGACGAGGTGGTGCGGCTGGTGCTGACGGCCGTTTTCGCCCAGGGGCACTGCCTGCTCGTGGGCGTACCGGGCCTGGCCAAGACGCTGCTCGTGCAAACCATCGCCGACGCGCTCGACCTGAGCTTCAACCGCATTCAGTTCACGCCTGATTTGATGCCGTCCGACATCGTGGGGTCGGAGACGCTGACCCAGCAGCGCGAGTTTCAGTTCGTGAAAGGGCCGGTGTTCGCCAACATCATTTTGGCCGACGAAATCAACCGGACGCCGCCCAAAACCCAGGCCGCGCTGCTCGAAAGCATGCAGGAATACGCCGTGACGGTGGCCGGGCAGCGCTATCCGCTGGCCCGCCCGTTTTTCGTGCTCGCCACCCAAAACCCCATCGAGCAGGAAGGCACCTACCCGTTGCCCGAGGCCCAGCTCGACCGCTTCATGTTCAACATCGAGCTGGGCTATCCCAGCTACGAGGAGGAGTTGAACATCGTCAGGAACACGACCTCCGACCGTAAGCCGGTGGTGAGCAAGCTGTTGCATTCAGCTGATATCGAGGCGTATCAGGCGCTGGTACGTCGGGTGCCGGTGGCCGACAACGTGGTTGAGTATGCCGTGGGCCTCGTGCAGCGCACCCGCCCCAACACGCCGCGCGCCGCCGCCCGCGCCACTCAGCTGTTGGAGTGGGGCGCCGGCCCCCGCGCCAGTCAGTACCTGATTGTGGCCGCCAAGTGCAACGCCCTGCTCAGCGGCAAATACTCGCCCGATATCGAAGACGTGCGGGCCGTGGCCCTGCCCATCCTGCGCCACCGCCTCGTGCGCAACTTCCGCGCCGAGGCCGAAGGCGTCAGCGTGGAGCAGTTGGTAAAAGAACTATTATAATTGGAGACTATGGGACTACGAGATATGAGAAGTGAGACTAATGCCCGGGAGATTTTCCCAGGTTTTAATTCTCGAGTCTCGCATCTCACCTCTCACAGTCTCACTTCTCAATAAATGGAAGTCCAAGCCTACTACCAGCAATTTGAGCGCAACGTGCGCATCATCCTCGACGCGCTCGCCGCCGGCCTCGACTTGCGCACGACCGCGCTCGAAACCAGCCTGCCGCTGGAAGTTTACGTGCTGTGCGAGGTGCTCAACCAGGGCGCGGGCGAGCACTTCCAGCTCACCGCCACCGGCGTGGCGCGGCTGGCCGAGTTTCAGCAGCAGTTTATGAAGCACGAGGAGCAGACGCTCGCCGCCATGCAGCGGGT
>JANXNW010000067.1 GCA_025353905.1 Hymenobacter sp.
AGTGCTGGTGTCAAACAGGGCGGTCGGCGGCCCTACCCACCGCGCCATTGGGCAAATTTCCTCCTCTTCAAGCAACGGACACGCTGAGGTCCGACTACACGCCCCGCATGAAAGCCCTCGACGTTATCGTCCGCCACGGCCGCCTCTACGATGCCACTTCGCTTCGGGCACTGCACCCCGCCGAAGGTGCCCGCCTGCTACTCATCATCGAGAACGAAACCCAGCTCCACGCAGCCGACCCTTACATAGCCCCCACCAAAGTGCGCAGCCCGGAAGCCCTGGCTATCGCTGTAGCCGAGGCCGGCTATGCCCACCAGTGGGTGCTGTTCGAGCGCGGCCAGCTTCTTTACTTCCACATTTCAGCCGGTACCCGCGACGGAGACAAGAAAACGACCCGTACTGAGTGCTGGTTCGAAGTTGAATTATTGGAAGAATTTTACTTGGTGCTGGCCAATTCTACCGATGAAGTAGGGGAGATGCCCCGCCGCAAAGGCACCAAATGCGCTTGCGTAGTGCGCCGCTGCCTGCACCCGTCGGACCTGCCCCACTTCGACCCCGTGTACGGTTCTTCGCCCAACGAGGCTTATACCCGCACCTACGAAACCTATTTTGGCCGCTTCGGCAGTGCCAACATCAATGTATATGCCGAGTTCAGCCTCGACGAACACGGCCGCGACAAGGTAGGCGAGTACCGCAAACCCGGTCAGCTACCCCGCCGCACCCGCCAGACGCGGGCATAGCCGCCGCGCCGCACTTGCTGGCATTGCTTTTTTGGCTCGTTTTCAGGTGACTCAGAGCAGGATAAACTTTTCAACCGATTACGTAGCCAGTGCCTGCGCAAATAGACCTACAGGGAAAACCTATCTACAAGGTGTCAATGGGCACCTTCTGCCGCACCAAGCGTGGCCGCGAAATACTCGGAAAACTGGTGGAGCGGCACTGGCTGTCCGTGAATCAATACTGTGTCAGAGGTCAGGGTGAACTGTTTCAGAATGGCTTGCAGCCAGGCGACTTCATTTACGCCTGCGCGGCTTCTCAGCAACTGTTTGGCATCTATCGCATTGTTGGGCCTTGGCAGGAGTCGCCCGCTGAACTCCTACCTGACCCAGACGGGAACGGGTGGGGCTACCGCCAAGCCGAATTAGTTGCCCAACCCATACGAACCGATGTGTGGGAGCTAAAAAATGAGAAAAGTCTATGGGCACCCAGCGGCTACAGCACAGTGACGAAGATAAACGATTTACGCACGGCCAACCGCCTTCTTTTTGAGCCATATTTTAATCTGACCCTAATGGCAAATGCCTCACAAGACGGAGCCGCCGCCACCGCCGCTTTCGCCGCTAAATTTCCTAACCCCAACATCATCCTCTACGGCCCGCCCGGCACCGGCAAAACCCACCATACCCTGGAGCTGACCTACGAGCTGCTCACGGGCGAGCCGCCCGCCACCTACGCCGCCGCCCAACAGCTGTTTCAGCAGGAGCTGGGCAAGCGTATCGAGTTCGTGACCTTCCACCAGAGCTTCGGCTACGAGGACTTCGTGCAGGGTATCAAACCGGAAGTCAATGACCAGGACCAGTTGGTTTTCAAGCCTAAAAATGGCATCTTTTACGAAATAGCCCGCCGCGCCCGCGATGAGTTCAACCAGCAGGAGCAGCCCGACCGTCCCGGCCGGATACCCTTCGACGTGGTGTTCGACCGGCTGGTGCAGCCGCTGGTGGAGGGTGGCCAAGAGGTAAGCATGAAGATGAAAATGGAGGGTTACAACTTTCAGCTCATCGCGCTTACTGACACGCGCCTACGGTTCCGCCGACATGAGAACGGCACCGAAGGCGACCTGACGCTGACCTCGTTGCGGAGCCTCTACGAAGGCACCAGCGACTACAAGCAGGGCGGCGTACAGCTCTATTATCAATACGTAGTCAAGCGTCTCGAAGAGCTGGCGGCCGACATCAAGCGCGAAGGCCCGGGTGCCCATCCCCAGGCCAGCCTGCTGCTCTGGGACGACCGCCGCCAGGCGGGCACCGACGAGGCCGCTCCACCGCGCAACTACGTCCTGATTATCGACGAAATCAACCGCGCCAACATCTCCAAAGTGTTTGGCGAGCTGATTACGCTGCTAGAAAAAGACAAGCGCCTCGGCGGCAGTAACCCGCTCTCCGTTACGCTGCCCTCCGGCGAGGCCCGGTTCACCGTGCCCGCCAACCTCTACCTCATCGGCACCATGAACACGGCCGACCGTAGCATCGCCTTGCTTGACATTGCCCTGCGTCGTCGGTTCGAGTTCCGAGCCTTGTATCCGGTCTACGCCCAGGCCGATGGTACGCCCTTTCACCATGCCGAAGTGTTCCGGGCACTCAACCAACATATCAGCAAGCAGAAGTCGCGCGACTTTCAGATTGGGCACGCCTATTTCATGGACCGTCCCGGTCAGCCCGCCGCGCCGCTGGCTGATATTCTCAATAAAAATGTCATTCCCTTGCTCTATGAGTATTTTCTCAACGATGCCGAAAAAGTAGCATCTCTTCTTAAAAGCGCCGGCATCGAGGTTCACCCCGATGCCGCCACCGGCCTCTTGCGCCACGGGGCAGCTGCCTAATGCCCATGCAGCACCATTACCTCTACGAGCATCGCACCCGCCTGCGCCTGGCCGACGTGGGCCTGGATGCGGCCCTGCTCCAAGCGCACCTGCAACGGCTCTGGGAAAACCGCCCGCGCACTCCCGCTTTCTGGCGTGCCCCCGATGATGACGGCTCTACTACCCAGCGCTTCCTGCGCTTCCACGGCGAGGACGGCACCGTGAGCGCCCGCAACTACGTCGGGCAAATTCAGCTCGACGGCCACTTGCTGCACCTGCTGCCCAAGGTGTTTTACCCCGGCCAGGAACTGCCCGAGGACAACCCCGAAGACAACCCGCGCTTACAGGCCATGCACGCGCACCTGTTTTGGTGGCTGAGCTACGCCCACAAGCTGCGTTTCCCGCGCGCGCTCGCTACGTTCTCGGCCCTGCCCACCACCTTGCTGGAAGTTCTCATTCTGCTCTTTGCACAGTACACGCACGAGCTGCTGAGCCGCATCCACTACCAGCACTACCAGGAAGTGAGCGAAGACCTCGCCACGCTACGCGGCCACCTTCATTTCGGGGCCTATACCACGTACTTCGCCACCGGCCGGGGCCACCGCCTGCCCTGCACCTTCGATTCGTTCCAGCCCGACAACCGCTTCAATCGCATCCTCAAGTACGTTACCTCCCAACTGCTCCGGCTCACCCAGCAAGCCTTGACTCAGCAGTTGCTCCAGGAAATTCGCTTCCAGCTCGACGAGGTGGCCGACCAATCCGCCACCCTCGCCGACTGCGACCAAGTCCAACTTTCTCCCCTGTTCGATGACTTCCGCGTAGTGCTTGATTACTGCCGCCTTTTTCTGGCTAACAATGGCCCCCTAGCCGCTCACGCCGAAGAGGTGCGTGTCTTTGCCATCTTGTTGCCCAGCGAAGTCATTTTCGAAGAATTCGTCGAAGGTTTCGTGCGTACTCACCTCAGCGACCGCTTTCACGTCCGGTCCCAGGCAAGCGACCTGTATCTGGCCACCGCCACGCCAGCCGGAGCCACCTCCAGACCCTGTTTCCAGCTGCGTCACGACCTGTTGCTCGAACCACATTCAGCACTTGGGCAATTATCCCAGGGGCCGGCGCTCATAATTGATACGAAGTACAAAACCCTTCCCGTCACGGCGGCCGGCAGCATAGTGCCCGAAGGCGTGGCCCAGGCTGATATGTATCAGCTGGTCAGCTATGCATTTCGACGTGGTACTCCCAACACCCACCTCTTCTACCCGGATTCCCTCCGCCACCCCGCCAACAATGCCGCTGCCAGTCTGCTCAAGTATAAGATTCAAGGCCAATTGAGCCAGCTAAACACCCGCATCACAGTAACCGCGCACCGCCTCCCAGTCACCATCACGAATGCTTTCATGGCCGAAGAATTTTCCTCCGCCGGCATGAATGATTGGCTGCCAGAGCACGAGGATAAATTAACAAAACGCCTGCAAACGCTGCTCACCGTCGATTCTTGATGACACTCCCTGCCCGATATGGTTATCTCTGGCATCTTGTGCGCTGTGCCATATCGTGTTCCCTTACAAAGTACGCGCTCGCTGAGTCCAGCTTCACCGCTTCCGCTGCTGCTGCCCCCTCAGCTGCTCCCAGCACGATACCACCGCCTCAAACGCCTCGGCCGACAACGAAACCGCCGTGTACCGCACCCGGTCCCGCAGAATGAAGTCATCCACCGCGTCGTGGTGCCCCAGCCGGCGCAGCTCCGCCGCTTCGCCCGGCCCCAGCAGCTTGGCTATCTGAATCTGGTAGTTTCCTTCCGAGGTCATCACCATCAGAATGCGCCGATTGTGCAGCCGCCGCTTCACGCCGCGGCGAGTCTCTGTTTTTAATTCGCTACCCGGCAAGCCAGCCGGTGGTATGTGGTGAGTCATAACAGTCAAGTTGTTAAAGTAGTAAAGCAGCGTCAAACCTCATTCCTCGTCCGCGCCGGCCGCGCCCGCATCCAGCAGCGCCGCCCGCACCAGCCCGTAAATCGTCTCCCAGCCCAGCCGAACGCTTTCCACCGGCAGCTCCACCAGGTAGCAGGCCGTCACGTAGTCGGCCAGCGCCAACAGCGCCCCCCGGTCCGGTGCCGCCGGCAGCCCCACCAGCCACGGCGCTTTGCCCGGCCGGTTTATTTCCATCATCCGGGCCTGGTCGGTTTCCCCCACCACCCGCGCTTCCATCAAGAGTCGTACAGTTGCCATCCGATTGTCGCTTTAGAATTCCAGGCCGCGATGCTCAGCAGCGCACTTCCCACAGCTCCCCCCACTTCGTCGTAAAGGCCGGACTCTTCACTTCCCGCCGCATCGCCCACGCCTCGGCCTTGCCCGGCCCCGGCACCGCCGCCGCCACCCGCACCGTCCCCGACCCGTACCGCCCGTTGAGCGCGTCCAGCGCCCGCATCAGCTCCCCGCGCGCCGGCCCCGGCCCCCCCGCGTCCCCAAACAGCGTCCCCTGCGCCGCCGCTCCCGCCCGCTCCAACCCGTCGAGCACCACGCCCGCCTTCACGTAGGTTCGCCCCGGCCGCCAGGCCCGCTCCAGCCCTTTCAGCGCCGCCCGCGTCAGGCTCACCGTGTCGTCCGTCGCTCCCGACAAGGTCAGTTGCGCCGAAAAGGAGTGGGGCGGAGGCGCGGCCGCAAACCGGTTCGTCTCCACGAACACCGTCAGCAGCCGCGCCGCCAGGCCCTGCCGCCGCAGCTTCTCGCCCGCCCGCGCCGCGTGCGTGGCCACCGCCCCCGCCACGTCTTCCCAGCGCGTCAGCGGCCGCCCAAACGAGCGCGTACAGGCCAGCGACTTGCGGGCCTCGTCTTCTACGACCACCCCCGCGCACGAAAACCCCCGCAGCTCGCACAGCAGCCGCGCCCCCACCACGCCCCCCAGGTTTTTCCGCGCCCAGGCATCGCCCACGCCCGCCAGCTCCGCCGCCGTCCGCACCCCCGCCGCGTGCAGCTTCGCCGCCGAGCGCCCGCCCACGCCCCACACGTCTTCCACCGCCACCCGCCCCAGCGCCTCGCGCCGCTGCTGCTCGTCGTCGAGCACCACCACCCCCGACCCCGCGCCCTGGTGCGCGTCTTGCTTCGCCAGCCGGTTCGCCAGCTTGGCCAGCGTCTTGGTCGGGGCCACCCCCACGCACACCGGGATGCCCGTGCGCTGCCGCACCGCTCCGCGCACGTCCCCCGCCCAGCTCGCCAGGTCGAAGTGCCGCGTCATCCCCGCCAGGTCCAGAAACGCCTCGTCAATCGAGTACACTTCCACCGCCGGGGCCACCTGCTGCAAGTACCACATCACGCGCCGCGACATGTCCCCGTACAGCTCGTAGTTCGACGAGCACACCACCACCCCCCGCCGCTCCATCAGCTCCCGCACCTGAAAATACGGCTCGCCCATCCGCACCCCCAGCGCCTTCGCCTCTTGCGAGCGCGCAATCACGCACCCGTCATTATTTGACAGCACTACCACCGCCCGCCCTTCCAGTTCCGGCCGAAATACCCGCTCGCACGAGGCGTAAAAATTAGTACAATCAACCAGACCAAACATAACGCAATAGGGTAAGAATGAATAGGTACAGGCTGCTTATCAGTTCAGCAGCAAGCAAAAAGTGGCGGCAGTCGTCCGGCTCCCCTTCTCCTTTTCGGAGAGGGGGTAGGCCCCACAGGGGTCCCGTGAGGCGCAACGTCCAGCGAGCTGCCCATCAACCCGGTCGCGCGTAGCTCAGGCCCCGCCGCCCCTCACTCACCAGCGGGTGCAGCACCGCCACCACTACTCCCCATATCCGCAAGTCGTCGGCGTTGGTCACCTCAATCGGCGCGAACCCCTCATTCTCGGCCACCAGCACCACCGAGTTCGCCCGCCGCACCAGCCGCTTCACCGTGCAGTCGCCCTCGACGCAGGCCACCACAATGTCCCCGTCCTGGACCGCCATGCTCCGGTCCACCGCCAACACGTCCCCGTCGTGGATGCCCACCCCCCGCATACTGTCTCCCTTGGCTCGGGCCAGAAATGAAGCGTCCGGGTGCCGCAGCATCAGCTCGTTCAGGTCCACCTGCTCCGACTCGTAGTCCGCCGCCGACGACGGGAACCCGCACACGAGCCGGGTATCCAAAAAAGTGAGCCGAACGGCCCCAGGCCGTGTTTTTCCAAGTAGTTGCAGAGTTGCCATAGTAGCCGCCGCTGATTGCGGGCTGCAAGTATAAGGTCTAACTAATCAAATTAGTCGTCAATTTGTCAATTTTATTAGTAAAATGCAAACCCTTAATCAAATTAGCTTGCTCTTGTACAAACTTGCTTGCCGCATCTAGTCAAACTTTTACTCAGGCTCCTTATCCGGCTTCATCGACTGTATCCAACACAAAAAAAGTCCGCTAGCCATACTGCCAGCGGACTTCCTTCTACCCCTACGTTCCCCTTAGCCGGTCATCTCGAAGTGCGGCGCGTCCTGAAACTTCGGCCAGTCGCCCCCCCAGCGCACCCGCGCATCGGCCGCCTTCATCAACCGGGCAAACTTCTCCAGCAGCCCCACCGACCAGCTCGTCGTGCCATCGGGCAACAACACCGCCACGTCCAGCGCCCAGCTCGGCCACTGGTTATGATGGCTCTCGCCCCCCCGCTTGTAGGTCACGACCGGCCCCGGTGCCGTCCGGCCGTGGGTGTACAGCTCGTCTTGCGCCGCCACCGACCGGTGACCCTCACTCACGAACGGCCGCCCCAGCGCCGCCAGCGTCGGGTTTGCCAACCACTGCCCCAGCGCCAGTTGATAGGCCGCCGCCAACGCTGGCCGCACCGATGCCAGCCGCGTCACCTGCCGCGACTCTTGGGCCTTACTGAGCGCGACCATCACCATCCTTCGTTACCCCAGCCCCCTTCGCAGTCCCATCTTTCCCAGTCCCATCTTTCCCAGGCTCGGCTTTCCCAGGCTCGCTGGCATCCGGCCCCACCACTTGCGGCCGCTGGAACGCCTTGCGCACCGTGGCCCAGATAGTCACCACCGCCACCAGGGCCTGAATAATCAAGTGCCCGTAGTTCTCAATCGTAGTCGGGTCGGGCGGCGTCAGGCCGCTACTTATCAATTGACCCAGTATCGCCGTGCTGACAATTTGCGTCAAATGCCCTGCTTTCGTGCTGCTAAACATGTCGTTCATGTGGTTTAGTGAAATTCGTTTGCACAAAGCTACAACTTGTCAAACTTATTTTGACAAGTACGTTTCCCATCACCCCGCAGTTTTAGCATTATTCCGAGCAACATTATTTTCAGGGCGCATCCCCCTACACTCCCGTTGGTCGTTCCGGGGGTCGGGCTATGCGCCACTCCGCTTCGCTTCGGCCCTGCGGGCACCTTCCTTCGGTCGGTTGGCTCCTATCCCTTGCGCGGGGACTCAGCAGTCCCTGGCGCGACAAGGCCACGCAGCCCGCCCGTTGGGACGTGCAGCGCGGCCCCCCGATACCGCTGTAGCAGGCCCTGACGCCAGCCGGCCCGCTTCCCGTTGGTCAGCCAGCCGGCGCGGCAGCAGTTGTTCAGGCATCTCAGTTGTTTGCCG
>JANXNW010000099.1 GCA_025353905.1 Hymenobacter sp.
GTGTCGGTGAAAGCCTACCAGAAGCAGTACCTCAACGACGAGGACATGAAGCTGGCCACCAAGAAAGTAGAAGCCCCCGAAGTCAATTTCGAGAGCTACCGCGAAGGCGGCGGCGGGGCCAACGGCGGCAAAGTCGGCGGCGGCTGCGGCTGCAATTAACGCGTTTTATTTTAATTGATTAAGTGAGAAAACTACTGCTCGCCGGCCTCGGCTGCGCGCTTCCGTTTGGCGGGCTGGCCCAGGGCGCCCCCACCACCGACCGGCTCAACCGGGCGGGAGTTGAGGCCACGCCGACCCGCGTCTCGCCGGGCGAGACGGAAGTGAATATTCTGGGCAGCTACTACCAGCAGGACGGCAACCGCTCGGCCGTGGAGGGCGGCGTCGGCACCCAGCAGCTGACCGACATCTCGCCGACCATCGTGCTCAATGTGCCGCTCGACTCGCTCACCCGCGTGTCGGCCAACATCGGCTTTGACTACTACGCCTCGGCCTCGACCGACCGCATCGACCAGGTGCTGTCCTCGCCCTCTTCCCACGACGTGCGCATTCACGCCGACCTGGGCTACTCCCGCACCCTGCGCGACCGGCACACCATCGTCGGGTTGGGGGCGGGGGCCTCGAAGGAATACGACTACCAGTCGTTCAACGTGGTGGGGTCGTGGGCGAAATCTTCGCGCGACGGCAACCGCGAGCTGAGCGTGGCGGGACAGGCGTTTTTCGACCAGGTAACGCTGATTCTGCCCGTCGAGCTGCGCACCGGCGGCAACCAGCGCAACGGCTCGGGCTTCGACTCGCGCCAGAGCTTTAATCTGAGCGTAGTTTATTCGCAGGTGCTGAGCAAGCGCCTGCAAGTGGCCGTGAGCACCGAGCTGGTGGCCCAGCGCGGGTTGCTGAGTACGCCCTTTCAGCGGGTGTATTTCTACGATTATGCCCCGCTGGGCCTCACCGCCGGCCAGCTCGGCACGGCCAAGGCTGAGGTGCTGCCCCGGCTGCGCAACAAGTTTCCGGTGGCTTTGCGCCTCAACTACTACGCCACCGACCTGGTGCAGCTGCGCGCCTTTTACCGCTTCTACAACGACAATTTCGGCATCCAGGCCCACACCCTGGAGCTGGAAGCGCCCCTGAAACTGACGCCCTTCCTGACTTTCTACCCCTTCTACCGCTACCACACCCAGACGGCCTCGACCTACTTCGCGCCCTACCTGGCCCACTCGGTGGCGGATGAGTACTTCACCTCCGACTACGACCTGGCGGCTTTTTCGGCCCAGAAAACGGGTCTGGGCTTGCGCTACGCCCCGCTCTACGGGCTGGGCCGCTTCAAAACCCCTTTCCACGGCCGGGTGGCCAAGTTCAAGTCCCTGGACCTGCGCTACGGCTACTACTGGCAATCCATCGGCCTGCGGGCCAATATCGTGAGCTTCGACCTGGGCTTCACCATGCCGTAGCGGAAAATGAGTGAATGGCGGAATGGCGGAATGGGTAGCTTTGGTGCCTCGATTATTCAATCGCCCGGCCATTCGCCCATTCCGCCATTCGCCCATTTGGCCATTGACTATATGCACCCCGAACACCACCTCAGCAGCTCGGCCACGCTGCAAGACATCGTTATTGGCTTATCTGATGGCCTCACCGTGCCTTTTGCCCTGGCGGCTGGCCTGAGCGGGGCGGTGCAGTCGTCGGGCCTGGTGATTACGGCGGGGCTGGCTGAAATCGTGGCCGGCTCCATCGCCATGGGCCTGGGCGGCTACCTGGCCGGCCGCACTGAGGTTGAGCACTACGCCGCCGAGCTGGGCCGCGAGCACGAGGAAGTCCGCACCGTGCCCGCCACCGAGCGCCGGGAAGTGCAGGAGCTGCTCGTGGGCATGGGCCTGAGCGAGGCCACCGCTGCCCAGGCCACCGCCGAGCTGACCCAGGACCCCCAGCAGTGGGTCAAGTTCATGATGAAGTACGAGCTGGGCCTCGAAGAACCTGACCCGCGCCAGGCCCCCAAAAGCGCGTTCACCATCGCCGGGGCCTACGCCGTGGGCGGCCTGATTCCGCTCAGCGCGTATTTTCTCACCGCTACCCCGCGCCAGGGCTTGCTTTGGTCGGGCGTCATCACGTTGCTGTGCTTGTTCGTGTTCGGCTATTTTAAGAGTCGTCTTATTGGCCAGCCGCCGGTGGCCGGGGCCCTCAAGATGGCGGCTACTGGCGCGGCGGCGGCCGGGGCGGCGTTTTTCGTGGCCCGGCTGGTGAGTGGGTAGGCGAGTCAGCGATGGATAAGCCAGCCGGCCGCGTGATTGGGCTGCCTGGTTTTCTGGCGGGTATTGCCCAGACGGGGCAATCGGGGCTGCCGGGTTTTGGCTCAGCGGGTGGTGTAAATCCCCGCCCGTCCCGCGCACCCATACGCCACGGCGCAGCCCAGGGCCAGGTACGCGCCCGCCCCGGTCCCGAACAGCTCCAGGCCCAGCACCACGCAAGCCAGCGGAGTGCGGGCCGCCCCCGCGAACACGGCCACGAAGCCCATGCCCGCCAGCAGGCCCACCGGCAACGGCAGCACCCCGGCCAGCGCCGAGCCCAGCGTGGCCCCGATAAAAAAGAGCGGCGTGACCTCACCGCCCCGCAGCCCGCAGCCCAGCGTGAGAGCCGTGAGCCCGAGCTTGAGGGCGAAATCCTGCCCGCCAAGCGGGTGCTGAAACGCTTCCAGGATGACGGGTATGCCAAGCCCGGCGTAGCGCATGGTGCCTAGGCCCCACATGGCCCCGGCCACCAGCGCCCCGCCCAGCACCGGCCGCAGCGGCGGATACGGCACCCGCTCAAAAATGCTTTGTACGCCGTGCGACAGCCCCACGAAAGCCCGCGCCGCCAGCCCGAAGGTGACGCCCGCGCCGACGGCCGCTGCCAGCCCACTCAACGAAAACGGCCCCGCCGCCAGGGTCGGGTAAGGTGTATGGGTGATGCCCCAGGCGCGGGTAACCTGGTCGGCGAGCACGGCCGCTGCCAGGCTCGGCCACCATGCCAGTCGCCAGTCCGCCCAGCGCGCGGCCCATCCGCCGGGCCGCTGCCGCAGCACTTCCAGCCCGAACACGGCCCCAGCCAGCGGCGTGCCGAACACCGACGCGAAGCCCGCACTCAGCCCCGCGATGAGCAACAGCCGCCGCTGAGTTGTTTTCGCGCCGTTAGCCACTTCAGCTTCCTCAGCCGACTGGCTGGGCAGCCAACGGGCGAGCTGGTCGGCGAGCGCGCCGCCCATTTGTACGGCCGTGCCCTCGCGCCCCGCCGAGCCGCCAAATAGGTGCGTGAGCAACGTGCCGCCCAGCACCAGCGGCACCAGCCGCAAGGGCACCGCCTCGCGCGGGTCGTGGATTTCTTCGAGAATCAGGTTCGTGCCCCGCCCGGCCCGCCCACCGAAGCGGTAATACGCCCCGCCGATGAGCCCGCCGCCCAGCGGCAGCAGCGCCAGCGCCCAAGGATGCAGCTCGCGCCAACGCGTCACCCAATCCAGACTCACCAAAAATCCCGCTGAGGCCGTGCCGGCCAGCGCCGCCACGGCGGCCGTCAGCAGCAGCCAGCGTAGCAACAGCAGGAGAGTGGCCCTCATGGCGCGAAGGTCGGTGGTAACGCAGGTCGGTGGTCCGTTACCCGTGGATAACCTACTTCTCGTAATGATAGCGCGCTTGCACGAAGACAGCGCGCCGGTCACCCACCTGATACACCAGCCGGTGTTCGGCGCTGATGCGGCGTGACCAGGCCCCGGCCGCCTGCCCGCGCAACGGCTCTGGCTTTCCGATGCCCGCGAATGGGTCGCGCAACACGGCTCGTACTAATTCCAGCACCCGACCGGCCAGGCGGGGATTGGTGGCGACGAAAAAACCCAGGTCTTCGATGAAGTCCGCGTCGAACCCGTCTTCCCAGGCCGGGCGGGGCGCGGCGGCCGGCTCAGCGGCGGGAGGCTTCCGGGGCATGGTATTGAACGCGGGCCGCTAATTCTTCCACTGTTAAGGTTTCCCCCTCGCCGCGCTTGGCTCGGTCGAGGGCGGCGAGCAGACGCTCGGCATTAGCCGGCGAGCGTAGCAGGTACGCCGTCTCGCGGTATGACTCCAGTTCGTCGAGCGCCACCAGGGCCACGGCGGGCTTGCCCCGACGGGCAATAATCACCGGCTCCTGGTCGTCGGTCACGCGGTCGAGTAGGGCGGCCAGCGTGGCGCGGGCTTCGGAATAGGAATAAGTTTGCATGACTTGTACCGGAAAGTTGTACGCAAGGTACGCCGAATGCTCTATGCGGCACGGCGCTCCTGCCGAAACTCGCGCAGCTCCCGGTCGAGGTCTTCGTCCGTGATGGGCGGCAGACCCCGCGCCGCGTTGTCGGTGCGCACCAGCCCGCTGATGGCGTACACTTCGTGCACCTCGGCCGCCGCCCGCATGGCCAGCAGCTCGGCGGCCAGCTTGTGCTCACTGGCCGGCGAAAGCTGCCGGGCCAGGCGGCGCACCTGGGCCAGGGTGGGGCGGACGGGGGCTGAAAGCGTGGGCGTGGATATAGTAGGGAAAGAGCTAGCGAGCAGTACTGGAGCTAAATTATGCTACGGCGACTACGAAGACCAGAACAAAAGTAAGCGGGTGGAGCGCTGCTTATTTCCGCCGCAACTCAGCCGGGCAGCCGGGCCAGTAGCGCTTGCCATCCTTGGCAAACGCCCATATATTGGACACTTCGCGCAGGGTCAGATGCAACTGGCCGGCTTGCACCTGGCGGCGCAAGCAGCGGTTAGCCTGCCGCTTGTCCTGCTTCTCCGACGTGGCCGTAGTGAAGCCGAAAACCGGGGTTTTGAGGTGGCTGCGCGACATGGGTTTGGGTTCGCCTGACTGGTGGCGGAAAGCTGTTGGCAAATTAAGCTGCCTCATCCTCCCTCGAAATACCGCAGCTCGTGGGTCAGCCCCCGTGCAGCGCTCGCCCCGGTTAAATGGGGCCTGAAACTACCGCTTCTTCTGCCCCCGCGCCTGCTTCGGTACTGTCGTCACCACCTCCCCCAGCTCCTTGGCCACCAGCAACCTTTGCCGCTGCAATACCTCGCGCAACCCGTGCAGGGTCGGGAATTCCTCGCGCAAGCGCTGGGCCAGGCGGCGCACGGGGTCGGTGAGGCGCGGGGTAGCTGCTTGGGCGCTCGTCAGCCACATGGCGATGCGTTCGTAGAGAGCCGCGCCGCGCTTGGCCCCGGCCCGGCCGTTGAGGTAGGCGGGCAGGCGGGTTTCCATTTCCAGTATCAGGGCCGTGGGGTCGAGGGCGGCCAGGCGGGCCAGGACGGTTTCCAGCTCGGCGGGCGGACTCACGAAGGGCCATTCCAGGCTGAAGAGCAGCGTACGCAGGGCGGCGGGGTGGGCCGGGTCGGTGGCGGCCAGTACGTGGCTGGCGAAGGCCAGCCCGCCGCGCCCGCCGCGGGCCAGCTTCAGCACCTCGCCCTCGAACGCGGCCCGGTCCGCCGCGTTGAGCAGCGGCAGCAGGCGCCCGAAGTCGGCGGTCGAGCGGTTGGCCAGCGCGCGGAAGCGCAGGGCGGCGAAGTACAAGTCGGCCGAGCCGGCGAACGCGGCCGGGGCTCTCTCGGGGGCAAAGTTTTGCACCGTGAAATCGGCGAACTGCTCGGGCCAGGTGGCGAAGGCCGTGGTCGCCGCCCGCCCGAAGCCGGCCCAGTCGAGCCGCTGGGTGTAGTGCCCGAGCAGTTGCCGGGCCACGTCGGCATCTTCCGTTAGCAGGGTTTCGGCTTGCGCCACCCAGGCGGTATCATCAGAAGCGGCGCGAGCCAGGCGCAGGCGCAGCCGGGCCAGGGTGGCGGGCGGCAGCCAGGCCCCGCTCAGCAGCGGCGGCAGCAGGGGCGCGGCCACCGGCTCGTCGGCCAGCGCTTCCAGCAGGGCCTGCCAGTCAGTCTCGTCGTCGGCCCAGCGCGCGGCTTGCGGGTCGCGCAAATGATGGGTGAGGTAAGCAAAGGCGACCGTCACCTCGTGGGCGGGCAGCACGGCGGCCGTCAGCAGCCGGGGCCAGCTGGCTTCGGCCAGCAGGGCCTGCCACTGCTCCAGCGCTTCGGGGCCGTAGTCGCCAAACGTGCCGTAGTCGTCGCTGGCTGGCTCCTCGACCCCGTAAATGGCCACGCCCGCCTTCGTCCAGTAGCGCAGCGCCTGGGTCAGCTCGCCGCCGCGGGCCAGGGTCAGCAGCTCGTCGGCAAAGGGCTGCAATTCCTCGCGCACGATTTCGTAGCCGCTCTCGCTCAGGTCCTCGCTCTCGTAATGGTCGGGGTTGCTCTCGAAGAAATCTTCGCCGAATTCGAGCGCCCCGAGCGTGTCGCGCAGGCGCTCGGCCAGGTGCTTGGTTGGGTCGGGCGGAAAAGCGGAGCTGTCGCCCTTGGCCTTTTTGCCGGGCTTGACTCGGGGTAGGTCGGGCAGGCCGAAGGCCAGAAACTGCCGGGCCAGGTCATCGTTTTTGGCCAGGGCCAGCTCCAGAAAGCGCAGGCGCTCAGCTTCGGGACGCGCGCCCCAGGCGGCGGCTACGGCCTCGGGCAGGGCGGCCGTGGGGCCGGTGGCGGCCACATTACCAGCGCTGCCAGCTCCGGCGGCCGACCCCAGCCCGGTTCCATCAAGCGGCAGCTGGCCCAGCGAGTTGCCGTAGGTATCGAGCACGGCCAGGCCCAGGGCGACGGCGTGCTTGCAGATGCCTTCCAGGTCATACGGGCAGTCGCAGCTGAATACGGCCTCGCCGCTGGCCAGCCACAGCTGTACGCTGTAGCGGTAGGTGCCCTTGACGCGGGCCGCGAAGCGCATCGGGGCCGCGCGGCTCAGCTTTGTCACCGCTCCCTGGTCGAACAAGTCTTGCCCGCGCGCGAACACTTTGTCGGTAGCGAGGCGGCGCAGGGTTTGTTGGGTGAGCATGAGTGCTGAGTGTTGAATGTTGGGTCATTGCGAGCATGTTGCGCATGGAGCAAGGAACGAAGCAATCGCACCTGTTTGGCCGCGCCCTGACGAGTAGTCAAACGTACTGAACAGATGCGATTGCTCCGTCCCTTGCTCCATGCGCAACATGCTCGCAATGACCCAACATTCAACACTCAGCACCGCATAATCCACTCCCCGCCCTACCTTGCCGCCCGATTCACTTTTCCCCCCGCTGCCCATGAGCTACTCGCTGATTCTGCTCGGCCTTCTCTTGCTGACTGCTTTTCTGAGCTACGTCGTCGTGCCGCAGGGCACGGTGGCCGTCATCACCATTTTTGGTAAGTATCGCCGGGTAATGATGCCGGGCCTGAATTTTAAGATTCCGTTTATCGAGACGGTATTCAAGCGGATTTCCATCCAGAACCGCTCGCTGGAATTGGAATTCCAGGCCATTACCATCGACCAGGCCAACGTTAATTTCAAGACCCTGCTCGTGTACTCGGTGCTGAACCAGGCCGACGAAACCATCAAGAACGTGGCCTTCAAGTTTGTCGATGAGCGCTCGCTCATGCAGTCGCTCATCCGCACCGTCGAGGGCAGCATCCGCGCCTTCGTAGCCACCCAGAAGCAGGCGGCGGTGCTCAGCCTGCGCAGCGAAATCGTGCTCCACGTGAAGGACCAGCTCGATGAGATTCTCGAAAGCTGGGGCTACCACCTCATTGACTTGCAGCTCAATGACATCGCCTTCGACGAGGAAATCATGCGCTCGATGTCGCGCGTGGTGGCCAGCAACAACCTCAAGGCTGCCGCCGAAAACGAGGGCCAGGCCCTGCTCATCACCAAAACCAAAGCCGCCGAAGCGGAGGGCAACGCCATCAAGATTTCGGCCGAGGCCGAGAAAATCGCCGCCCAGCTCCGGGGCCAGGGCGTGGCCCTGTTCCGGGAGGAGGTCACGAAGGGCATGGCCGTGGCCGTGCAGGAGCTGGCCAGCAACAACCTCGACCCGAGCCTGGTCTACTTCTCGATGTGGACCGAAGCCATCAAGCACTTCGCCGAGCAGGGTCGCGGCAATGTCATCTTCCTCGACGGCTCGAACGAGGGCATGAGCAAGTCGCTGGAGCAGATGATGGCCATCCAGCAGCTCAACAAGCCCGGCGGCCCGACCGCCGGGGCCAGCCCAGCTGGGCGCGCGGGGCAGGGTGGCATGAGCCAGCTGCCACCCGCGCCCCCGTCCGGCAGCAGCCCCCGCCAAACGGGGTAGCGGCGGGGCCGGTCAGCGAATAGCTTCTTTAACTAAACCCGGTAGGGCGATAGGGTGCGGCACTAAGCCGGGCCGTATCGCCCTTACCTTTGCCGGGTGGGCTGAGGACGAGGATAGTGTACGCCCCGCGCGGTCTGGCTGGCTGGCTCGCTGCTTCGGCGGTCAGGCGCTGAGTCGATGACCTTTTCCGTCCAGCTTACGTAAGCGGCCCCTGGCTGTTAGTCGGGCCTGTTAGTTGAGTTTAGTCGGTTGGCCCGGCCGCTTGTTTTTCTTACCCGCCGGAATGCCTCGCGCCGCCCGGTTTTTTCAACCTCTCTTTATGAAACACCTACTCAAAACTGCCCTGCTCGGGGGAGTGGCGCTGCTGGGAACCGCGCTGAGCGGCCACGCCCAGAACGCCGACAAGAAATTTGGCCTCAGCGGCTATGCCACGCTGCTGCAATACCGGGGCGACCTGGGCAGCAACTACTGGGACACGCGCAACGCCACTTACGGCGGGGGCCTCACCCTGAGCCGCTACATCAGCAAGGGCTTCGACCTTAACCTATCGGCTAACCAATCCACGCTGCGCTACCCGGCCGAGCCGAACACGTTCACCAACGGGGGCGGCTTTCAGACCGATAACCGGCGTTTTTACGCCAACGTCTCGACTTTCGGTCTGGGCTTGAAATTCAAGCTGCCGCTCAAGGACGAGTTTTTCGTGCATCCCTACGCGCTGTTGCAGCCGGGTTTCGCCTACATCTACTCCGACCGCTACGCTTCGCAAACGGCCCTCAACAGCCGCAACACCTTCGGCGCGTTCGACGCGCAGGGTGCGTTGGGGCTGGATTTTCGCCTCGGGCCGGGCGCGAGCCTGTTCGTGCAGGCTGGTCAGCACTGGCTGTTCGCGCCCGATGATGCCCTCGACGGCGTGAAAGGCCGCGACGACAGCTTCACCGAAGGCTACGACCGCTACATGCAGTTTTCGGCGGGCCTGACTTTCGCCTTCGGCAAAGCCAAAGACACGGACGGCGACGGCGTGCCCGACCGCAAGGACAAGTGCCCCGACAC
>JANXNW010000310.1 GCA_025353905.1 Hymenobacter sp.
TTGGTTGGTCATTGCGAGCATGTTGCGCATCAAGCAAGGGACGAAGCAATCGCACCTGAACGGCCGTGCTTGACGAGCTTAACAGAGAACTGAACAGGTGCGATTGCTTCGCCGCGCTCGCAATGACCAACCAAAAACCACCAACCAAAAACCACCAACCAAAAACCACCAACCAAAAACCACCAACCAAAAACCACCAACCATGATAACTCGCTTAGTGATAGTAGACGACCACCCGCTGGTGCGCGCCGGCCTGCAGGTGCTGCTGGCCCCGCTGACGCACCTGGCCGTGGTGGCCGCCTGCGCCACGGCCGCCGAAGCCTACGCCGCCGTGGCCACTCATCAGCCCGACGTGGTGCTGCTCGACATCAACCTGCCCGACCAGAGCGGCACCGAAGTCTGCCGGCAGCTCATGGCTGACTACCCGGCCCTGAAAATCCTGGCCCTGACCACGCTCAACGAAAAGAGCTACGTGGCACGCGTGATGCAGCACGGCGCGGCGGGCTACGTGCTCAAGAACGCCTCGCCCGAGGAGCTGGCTGAAGCCATCGGACGGGTGCTGGCCGGCAAAAAATACTTCAGCGACGAAGTGCAGGAGCTGTTATTGCAAACCGGCCCGCTGCCGGCGGCGCTGCCCGCGCTCACGCGTCGCGAGCACGAGGTGCTGCGCCTCATCGCCACCGGCCTCACCAGCCCCCAAATCGCCGAACGCCTGTTTCTGAGCCCGCTCACCGTCGAAACTCACCGCCGCAACCTGCTCACCAAGCTCGAAACTCCCAACACGGCCGCCCTCATCAGGCTGGCCGTCGAGCACGGCCTGGTGTAGAAGTTGGTGCCAAGGACCCAATTCCTCGTCATTGCGAGCGTAGCGAAGCAATCGCACCTGCTGAGCGCGCTTGACGAGCTTAGCAACGAGCTGAACAGGTGCGATTGCTTCGCTACGCTCGCAATGACGGGGCGTTGGAAACACGCTGTAAGAAACTCATTTCCCGCGCTGATTGAACTGCCGCACTATGCTTTCGAGGTCTTCAAAGCGGTAGCCGGCCTGGCCGGCGGCCACGCGGCGGGCTAGCTCGGCGTTGGGGGCCAGCCACTCGGCCAGCTGACTGGCGAAGCTTTCGGGCCGCACCAACACGGGCGGGCCGCCGGGCCGGCGCAAATACCAGGTAGCGGCACCGGGCGAAATGCTTCCCGAGGCGGGCGAGCTAAGTACCGGGGTCGGTCCCAAAAACCCTACCAGGGCAACCGGCGCGGCCTGCACCATAAACAAATCGATGGACCCGGTGGCGCGCCGCGCCGCCAGCCGGCCCGGCTCGCGCTTGTCGGGCGTGAGCAGCTCCGAGTACTGGCCGCGCACCCGCATCCAGCGCACCTCACTCACGGCCAGTAGCTTGGGCCGGCGGCTGGGCACGGCATCGGGCGGGGCGAGGTAGTAGTACACCAGCTGGTCGAGGCCGCTGGCGGTAGCAGGCAGGTAAGCGCGCAGCGTCTGGCCGTTGCGCAGCACGGCCGTGCCCCAGCCAAACTGCTGCCCCTGCAGGCCCGGTATCAGGCGGACGGTGTCAGTCGCCGGCGCCTGTTGGCCGGGGCCGGGGCCAGGGCCAGGGCCAAAATTGCGCTGGGCCGGGCTCGGCGAGAGCAGCGACGCGGCCAAAATCAGGTAGACGAGCATGGAGCTAAGGAAGAAAAGTAGCTGGTAAGGCTGCTGGCACGAGCATCAGTAACCCGGCTGGCGTCAATTATCGTGCTAAAGCTATGCTCAATTCACCAACTCACTATTTCGCCAGGTACTACGTCAAAACGCGTACGCTCCCGGCCGGGAGCATACGCGTTTTGACGTAGTACCTGGGCGCGGGCTCAGCGCTGCAGCAACACCTTGGCGGTTTGGCGGCCGGCGGGGCTGGTGAGCACCGCCTGGTAGAGGCCATTGGCGGCCGCCGGCAGCGCTAGCGGCACCTCGTGCCAGCCCACTGCCTGCGACCCGGCCACGGGCCGGGCCACCGTGCGGCCCAGCACGTCGCGCACTTCCAGCTGCACGGCCCCGGCCGTGGCCAGGTAGTAGTGCAGCGTGGTGCTGCCCGCCGACGGGTTGGGATACGCCCGCAGGGCCTGGTCGGCCGACACCATCGCGTTAGTCGTGGCCAGCGGGCCGCTCACACCCGGCGTTGGCCCCAGGTCGGCGGCCGGGTTCATCGCCCCCGGGTCGAGCACCTCCAGCGTACGCCCCGCGCCCGTACCCTCGATTTGGTACATCGTGCCGGCCGTGCGGGCGTAGAGGGCCAGCGTACCCAGGCCGGGGATGGCCACGTTCACAAAGCGGTCGGCCCCGCTGCTGGCCCAGGCCAGCACGAGATACTTGTCCTGGTTGTTGAGCTTGCGCGCCGCCACCACCGCTTGGAAGCTATTGGTGGGGTTGTTTTCTCCCACGGGGACGAACATGTACCACGGGTGGGGCGTGGGATAATGAATGTCGCCATCAAAGGGATGGTTGCTGGTATTGGCGACGAGGGCGCCGCCGGTGACGTAATCCTGCAAATGGGTGAACGCCGCGTGGGCGTGCGACGAGACGAAGTACTGCCAAATCCACTGCATGTGTACGTCGTTGGCCACCACCGCCCCGTCCAGGCGCTGCGGCTTGGTGTCCTCCCATTTATCGAAATTGGAGACGGTGGGCGAGACGCCCCCGCAGAGGGCCTCAAACTTGAGGAAGCCCATCCAGCGGTCGGGCGCGCTCACCGAATTGTTATCGTCCGAAATCCAGCCGCAACTCATGTAAGGCTTCGTGATTTTTTGCGGGTACGGAAGCTCGCCCGCGTACGTGTTCACGGCCTGGGTCATCAGGTCGTTGGGCTTGTTGTTGGCAGTGATTTCGGCGAAGCTGTTGCCGCGGGCGCCGTAATAGAACTCAACGGACGAGTAGTCGACAGCGTTGTACTGCAGGAAGGCGCTGTAGGCGAAGTCGTACCAGTGGCAGCCCCACCAGCGGCCCATGGCGGGGTTGTAGCCAGCTCCGTAATAGGTCATGCTAGGGGCAAAGCCTTGCGCGGCGGCAATACCGGCCTTGGCCGCGTTGGTAAGCCAGGCTTCTTGTTGGGCCTTGCGGTCCGACGAGTACCAATACCACTGGGTATCGTTGGGGCCGAACCGGGCGTCCCAGGCGCGCTTGTCGCGCACCACAACGGGGTCATTCACCCACGGCCCAGGGCCGTTCTCGGCCACGCCCGATGTGCTCAGCTCCAGGCCCGATTCGCCGCCGTTGAGCAGGTAGTCTATCTTAAAGCCGGGGTACACCGCCCGGATGGCGGTGAAGTCGTCGGCCCAGCCCTGCCCGAACGCCTTGAAGAGAGAGTCCGGCGCGGCGGGGCTGATGCCGCTCGAGCGGGTGTTGGTCACCGAGTCGTACAGGTACGCGCTTTTGTAGCGGGCCATGACTAAAGGCTCGCGATATTCGTTGCCCAGCGTCACGGCGTTCTGCACCTTGTAGCGGCCGGGCTGGGCAGCTATGGCCGCCACAAGCGGCCGGTTGCCGGGGTAACCAGCTCCCATGAAGGTGCTCACGCTCACGGCGTAGCGCCAGTTGGCGCCCAGCTCGAGTTGGATGGCGTCGCTCTCGCCCCAGCTGAAACTGGTCAGGTAGGGCAGCGTACTGGCTGGGTTGAAGTTGGGCTTCGGATTCTTGGTGAAGTAGTCGAGCGCCGTCCAGCCGGGGATATAAAACGCGCAGTCCTCGGGGTAATTGATGGTCGCCCCCGTCGTGGCCCCGCTCAGCGCCACCGTGCCCGGAATGCGGGCCAGCTTCTCGGTCGGCTCGTACAAGCCGTTGCGGTTCGCGTCGAGGAAGGAATACACCACGTAGCGGCCCGCCGGCAGGTTCGTCGCCTGGTAGGCCAGGCTCGCCTGCCCCGCGTAGGCAAAGGCGGCCTGCCACACGGGCAGATGCTGGTAGGGGTCGGCGGCGGTGGGCGCGTAGCCGGCCACCACCAGGTCGGCGGCGGCGGGCAGGCCCGCCACCTGGGCCAAATCGGCCGTGCCGGCCAGCGAGGCCTGGGCCTGGGCCCCGGCGCTGGCCAGCAGCCCGGCTCCGGTTACCAGGCCAATGGCCCGGACCCACGAAGAATAAATGGTTTTCATAAAGCGAAAAGAGAGAAAGGTGGAAAGAACAGAAGAAAACAGGGCTTTTTTGGTCGATAACTCGCAGATTAAGTGCACGCTGCTAAGATATTAGGCAAACCTACTTTACGAATTCTCAAGCATGCGGAATTGGTGGCGCGCGAAGCGAAATACCCCTAATTTTATGGTTATCCCACCCTGGCTACGCCGAAAAAACTGAAAGCCTGCCCGCCGCTTTGGCAAGTTGGTAGAACTCCCGGATTGGAGTATGCAGCGCCCCGCCCTGGCTAAATGCGGCGTACTCCGTCTTGAGAGCCGAATTAAAAACCTGCTTATTTTTTGCCCAGCCACCCTTCCGGGTTGAGGTTGGCCGAGTTGCGCCACACCTGGAACTGCACCTGGGCGGTGCCGTCGGCGTCGGTGGCGGCCGTGCCGATGGCTTCGCGGGCGGCCACCGTTTCGCCCTCGCGCACGCTCACCGCGGCGAGCTTGGCGTACACGGTGAAGTATTCGCCGTGCTGAATCATGACGATGGTGTTCATGCCCGGCACCTGGGCCACGGTGAGCACCCGCCCCGCAAACACGGCCCGCACCGGCTCGTTGTCGTTGGTTTGGATGTCGACGCCTCGGTTATCGACCTGTACGTGGCGCAGCACGGGGTGCGGGTGGCGGCCGAAATGCTGGGCCAAAAACCCGTGGGCCACCGGCCAGGGCAAACGGCCACGGTTGCCGGCGAAGCCCGACGAGAGCAGGGCTGTTTCGGGGGTGAGGGCCACGCGCCGGGCGCTGCGGTCGGCGCTGGTCGTGGCGGACTCGTCGGGAGTGTCGGTTTCGGGGGCGGCCGTGTCGGAATTGGTGCCGGACTCGTCGTCGGCGGCGGCGGGCCGCTTGGGCTTGGTCTCCAACCGTTTGGCCCGGGCAAAGGCGACGCGGCGGGCTTCGCGGGCGGCAGCGAGGCGGGCCACGCGGGCGGCGCGGGCAATTTCTTCGCGTACGCGCTCGGCGATGAGGTTGTCGAGGCGGGCTACGGCGCGCTGGCGCTCGGCCAGCTCCTGGCGCAGGCCCTGCTCCTGCTGGCTGAGCTGCTGCACGACTTCGGTTTGCTCGGTTTTGAGGCCCAGTAGGTTTTGGTTTTCCTGCAGCTGGCTCGTGAGCAGGCTCTTCTGGCGCTGGCGCTGACGGGTGAGGCCGTCGAGCTGCTGGCCGAGCTGCTGCTGGGTACCCACGATGCGCACCGCCTGCAGCTGCCGCTGCTGGGTATACTGGCGCACGTAGCGCGTACGCCGGGCAAAGTCGTTGAACGAGTCGGCAGCGAACAAAAACAGCAGTTGATTAAACCCACTACTCGTCTTGGAGGCCGCGTAGAGCAGCTGCCCGTACTCGACCTTGAGGCGGGCGAGGTGCTCCTGGGTGCTGAGCACTTGCTGCACGGTCTGATGCACGTCGGTTTCGATACCGCGCAGCTGAACCGAAATATTCTCAATCTGGCCCTGCTTGGCCACGAGCTTGCCCCGAATGACGTTGAGCTGACCCAACGAGACGCGCTTTTTTTGCTGCGTCTGGGTCAATACCTGCCCCGCCACCTTGATGCGAGCCAGGTTGGCCAGGCGCTCGCGCTCCAGCTGCTCCTTGCTGGGGCCGCTGGGCCGGGCAGCGGCGGCGCGCTGCGGCCGGCGCCGACGACCGGCTGGGGGCCGGACCCGGGCCCGGGGTCTGGCCCGCGCTTTGGCACGCGACTGGACTTTGGACCGGGCTTTAGACTGAGCTTTGGGCTTGGTCTTGATTTTGGGCCGGCCTTTGGCGGCTGAGGCTGCCGCGCCGCGCCGTTTGGGCTGGCGCTGGGCCTGCGCCAGCGGCGCGGTGGCCAGCAGGGCCAGCAGCAGCGCCAGCAACCCCAAGCCAGGGGCCCGCTTCCAGCTTAGTAAAACGAAACACCTGACACTCACGCGCGATAACGGCCGGTTGGGGCCGGCCGCAAAATAACGCACAAACGCGGGGGCGAAGCGGCCGGCCGGCCCATTGGCCAACTGAGCGCGGCCCACGTAGAGCCTATTTTCGCGCCCCGCCGCCTGCAAACAGCTGCCGTTCGGCCAGGCAGCAGCCGACTGCCGGTGGTCGGTTGTTGCTGGCTGCTGGTTGGCTACTCCGGCATGAATTTAAGAATCTGCCCACTTTCCACCATGAAAACCCTGCTCGAAACCCCCGATTTCAGCGTCGTCCACGACGCGCCCAACCAGTGGCTCTACCTGACGTGGCGGGGGGCGCACTCGCCCGCCAGCACCCGCCATCGCTGCGACCAGATTCTGGCCTACGCGCGCCAGACCGGCAGCCCGCTGCTGCTCAACGACAGCAGCCAGGACCTCGACGGCTGGGGCGGGCTCACCGACTGGATTGCGCTTGATTTCTTGGAAGAGCTGGCCGCGAGCGGGGTGCGGGCCGTGGCCTGGGTGCTGCCCGCCAACCTGCGGGCGCGCACCGACAGCGAAATCGTGCTGTTGCGGCGCCACCTGGCCGGCCTCGACCAGCCCCTGGTCGATACCTTCGGCGACCTCGAAGCGGCCCACACCTGGCTGCAGCACCAGGCCCGGTCGGCGCCGCCGCGCTGAGCCGGTCAGCTTCTTCGCCGGGCGGTGCGTTGCTTTACGCGCCCCAACCCACTCCCTCATCCCCGCCCCGCATGTTTTTCGTCTACTTTGTTTTCGCCGTTGCTTTTCTACTGCTCGTTTCCAGCCTGCGCATTGCCCAGGAGTATCAGCGGGCCATCGTGTTTCGGCTGGGGCGCTACACCGGCACGCGGGGGCCGGGCCTGTACTGGCTCATCCCCTTCATCGAGCGCCAGCAAACGCTCGACATGCGCACCAAAACCGTAGACCTGGAGCAGCAGGAAACCATCACCAAAGACAGCGTAACCATCAAGGTGAACGCCGTGCTCTGGTTTCAGGTCGTGAACCCGGCCGACGCCATCATCAAAGTAGCCGATTTCAACAAGGCCGTTTACCAACTCTCGGTTACGGCGCTGCGCAACATCATCGGCCAGCACAAGCTAGATGAGGTATTGCGCGAGCGGGCCGACATCAACGCCGCGCTGCTGCAAGTAGTGGACGCGGCGACTGAACCGTGGGGCGTCAAAATTCAGCTGGTCGAAATCAAAGATGTCGAAATCCCGGAATCGATGCAGCGGGCGATGGCCCGCGAGGCGGAGGCCATTCGTGAGAAGCGCGCCCGCATCATCAAGGCCGAGGCCGAGCTGGAAGCTTCACTCAAGCTCACCCAGGGCGCGCTGGAGATGGAAAAAAGCCCCATCGCGCTGGAGCTGCGCCGCCTGCAGATGCTCTCCGAAATCGGCATCGACAACAACACGACCACTGTGGTGCTGCTGCCCTCGGAGTTTACCCACGCGGCGCGGGCATTTACGAAGATGGCTGTCGGCGGCGGCGGAATAGCTACCCCGCCGCCACCCGAAGCCACTTAGCGCGCGGTCAATCCGAAAAAACAGGGCCCCGACAGCGTGCCAACATGGCTCCCGCCCTACTTCTTCGCCCCGGCCGCCGCCAATACCTCCTGGTTCAGACGGGTGTATTCGGCTTTCGACACCTCGTTTTTGTCGCTGGCCACCAGTTCCAAGGACTTAGTAGCGGCGGCGATGGCTTCGGCTTTTTTGCCCTGCTTTTGCAGCAGCTTAGCCTTCCAATAGTAA
>JANXNW010000135.1 GCA_025353905.1 Hymenobacter sp.
CGCTCCGTGACGGCGATGTCGTGGACGGACTTGCCCGTGGCCAGGGCTTCCTTGGCGATACCGGCGCTGGCCTCGTAGCCGAGCACGGGGTTGAGCTGGGTCACGATGCCGATGCTGTGATACACGAGCTGGGCGGCGTGCTCGGCGTTGGCCGTGATGCCGACCACGCACTTTTCGCGCAGCGTGCGGCAAGCGTTGGTCATGTAGGAAATGCTGGTGAAGAGGGCGAACGAGATGACCGGCTCCATGACATTAAGCTGGAGCTGGCCCGCTTCGGCGGCCATCGTCACGGTGAGGTCGGCCCCGATGACGTAGAAGGCGGTCTGATTCACGACTTCGGGCACGACTGGGTTCACCTTGCCGGGCATGATGCTGGAGCCGGGTTGCAGGGCGGGCAGGTTGATTTCGTTGATGCCGCAGCGCGGCCCTGACGACAGCAGGCGCAGGTCATTGCATATCTTGCTGAGCTTGACGGCCGTGCGCTTCAGTACGCCGGATAATTGCACGTACGCCCCGGTGTCGTAGGTGGCCTCGATGAGGTCGCCGGCCAGGCTCAAATCCAGGCCGGTTATTTGGCGCAAGTGCTTCGTCACCAGCGCCGCGTAGCCGGGCGGCGTGTTCACGGCCGTGCCGATGGCGGTGGCGCCCATGTTGATTTCGGAGATGAGCCGGCGCGAGTCGTCAATGCGCGAAAGCTCTTCGCGCAGGTTGGTGGCGAAAGCGTGAAACTCGTCGCCCATGCTCATCGGTACGGCATCCTGAAGCTGGGTGCGGCCCATCTTGAGCACGTTGCGGAACTCTTCGCCCTTGCGGGCAAACGCTTCAGCCAGCTCGGAAAGCGTGTCGCGGTAGCCGGCGAGCTTGTTGTTGAGCGCGATGCGGAAGGCCGTGGGGTAGGCGTCGTTCGTGGATTGCGAGCAGTTCACGTGGTTGTTGGGGTGGCAGAACTGGTAGTCGCCCTTCGCGTGGCCCAGGATTTCCAGGGCCACGTTGGCGATGACTTCGTTGGCGTTCATGTTCACCGACGTACCCGCCCCGCCCTGAATCATGTCGGTCAGAAACTGCTCGTCGAACTCGCCCGCCGCCACGCGGTCGCAGGCGGCAGCAATGGCTTTGGCAACATCGGGGTCGAGTACGCCGAGTTCGGCGTTGGTGAGCGCGGCCGCTTTTTTGACGAAAGCCAGCGCCTGCACGAACAGCGGCTCCGATTTAATCGGAATACCTGTGATGTGAAAGTTTTCCAGCGCCCGCTGGGTTTGGATGCCGTAGTAAACGTCGTGGGCAATGGGCAATTCACCCAGAAAATCGTGTTCGAGACGCGACATATAGTTGGCGGTTGGCTGAGAGCTTGGTCTTGAAACCTGACCGCAAAGGTTGGTCGGCTCCGCAGAAAAAACCGCTTCTGGCCGCCACGCCGGGAGCGGTTTATCCGCCAAAAACCAATTAGCACATCCGCCTATCAACTCCTTCGCACCTCAATTTGGCACCCACACCGACCAGCTGCGGGCCTGCACCGGGAAGTTGCCGTAGCCGTTGCCGTCGGTGGTGATGGAGCCGCCGTAGTTGCCGGTTTTGTCGGTGAGCGTCGCGTTTTTGAAGGGCGAGCTGATGCCTTTGGTGCGCGCGCCGCCGCCATCGTTGAGGATGAGCATCAGGCCCTTGTGCGCGGCATCGCCGGTTCGCGAATAGGCGTAGTAGTCGGCATCGTCCACGCCGGTGTATTCGTAGGACGCGCCGTAGGCATTGGCCCGCCGAATGCTCAGCAGCGTTTTAAGCTGGGGGCCGAGGCCGTAGGTGTAGTAGTCTTTGTAGAACACGCAGGGATAGCCTTTCTCGCGGGTCAGCAGGTAGGCGTAGGCCAGCATTTTGAAGTTGATGACCGGCGAAAAGAGCCCGCCCGGCGTGTCGGTGTCGTGGTTGTCCACGAAGGGCACCGCGAGCGCGCCGTTGGCTTCGGTGAAGCCCGCGAATTGCAGCCCGCGCATGTCCCAGGCCCCGTTGCCGCTGCTCATGGCCTGAAACGTGTAGTGCAGCGGCACGTCAAACAGGCTCGTGCGCCCGCCGGTGACCGCGGCGTAGTTCTGCAAGTCGGCCAGGTTAGCGAACCACGCCTCACTCACCGCGAAGCGCCCCGACGAACCTTTCACGTTGTCGAGCCAGGTATTGACGAACGAGGTCAGCATGTGCTTGGTCGCATCGAGGCGGTAGCCGTCCAGGCTCAGGGTGGTGGTGAGCCAGTTGCCCCACTTAATGGTTTCGGCTACCTGATTGGGGTCGGCGTAGCGGATTTCGGAGCCGAGCAGGTTATCGTACGCCTGGCCGCCCGCGTAGGGCTGAAAATCCCAGGCATTCCACCGGTACCAGCCGTTGTTGGGGGCCTGCTGGGTGCCGTTGAAGTTGTAGTAGTGCCACTGGTAGCTGCTGTACTTGTTGGCCCGGCTGGGGTAGGTGAAGCTGGTATAGACGTTGAAGTTCTGCCCGTTGTAGCTGAACTGCTCCTGCGCGTCGGCCGAGGTGAGGTGGTTCATCACCACGTCTTCGTACACCTGAATGCCGCGGCCGTGCAGCGCCGCGATGCAGCTCTGCAGCTGGGCCAGCGTGCCGTAGTGGGTCGCCACGGTGCCTTTTTGGTTGAATTCGCCCAGGTCGTAGCGGTCGTACACGCCGTAGCCGACATCGAACACGCTGCCGCCCTTGTAGGCCGGCGGCAGCCACACGGCCGTGAAGCCCGCTGCGGCCAGCTCCGGGGCCTGGCTGCCCAGCAGCTGCCACCAGGTCTGGCCGCCGGTGGTCTGGGGCACGTCCCAGTAAAAGCCTTGCAGCATCACGCCATTGACCGTGCCGCCGGGAGTTGCGGCCAGGGCCGAGGCGGTGGCCGTCTCGCCGCTCGACGGGGCCGCAGCCGGCGCGCCGGGCGTGATAATCTCTTTGGCGCAGGCGGCCAGCAACAGCGTGGCCGCCAGCGAAGCCCGGGCGGCTCCGCGAAATAAACTGGGCATGGGGGATAGGATTGGGTGGGAACAGGAAGGCGTAATGATAGGCAGCAGCCGACGAATTTGGCGGGCCGCCGCCGCGTCCGTCAGGTAAGGTTAGGAAGAAGCGGGCGCTGACGCGGCGGGGCAACCCCGGCCCTCAGTTCTCAGTTTGAAGCCGAGTACCTTCGCTGCCGGCCGCGTCCGGCAGTTTCACCAGCCTAAACTATTCGCTCCATGCTCACCTACCTCTCGGCCGCCACCCGCTACCACGCCTCGCCCGTGCAGTGGCTCAGCTCGTATTTCCTGTTCTCGTTCGCCGACTACTACGACCCCAAAAACATGCACTTCGGGCCGCTGCGGGTGTTTAACGACGACACCGTGGCCCCGCAAAACGGCTTTCCGCAGCACCCGCACTCGGAGATGGAAATCGTGACGCTCGTGCTCGACGGCGAGGTCAGCCACGAGGACACGATGGGCAACCGCACGGCCATCACCGCCGGCGAAGTGCAGCGCATGAGTGCTGGCACCGGCCTGGCCCACAGCGAGATGAACCGGCAGGACAAGCCCCTGCACCTGTATCAGCTCTGGTTCATGCCCGGCACCAAAGGCTTGGCCCCGAGCTACGAGCAGAAGGATTTGAACTTCCTGAAAGCCCGTAAGAACGAGCTGGTCCCGCTCGTCACCGGCCAGCGGGTGCTCGAAGACGTGGTGTTCATCAACTCGAACAGCACCGTGTACTGGGCCAACCTGAGCGCCGAGAAAACCATCACCTACAAAACCTTCCCGATTCGCTTCACCTTCATCTACGTCAAGGAGGGCGCGATTTTCGTGAACGGCACCGAGCTGGGTCCCAACGACCAGGCCCGCCTCACGGCCGAAGACGTGGTCGAAATCGAAGCCACCCGCGACGCGCAGTTTATCCTGATTGACTTGCCGGGCAGCGAGGCGAATTATTAGGCAGGACTTACACACGGCCAATTTCCCGCAGAGGTTCGCGGGAAATTGGCCGTGTGTAAGTCCTGTTAGGAAAACGTCTCTTAAGGTTTCACTCCGCCGGCAGCCGCACCAGCCGCTGGTGCTGGCCGCCGATTTCCACGTCGTAAAAGCCCGGCGCAGCGGCTTGTCCATGCGCGTCGAGGCCGTCCCAACGTACGGTTTGGGGGCCGGCCGCGCTGGTAGT
>JANXNW010000139.1 GCA_025353905.1 Hymenobacter sp.
TCGGCCGGGCTGGCCTCGGGGTGCGCCTCGCCGACGCGGTGCAGCTGCTCGACCATGACCACGGCATCGTCGATGAGCAGGCCGATGGCGGCGGCGAGCGCGCCCAGCGTCATGATGTTGAGCGTGTAGCCGAAGCCGAATTGGAGCACGACGAGCGTCAGGGCCAGCGCCACCGGAATGGTGAGCAGTATCGTGCCCGTCGCCCGCCACGAGCGCAGAAATAACGCCGTCACGACCAGCGCCAGCCCCAGGCCGATGAGCAGCGCGTCCTGCACCGAGCGCTCGGACTCGGCCACGAACTCGGCCTGGTCGTAGTAGGGCTGAATGGTGATGCCCGCTGGCAGGCTGGGCCGCAGGGCGGCGACTTTGGCCCGCACCCCGGCTGAGGTGCGCACGACGTTGGCATCGGGCTGGCGCAAAACCGAAATCAGCACCGCGTCGTGGCCGTTGGCGTTCACGCGGGTGTATTCGGGCTGCTCGCCCAGGCGCACGGTGGCCACGTCGGCCAGGCGCACCACCTGGCGGCCGTCGTTGCGCAGCACCACGTTTTCGAGGTCCTCGGGGCTTTGCACCGTCGCGTTCGTGACGGTCAGGTACAGCCGCCGGTAGTCGCTCAGGTAGCCATTGCTCTGCACGAAGTTGGTCGCGCCCAGCGCCGCGCTCACCTGGGCCGGACTCAGGCCCAGCCCGGCGAGCGCGTCGGGGTGCAGCTCGACCTGGTACTCTTTCGTGCGCCCGCCCTGCACCCGCACCGCCGACACGCCCTCGACCTGCGACAAAAACGGTTTCACCGTAAACAAAGCCAGTTTGCGCAAGGCCAGCGCCGACTTGCCGGGCGCTTCGAGCGTGTAGCCCATGACGGGCAGAATAGCCGGGTTCATGCGCTCGACCGACAATTGCACCCCCGCCGGCAGGTCGCCCCGAATCTGGTTCAGGCGCGATTCGAGCTGCTGCTGGGTGCTGACCACGTTCACCCCCCAGTTCAGAAACGCCGAAATCTCGCACGAGCCGCGGCTCGTCGTCGAGCGCAGCAGCCGCAGGCCGGGCACCTGCTTGATGGCATCCTCCAGCGGCTTGGTGACGGTGACCATCATCCGGTCCACGGGCTGCAAGCCCGCGTCGGCGATGACCTTGATTTTGGGAAAGGTCACCTCCGGAAAAAGCGCCACCCCGATGCGCCGATACGCCAGGCCGCCCGCCGCCAGGCTCAGCAGCAGCACGACGAGAATAGGGGCCTGGTAGCGCTGGAAAAAGGGGGTGGGCATTTGGTGGAGAGTAGGGAATGGATACGGTAACCGTCATTGCGAGCAAAGCGAGGCAATCGCACCTGTTCAGCTCATTTTTTGGCTCGTTGTTGGGTGGCTAAACAGGTGCGATTGCTTCGCTCTGCTCGCAATGACCAAGAGAATAATCACCGTTTCACCGTAACCGCCGCCGTGTCGTCTAGCCCGTAATTGCCGCTCAGCAACAGCCGGTCCTGGGGATTGAAGCGAGGGTTGCGCAACACGAGTCGCTCGCCGGGCTGGGCCGGCCCCGGCACGACGGCCACCCGCACGGCCACCGAGTCGTTGAGCAGGCGCATCACCCAGAAGTTGGTTTGAGTTTCGTCGCTGAGTACGGCCGCGCGCGGCAGCGTGGTGGCCTGGTAAGGCGCGGTCTGGTCGATTTCGACCCGCACAACCACGTTTTCGGGCAGCGTCAGCCCGTTTCCGATGGGCCGCACGAGGTAGCGCTGGGTTTGGGCCGAGAGGTCGCCCGTGGCCAGCGCCTGCCCCACGCGGCCCCTGATGCGGCGGCCGTCGGGCAGCAGCACCCGGCACCGCTGGCCGGGGCGCACGTAGCGCAATTGCGTGACGGGCACGTCAAGTACGAAGCCGAAGCGGCTTTGGTCGTAAATAGTACCGAGCGGCTCGCCTTCGAGCACGTAGTCGCCGGGCAGCTTGTCCACCGTCGAGAGCACGCCCGCCCGCGGAGCCGCCACGCGCACCACGCCCGAAAAGCGCAGGGCCGGGTCGCCGGTGAGCTGGTCGAGGTGCAGCACCCGGCTTTCTTTGGTCTGGACCCGAAACACTAGTTCGCCGCCGCGCACCCGCTGGCCCGGCACCGGCGCTGGCCCCAGCACGTAGCCCGTGGTCGTCGCCCGCAGAATATCCTTGGCCGGATACGCCGAGATGGCGCTCAGCGTGAGCACTTCGCGCACGGTGTCCTGGCGCACCGTGCCCACCGTCACCACGGCGCGGGGGCGGGTCGGGGCCGCCTCGCCGCCGGTCTCGCCTTCCGCCGGGGCGGCTCCGCCGTAGCAGCCGGCCAGGAGCAGAGCCAGCCACAATGGTGGCAGCAGTAGGGCTGAACGCCTCAGGGGAGGAGGGAGCATACAGAAAAAGCTTTTCTAATAGGACTTACGCACTCGCTGGTATAAGTGCGGGAATGAGCGGATTTTGCAGGAGTTGGCGCAGGTAAGGGGTCCACTGTTGCTGGTGAGCCTGATACACCGTTTGCGCGGATTGGAGAGCGAATTGGCGCAACGACACCC
>JANXNW010000157.1 GCA_025353905.1 Hymenobacter sp.
CAACCGCTACCTCGGCGGCCGCTCGCTCGAGAAAAAGAAGGAAGTGCCCCTGGCCCTGGTCGAAAACCAGCAGTACATCCACTACGCCAAGGGTTCGGTGGTGATGTACGCCCTGCAAGATGCAATGGGTGAGCAGGTTCTCAACGCCGCCCTGAAAAAGTACGTGGCCGCCGTGGCCTTCCAGCAGCCGGCCTACACCAACTCGACGGAGTTCATCGGCTACCTGCGCCGCGCCGCGCCCGACTCGCTCCAAAACTACCTCACCGACCAGTTCGAGCGCATCACCTTGTTCGACAACCGCATCAGCGCCGCCAGCAGCAAAAAGCTGCCCGACGGCCGCTACCAGGTCGATTTCACGGTGAAGGGTGCCAAGTTTTACGCCGACAGCCTCGGCAACCAGCGCCCCGCCAACCAGGCCGCCGACCGCCTGCCCGTGGCCATCTTCCCCGAGATGGGCAAGGACCAAAAGCCCGTGCCACCGCTGCTCCTCGTTAAGCGCCACCTGGTGGCCGGCGACAATACTTTCCGCTTCGTGGTGGCCCGCAAGCCCGTTTCGGTGGCGGTCGACCCTTACAACATGACCATCGACCGGCAACTCGACGACAACAGCAAGGACTTGTAATGTCAGGACTTGCGCAATCGGCTTGGAGAGGATAATTCCCGCAGAGGTTCGCGGAGGGAAAGTGGCCGTGCGTAAGTCCTGCATGTAAAACAGCCGCTTTAGGAAACCGGGGCTGCTGAATCAGCAGTCTCGGTTTTTTTATGGCGGGCTCGCTACGCTAGATAAGCCTTGTACAACCTTACCAAGCCGCTTAAGGCCAGCGCTCAATTCGCCAGCTGCCGACCCGCCCACCACGAGTACCCGACCGCCACCAGCGATACCCCGCCCAGCACTCCCACGACGACCACCACGCTGGCTTCGACCGGCAGCAGCAGGACGAGCACCAGGCCCAGCAGGCCGCCGGCGAAGAACAGGCGGCCGGCCAGACGGTGCGTTTTGGCCCACACCAGCGGGCTTTCGAGCGTCCAGGGCGTACGGATGCCCACGAAATAGTTGGGCGGCACGGTGCTCAGGTAATTGCCCAGCAGCGCGAACAACCCCAGCAGCCCGGCCAGCGCCGGCCGTTGAGCGGCGCCGAGCGCCCCGCCCCCGGCCGCCCACACCACAAAGCAGCCCACGCCAGCTAGTAGCAGCTGCACCACCAGCCGCAGCTTGGGCCAGTTGGGGTTAGTCGGGTCGAGGCCGCGCTTGGGGTCGAAGCGGGGCAGCAAGTGCAGCAGCAGATACGTGAGCAACGGCGGCGCGCCCACCAGCCACAGCAGCATGGCTTTCGAGCTGTAGCCATTGGCCTGGCCGTGCAGGTCGAAATGCGTAGGCACCATGGCCGGCAGACTCGGCCAGCGGCTGGCCAGATACAGGCCCGGCAGCAGGGCGGCGGCCAGCGTGAGGGCAGCCCAGATAGAAAAACGGGATTTCATCAGCGCGAGAAATTAAGGGTTGCGGAATTGCAGCAGCCAGCCCACCAGCTCGTCCATTACGGTCGTGTTGAGCGTGTAGGTAACGAAAAGACCCGCTTTGCGGCTCGTTACCAGGCCCGCCTGCCGCAGCAGGTCGAGGTGGTGGGTGATGGTGGGCTTGGCAAAATCGAAGTGCCCGGCAATCTCGCCGGCCGTACGCGGCCCCTGGCGCAGCAGCTCCAGGATGGCGCGGCGCGTGGGGTCATTGAGGGCTTTGAAGAGGGCGTTCACGGGACGAAGGTAGGGAGCTTGGTTTGATTGTTATCTAATTAGATTTTTTTCTAATTACTTTTGTCCGAACCTTTTTCTATTTCGCTCATGAACTACGCACTGTATTTGCGCGCCGCCCTGCTGGCGGCGCTGCCGCTGCCGGGCCTGGCCCAAAGCGTCGCTACCGTTTCTGCTGCTGCCTCCGCTTCCTCGCTCAGCGGCGACTGGACTGGCAGCCTCGGCGCGGCCACGGCCACGTTTCACCTGCAAGACCCACCCGGCGGCCCCCGCGCGGCCACGCTCGACATCCCGGCCCAACGGGCTAAAGGCGTGCCGCTCAGCTTCGTGGTGCGGGCCGACAGCGTGTACCTGACCTTGCCGGCCGCCGTGGGCCGCTTCGCCGGCCGCCGCGCCCCCGACGGGCAGCACCTGGCTGGCGAGTGGCAGCAGGCCGGGCAAGCGCTCACGCTCACGCTGAGCCGCGGGGGGGCCGCCGCCGCCCCGAAGCGGCCCCAAACACCCCAGCCGCCGTTTCCCTACGAAAGCCAGGACGTTACTTTTCAAAACGCAAAAGTGGGCATTACGCTGGCCGGCACCTACACCCGGCCGGCGGGTCGGGGGCCGTTTCCGGCCGTGGTGCTGCTCACCGGCTCCGGGCCGGAAGACCGGAACGAAACGCTGTTCGACCACCAGCCTTTCGCCGTGCTGGCCGACTACCTAACCCGGCGCGGCGTGGCCGTGCTGCGCTTCGACGACCGAGGCGTGGGTCAGAGCGGCGGTACGCTGGCCGGCACCACCAGCGCCGATTACGCCACCGATGCCCTCGCCGCGCTGGTCTGGCTGCGCACCCGCCCCGAAATCCGCAAAAACCGCGTCGGCCTCGTAGGCCACAGCGAGGGCGGCACGGCTGCCATCACGGCCGCCGCCCAGCCGCAAGGACCGGACTTACTGGTGCTGCTGGCCGCCCCGGGCCTGCCCGGCGACGAGATGATAGTGCAGCAGGTGCTGGCCCTGAACAAGCTGCAAACGAGCGATGCCAACAGCCTCGCCACCACGGAGCAGCGCCAGCGTCACATCCTGGCCGCCGTTACCCAAAACCCCGATAACGAGCAGGCCCGCGCCCAGCTGCTGCCCCTGCTTAACCCCGGCGACGCAACCGATGCTGCCACGCTGGCCCGCGTCCGGACCCAAACCGCGCAGCTCACCTCGCCCGCCTACCGTCACCTGCTCGCCGACCGCCCCGCCCAAACGCTACCGCAGGTGAAATGCCCCGTGCTAGCGCTGGATGGCGCAAAAGACGTGCAAGTAGTGGCCGCGCCCAACCTGGCTGCCATCCGTCAGGGCCTGGCCGCCGGCCACAATCGCCAGGTAACCACCCGCGAGCTGCCCGGCCTCAACCACCTCTTCCAGACTGCCCCCACCGGCTCGCCCGCCGAGTACGGCACCATCGAGGAAACCTTCGCCCCCACCGCCCTGCAACTCATCGCCGACTGGCTGACTGCGATGGGTAATTAAGAATTGGCCCCCTGTAATCAGTTGAGTCAATTCTTAATTCTTGATTTTTTAATTCTTAATTCTTAATTCTTAATTCTTAA
>JANXNW010000236.1 GCA_025353905.1 Hymenobacter sp.
CCCGCACGTTGATGCCCAGGTTGATGCGGCGGCGGGCATCGTCCCTGGATATCTGCATCGGCGCGTTGCGGTAGGCCACGGTGGCGACTTCGGCGAGCGGGACTTTCTGCCCGTTGGGCAAGTCCACGTACAGGTTTTGCAAATCGGCCAGGCCCTGCCGGTGGGCTGAGTCGAGGCGCACGACGAGGTCGTAGCGCCGCTCGCCTTCGTAAATCTGCCCGGCCACGTCACCGGCGAACGAGGCGCGCAGCAGCTGGTTGAGGGCGCTCACTCGCAGGCCGTACTGAGCCAGCTTCTGCCGGTCGTAGGCCACGCGCAGCTGCGGCAAGGCCGCGATTTGCTCGACTTTCAAGTCGCCCACGCCCGCCAGCGGCCGGATGAGGGCCGCCGCCTCGGTGGCTTTCTCGAACAATACGCCCAAATCGTCGCCGTAAATCTTGACGCTTACGTCGGACTTCACCCCCGAAATCAGCTCGTTGAACCGCATCTGAATCGGCTGCTGGAACTCCATCGTCACGCCCGGCACGCCGGCCAGCGCGGCCTGCATCTTGTTGGCCAGCTCCTCGCGCGAGCTGGCCGACGTCCATAGTTGGCGGTCTTTGAGAATGACCATCTGGTCGCTGTCCTCAAACGACATCGGGTCGGTGGGGATTTCCGAGGTGCCGCTCTTGCCCACGATTTGCTCGATTTCAGGGAATTTGGCCAGCAGAATCTGCTGCACCCGGCTGGTGGTGGCAATGGCCTGCGTGAGCGACGAGCCGGGGGCCAGCGTCACGTTCACGGCCAGGTCGCCCTCGTCGAGCTGCGGGATGAACTCGCCGCCCAGGCGCGAGAAAATAACCCCCGCCACTACCAGCAAGGCCCCGGCCCCGCCCAGCACGAGCCAGCGGGCACCGAGCGCGGCGCGGATAACGGGGTCGTAGCCGCGGTGCAGGAATTTGATGATGCGACCCGCCACGGTACCTTCTTCTTTAATGTCCTTGCGCAAGGCCCAGGCGGCGGCGGCCGGCACGTAGCTCACGCACAGCAGCATGGCCCCGATGATGGCAAAACTCACCGTGAGCGCCATCGGCCGGAACATCTTGCCCTCGATGCCGGTGAGCGCCAGAATCGGGAAATACACAATCAAAATGATGAGCTGCCCGAACAGGGCCGACGACATAAGCCGCGTCGCCTCACGCTCGGTGATGTCGTCCAGGCTTTCGTGGGCTGCCTTTTCGCGCTCGCGCACCAGGTGAAAAATGACGGCTTCGACAATAATTACGGCCCCGTCCACAATCAGCCCGAAGTCGAGCGCGCCGAGGCTCATCAGGTTGGCCGACACGCCGAAGAGGCGCATCAGCCCCAGCGCGAAGAGCATGCAGAGCGGAATCATGAGCGCCACCACCACGCCGGCCCGCCAGTTGCCAAGCAGCAGCAGCAGCACGAGCAGCACGATGACGCCGCCCTCCACGAGGTTGTGCTCGACGGTGGCGATGGCCCGGTCGATGAGCTTGGTGCGGTCCAGAAACGGCGTGATGACGAGGCCCGGCGGCAGGGTCTTCTGAATCTCGGCCACCCGCGCCTTCACGTTTTTAATGGTTTCCTCGCTCGATGCACCTTTGAGCATGAGCACGATGCCGCCCACGGTTTCGCCCTGGCCGTTGCGCGTCATGGCCCCGTAGCGCACGGCGTGGCCCTGGCGCACGGTGGCCACGTCGCGCACCAGCAGACGCTGACCGGTGCTGGCCTGCTTAACGACCGTCGCGCCGAGGTCGGCGAGCGAGCCGGCCCGGCCCTCGCCCCGGATGAAGTACGCATTCGGGCCGCGCTCCAGGTAGGCCCCGCCGGTGTTGGCATTGTTATCCTGCAAGGCGGCGTACAGCTCGGCCATGCTCACGTTGCTGGCGGCCAGGCGGTTGGGGTCCACGGCTACTTCGTATTGCCGCACGTAGCCGCCGAAGCTGCTCACGTCCACGACGCCCGCCACGCCCGCCAGCCGCCGCTTGATGAGCCAGTCCTGCACGTCGCGCAGCCGGGCCAGCGAATACTGCTTTTCCTGGCCTTTTTCAACCACGATGCTGTACTGGTAAATCTCGCCCAGGCCGGTCGTGATGGGGGCCATCGTGGGCGTACCGGTGCCGGCGAGCAGGTCGGCTTCAGCCGTTTTGAGCTTTTCGGCCACCAGCTGCCGGGCGCGGTAGGTGTCCACGTCGTCGGGGAAAACGACCGTTATCACCGACAGCCCGAAGCGCGAGATGGAGCGGATTTCGGTCACGCCCGGCACGGTGCGCAGCTGCAATTCCAGCGGCACGGTCAGCAATTGCTCGACTTCCTGGGCTGCCAGCGCCGGGCTTTGGGTGATGACCTGCACCTGGTTGTTGGTCACGTCCGGGATGGCATCGAGCGGCAAAT
>JANXNW010000098.1 GCA_025353905.1 Hymenobacter sp.
CCCCTCTCCAAAAGAGAGGGGGAAACTAGCTCTAGTTCTAGTTTCTATTCTTACGCTTACTTTAGAGCTAAAACTAGCAACTAGTCCCCCCCCTCTCTTTTGGAGAGGGGGGCTAGGGGGGTGAGGTGCCGCCCGGCGAGCTACGCCAAGCTCAACTACCCCCTCCAATCATGCGCAAAATTCTGCTTGGCTTACTGGCCGTTATCGTTCTGCTGGTCGTGGCCCTGGCCGCCGCGCCGTTTTTATTTAAGGATAAAATCCGGGCGCTGGCCGATAAACAGATTGCCCAGCGGGTGCGGGCCACGGTGCAGTACAACCCGGCCGACATCAGCCTGACGCTGCTCAGCACATTCCCGGATTTGTCGGTTGGTATTAAGAATTTGCGCGTGATTGGCGTGGACTCGTTCAGCCGCGACACGCTGGCGTATTTGCCCGAAATGCGGGTCGGGCTGGATTTGATGTCGGTGGTCAAGGGGCAGAAAATCGATATCAAGAACATCAGCCTCACGCGGCCCGACTTCAACATCCGGGTGCTCAAGAGCGGGCGGGCCAACTGGGACGTGATGATTCCGAACGCGGCCGCGGCGGCCAAAGGGCAGGACACGAGCACGGTGAGCCTCGCTATTCAGGGCTGGGAAGTGACCGACGGGCGCTTGCGCTACGAGGATTTAGGCATTCCGTTCCGGGTGGACGCGCGCGGGGTGAGCCACCGCGGGGCGGGCGACTTCACGAAGAACGTCTTCGACCTGACCTCGAACACGACTATCGCGCAGTTCACGGCCAACTACGCGGGGCTGGACTACCTGAGCGACAAACAGGTGCAAGCCGAGGTGGCCATGCAGATGGACCTGACCAAGAAGCAGTACACGTTCAAGGATAACAAGGTCAAGCTCAATGATTTTCCCTTCAGCTTCGCCGGGGTGATTGGGCTGCCGAATGCCACGGACATCACCTACGACCTGACGTACAAGGCGCTGCAAACTGACTTCAAGAATATTCTGAGTCTGGTGCCGGGCGTGTTCACCGACAAGTTTAAGAACGTGGCGGCCAGCGGCGAGGTGGCTTTCAACGGCTACGTGAAGGGCGTGCAGAACAAGCTCCGCCTGCCCGGCTACGGCCTGAACCTGACCGTGACGAACGGGCGCTTCAAATACCCCGAGCTGCCGCAGGAGGCGCGCAACATCAATTTGCAGATGAGCGTGGACAACCCGTCGGGCTTCACTAACAACGTGAAAGTGAACGTGCCCAAGTTCCACCTGGACCTGGGCAGCAACCCGATTGACGGGCGCGTGGCGGTGGATGGCCTCGCCCCGATGAACGTGGACGGCCAGGTGAAAGCCCGCGTGAACCTGGCCGAGATGCTCAAGGTGTATCCGGTGCCCGGCACCGACGCGCGCGGCCAGCTCGCGGTGGATGCGACGGCGAAGGGCGTGTACTCGAAAACGCAGATGCCGCTGGTGAACGCGGCGCTGCAATTCACGAACGGTTACGTCAAATCGAGCAAATTCCCGGAGCCGATTCAGGATATCAACCTCAGCGGAACGGTGGTGAACACGACCGGGCGGCTCAACGACACGCAGGTGAATTTGCCGCAATTTCACTTCGTGCTGCAAGGCGAGCCGCTCGACGGCCGCCTGACGGCGCACAACCTCGACGCGCCGGTATTCGATGCCAACGTGCGCGGCACGGTGGATTTGACGAAGATGACCAAGATTTTCCCGCTCGCGGGCATGACCGTCACCGGGCGGGTATCGGGCAACGTGGCCGCCGCCGGCAACATGGCCGACGTGCGGGCCGCCCGCTACCAGAATGTGAAAGCCAGCGGGCAGGTGCGGGCCACCGACGTCACGTACCGCAGCAAGGAGCTGCCGCAGGGCGTGAAAATCAGCCAGGCGGCGGGCACGTTCAACAACAACCAGATAGCCATTCAGAGCCTGGTGGGCACGACGGGCAGCTCTGATTTCGCGGCCTCGGGCGTGGTGAGCAATTACCTGGGCTACTTGTTCGTGCCCGGCCAGCCGCTGCGCGGCAACCTCACGGTGAACTCGCGCAACTTCAACGCCAACGAGTGGATGGTGGACCCGGCGAGCGCCAAATCAACGGCTGCTACGGCCCCAACTGGCGGGCAGGCCGCCCCGGCGAAGGCCAATGGCGTGTTGCAAATCCCGAAAAACTACGACCTCGTGCTCAACAGCCAGGTCGATAACGTGGTCTACGATAACCTGAAGCTGCGCAACGCGCGCGGCACGGTGGCGGTGAACAACCAAACGGCGACGCTCAAAAACCTGACGTTTCAGACGCTGGGGGCTACGTTTGGCACGACGGGCTCCTACACCACCCGCGACTTGGCGCACCCGAAATTCAACCTGGGGCTGACCATTCAGAACCTCGATTTTCAGCAGGCGTTTCAGTCCTTCAACACGGTCAAGGCACTGGTGCCGCTGGCTTCGGCCGTGCAAGGCGTGTTTGGCACGACGCTGAACCTGAGCGGCGAAATGGGCCAGGACATGCTACCCAAGCTGAGCACGATGAACGGCAAGGGCTTGTTCAACATCATCAAGGCCAGCGTGTTGCAGTCGCCCGCGCTGACCCAGATTGCCTCGCTCACGACCTTGCCCGAACTCAAGAACCTGCAAGTGCTCAACCGGCTCGTGAACGCGGAGGTCGTGAACGGCAACCTCGTCGTGAAGCCCTTCGACCTGGCGGTGGGCGACGTGAAGATGACTTTCGGCGGCTCGAACAGCCTGGCTGGGGTACTATCGTACGTGGCGGCCATCAACGCGCCGACCGGCAAGCTCGGCAGCTCGGTCAGCAGCCAGCTCACCCGCTTGACCGGCGTGCAGAACATCCAGGGCACGGACCGCGTCACGCTGGGCCTCAACATCGGCGGCTCGGTCACGAGTCCGCTTGTCAAGCTCACCAGCGGCAGCCTCAAAGACCAGGGCAAAGCCATCGTAACGAACGTGGTCAAGACCAAGCTCACCAACGCCCTGCTCGACCTGGCCACCAAAAACCGCGCGAAGGGTGACAGCACCCAGAAAGCCGGCCAGCTCTCGCAACAGGAGGCTCAAGCCCGGTTGGAGCTGGAAATTCAGAAGAAGAAGCTCGAAGGCGAGACGAAAGCCAAACAGGCGCTCGGCCGGGGGCTGAACAGCTTGTTCGGGCCGAAGCCCAAGCCGGCAGCTCCGGCCGATACGGCGAAGAAGCCGTAGGACGCAGCCTTTGCTGCGTCAATCTTGTAGGACGCAGCCTTTGCTGCGTCAGGCGCTGAGCAGGATTGCCGCCGAGCGCCCGACGCAGCAAAGGCTGCGTCCCACTACAGCTGCGGCTCGACCTGCCCGCTCAGCTCCCGGCAATAGGTGATGAAGTCGGTATTGACCGGCTCCAGTCCGGCCTCGCGCAGGCGCGTGGCAACTTGCCCGCGGTGGTAGCTGGCGTGGACAACGGCGTGGGTGAGCACGTCGCTCACCTGCGAGTCGAAGGGGTCGCCCTGCGAGTTGGTGTACTGAATATGGCGACTCAGCTCGGCATCGTCGGCCTGTTCGCAGCGCCGGCGCAGCGCGTCCGAGGTTTGCTCGTGCCAGTGGTGCAGCCCGGCCAGGTCGTGCTCCTGCCACACTTTGAGCGGGCTTTGGGTGCCCGTGAGGCGCGCCAGCCAGATGGCCTGGGCATTGATAACGTGGCTGAAAAGGCGCAGCGCGGCCGGCGGCGCAACGTGCCCAGCGGCCACGGAAGAGTCGAGGCGCCGCAGCAGCGCTTCGTTGGCCCACACGTTGAAGGCTCCGAGTTTGGCGATGGTGTTTGTCATGTGGTGAGTTAGTGAACTGGTGAGGTAGTGAGTTTTCTCGTCTGCCGTGGGGCTGGGTTTTGGGATTGAGTTTCTAGGACTGAGTTTTGGGGATTAAATGACGAAGAGGTAACAAGCCTCCATTCTAACTGACGAGAAAACTCACCACCTCACCAGTTCACCATCTCACCGCAGCAGCGCCCAAACTTTCGGCCCGAACACCAGCCCGCCCACGGCCAGCGCCCCGAGCGCGGCCAGCAGCACGGCCCCGGCGGCGAGGTCCTTGGCCCGGCCCGCCAACGGATGAAACTCCGGCGACACCAGATTTACCAGCGTCTCGATGGCCGTGTTGAACAGCTCGGCCGCCCACACCCCGGTCACGACCAGTGCCACGAGCGCCCATTCCAAGTAAGTCAGCCCGAAGAAAAACCCCGCGCCTACTACCAAAACCGTAGCGACGGCGTGAATCTGCAAATGCAGCTCGGTGCGCAAGGCCCCGGCCACGCCACGCCCCGCGTGGCCGAAGCTGGCCGCTCGCCGCTGCCAGGCCCGGCTGGCGCGCGGCGGCTGGTAGGGAGCAGGAGCCTCAGCCACGGGCTTCAAACTCTTGAAAAACTGAATTGCGCAACGCCGGCCACTCGGGACGGATGAGACTGAAAATCACCGTGTCGCGGCGATGATGCTGCTGCGTCCAGCGGTGGCTGCGCAGCGTGCCTTCCTCGATGGCACCCATGCGGCGCATGGCCTCGCGCGACTTGGCGTTTCGGGCGTCGGTTTCCAGCTCCACCCGCTCGCAATTAAGCTGCTCGAAGGCGTACGTCAGCAGCAGGTGCTTGGCCGCCCGGTTGAGGCCGGTGCGCTGAAAAGCCGTCCCCACGAAGGTGTAGCCAATACTCAGGCGCTGCTCGTCGGCGCTCACGGCATAGTAGCTCGTGGAGCCGGCCAGCTGACCGCTGGCCAGGTCGATTATCGCAAAAGGGTAGCGCTGACCAGCTGCGCGCTCGGCCAGCGCATCGCGCAGCCAGGCGGCGAGGCCCACCGGGTCGTCGGCACGAACGAGGGTAAAGTCCCAGAGTGCCGGCTCAAACGCGACGGCCTTGAGGGCCTCAAAGTCAGTCGCGTCGAGCGGGCGCAGGCGGACGCGGGCGTTTTCGAGCACGAGCGGGGCGGCAAAGTCCATGCGGGGCGGCAGAAAAAGTCAGGCCGCAAAGATGCCGCAAAAAATAAAAGCCGCCCGGCGCGGGGGCCGGGCGGCTGACGAAAAGCTGAGAAGCGAGTGGCTAGAAGGCGTAGGTGTAGCCGGGTATTTGAACAGCACGCAACTCATAGACTTCTCTCCCCTCCTTGTCAACAAAGAGCAGCGTTGCCTCACCGGGAGCAAACTGCTGGCGATTGGCCGCTTTGCGGGCCTCGCGCTCCGCCTGACGGGCTGGGTCGCGCTGGCGCTTAAAATGATTCAGCGAAGAAAATTTCATAACGGGCGATGATGGCCTCCTCTTCCGTTGAGTCGGTTACGGCTGCCGGTAAAACAAAAATACCACTGGTTTCGGGTTTGGCAACGAGGCGCTGCCGCGCTGGGTTCAGCTTCTGCTCCATCATTCGAGTGTAAAGCTTGAAGCGTTTGGTGCGACTGTCGCTGGTTTCGTCGAGCATCGCCGCCGCCAGAAAGCCAAACCGCGCTTGCGGGTCTTGCCGCACTACTTCAGCCATAATGGCCAGCACGGTGCCGCCGAGCCGGCCCGCCCCGAACTGGTTGGTGCGCAGCCGGTAGCGGTCGGCGTGGTCCACTTTGGCGTAAAAATCTACCGTGTACAAGTGGTCGGCGTAGGCGTGGACTTCGACCAGGTACTTGCGCCGCGAGCTGGCCGAGGCCATGAAAAACTTACAAATGTCGGCCCACAGCCAGCTGCACCGTTCCGGGGCCGGGTTGCGGTTACGCTGCACGAAGTGGTAGGGCAGAACGGTTTGAACATCGGCTTGGTGCCTGGTGCTTAGTAAATTACTCTCTATTAAAAACAACCAAGCACTAAGCACTAAGCACCAAGCACTAATTTCCTACCATGTCTTCCGGCCGCAGCCACGCGTCGAACTCCTCGGCCGTCACGTAGCCTAAGCGGACGGCCGTCTCTTTCAAAGTGGAGTTTTCGCGGTGCGCGGTCTGCGCGATTTCCGCGGCTTTGTAGTAGCCGATGTGCGGGTTGAGGGCCGTGACGAGCATGAGTGAGTTCTCGACGTTGCGCCGAATGTTGGCCGCAATCGGCTCGATGCCGGCCGCGCACTTGTCCGTGAAGCTCACGCAGGCATCGCCCAGCAGCCGGGCCGAGTGCAGAAAATTGTATATCATGAGCGGCTTGAACACGTTCAGCTCGAAGTGGCCCAGCGAGCCACCGATGCTGATGGCCACGTCGTTGCCCATGACCTGGGCGGCCACCATTGTCAGGGCCTCGCACTGAGTGGGGTTCACCTTGCCGGGCATGATGCTGGAGCCGGGTTCGTTATCAGGAATATGAATCTCGCCGATGCCCGCGCGCGGCCCCGAGCTGAGCATCCGCACATCATTAGCGATTTTCATCAAACTCACGGCCACTGTTTTGAGCGCGCCGTGAGCTTCCACGATGGCATCGTGGGCGGCCAGGGCCTCGAATTTGTTTTCGGCCGTCACGAAGGGCAGGCC
>JANXNW010000242.1 GCA_025353905.1 Hymenobacter sp.
CATCCGAACCAGCAACAAGAAACGAGAAACAAGCAACATCCAACCGCACCAGCTTCTCCGGAAGGCCGTCGCAGAGCAGTGGCAGCAGGCCGTTGTCGGCGGCGACGAAGTAGTGGCCCTCGTGCTCGGCGGCGAGCCAGGTGGGCGCGCTGACGGCCCCGGCCGCGCTGGTGCCGTAGTCGCTCACGGCCACTAAGTGCGTAGTGCCCAGCGGAAAATCCCGAAATACGGCTCCCAGAACGTGAACCGCGTGGGCGATGTTGTACGGCTCGACTCCATGGCTCAGGTCGAGCACGGGCAGCGTGGGGGCGAGGTGCAGCAAACGAGCTTTGAGCGCGGCCACGTAGTGGTCGCGGTAGCCCAAATCCGTTAGCAGCGTCAGTAACCCCATAATAGCTTCCGGATAGCTTCCGGGTAGCGCCTGGCCCGCGAGTTGCCAGGATTTTCGTAGTATTGTTTATCGGCCGGTCCGCCGGCCGGCGCGACCGCAAAAGTAGCCGCATTTGCGGGCCGCACGCCCGGTGACCGGCTCTGGTCGGCCGGGCCAAGTGGGCGCTTTGCTTGTTACGCTTGCGTTTCCCGCATATTTTTTTCGCGGTCCTCCGACTTTCTAATCCTGAGTCCCCAATCCCTTCTCCCTAATCCCTCATCCCTCCTTCGCTTGGTCGAAAAAGTCATCACCCTCGAAAACGTGTCCCTGGTTGATTTCCTCGGGGCCGATAACGCCAACATTCGCCGCATTGCGGCCGCATTCCCCGGCAGCAAGGTCGTCTCGCGGGGCAACGAAATTAAGATTCAAGGCCCCACCGAGGCCATTACGCGGGTCAATGACATCCTCGGCTCGCTGCTCGAGCACTACCACCAGTACGGCTCCATCACCGACCGCGACGTGAACCAGTACCTCTCGGCCACTTCCGAAGAGGCCGAAGTGCGGGTGCTCGCCGCCTCGCCCGATGTCATTTTATTCGGGGCCAAAGGCGGGGTCATCAAGGCCAAAACGCCCAACCAGCAGAAGCTCGTGGACACCGTGCTCAAGCACGACCTCACCTTCACGCTCGGCCCCGCCGGCACCGGCAAAACGTACATCTCAGTCGCGCTCGCCGTGCGGGCGCTCAAGAACAAGGAGGTCAAGAAAATCATCATCTCGCGCCCCGTCGTGGAGGCCGGCGAGAGCCTGGGCTTTTTGCCCGGCGACATGAAGGAGAAGGTGGACCCCTACCTGCGCCCCATCTACGACGCGCTGGAGGACATGATTCCGGCCGAAAAGCTCAAGTTTTACCAGGAAAACAAAATCATCGAAATCGCCCCGCTCGCCTACATGCGCGGCCGGACGCTGAACAACGCCTTCGTGCTAC
>JANXNW010000243.1 GCA_025353905.1 Hymenobacter sp.
TAGGACTTACGCACTCGGTAGTATCTTGAGGCAAAACTGTGCACCATGCTCACGCAAGCGACCTACATCGAGTACCTGTTGAGTACGCCCCGCAATTATACGTGTACGCATCTGGCCGAGCACCTGCCCCACATCAGTCACGACCAGGTAAACCGCTTTTTGCGCAATAGTGCTTTCTCCGTCAGCCAGTTGCGCGAACTCGTGCTGCCCCTGCTCAACGACTCGCCCGAGGCGTTTCTTTTCGTCGATGACAGCGTACAGGACAAGCGCTACAGCCGCTTCATCGAGGTAGCCAAGCGCCAGTACTCGGGAGCTGCCCACGGCCTGGTGACGGGCATCTGCCTGGTCAATTTGGTGCATAGCAGTGGGGCAGCCGGCGATTTTCTGCCCCTGGACTACCGCATCTACGCCCCCCAGCAGGACGGGCTAACTAAAAACGAGCATTTCCAGGCCATGTTCACCCACGTCGTGACGGAGGGCAAAATCCAGGCCCGTACCCTGCTCTTCGATGCCTGGTACAGCGGTAGCGAGAACCTGAAACGGATTCACCGGGCTGGTTGGACGTTTTTCACAACCCTGAAAAGCAACCGCTTAGTGAGCGCAAGTAAGGAAGTTGGCTATCAGGCCCTGGACGCGGTAGCCCCGCCGCCGGGCGGCTGGAGCACGGGCCTGGAAGTACGCCTCCAACAGGTGCCGTTCGCGGTGCGCTTATTCAAGCTAGTGGCCCCAAACGGCGACATTGACTGGGTCGTGACCAACAATTTCGCCTTCACCCTGACCCAACAGCTGGTCGAGCAGACCACGCGCACCCGCTGGCAGGTAGAGGAGTTCCATCGCAGTTTCAAGCAACTCACGGGGGCAGAGAAATGCCAATGCCGCAAAGCCAGCGCTCAACACAACCACCTGACTTGTTGCTATCTGGCCTGGGTGTCGTTGCGCCAATTCGCTCTCCAATCCGCGCAAACGGTGTATCAGGCTCACCAGCAACAGTGGACCCCTTACCTGCGCCAACTCCTGCAAAATCCGCTCATTCCCGCACTTATACCAGCGAGTGCGTAAGTCCTACTAAAATTGCGAGCGGCGCGTAAAGCTCGGCTCATTCACTTAATTTCTTTTCCTCCGATGCCCATTTGTCCCCTCCGGCCGCTTTGGCTGGCTACTCCAGCCCTGGCGGCACTCTCGCTGCTGGCCTCGTGCAACAGTAAACCGGCCGTCACCGACCAAGCTACCACCACGACTACGACGACCGCCCCGACCGCCTCAGCAGCCGACGCTGCGGCCAATGCGGCCAAGCCCGCCACCGACACCGCTGCCGCTAGGATGGCCGCCGCGACGCCCGGCGCCGTGAAGCCCACCGGCCCCAAGCCCGCCTGGGGACCCAACATCGGCCCCGAGATGCAGGCCGTCGTCGAGCAGCTGATGAGCTTCAAGCCCAAGCCGCTGCCCACGCTCACCGCCGCTGAGGCCCGCAAGCAGCCCGGCGCGGCCGAAGCGTTTCAAAAGCAGATGCGCGCCAGCAATATCCCCGCGTCGCCCATGGCCTGCGACACGATGGGTAAGGTGCTGATGCCCGGCGTGCGCGCCCGCATCTACACGCCGAAAGGCGGGGCCGGGCCGTTCCCGGTTATCGTCTATTACCACGGTGGCGGCTGGGTGATTGCCACCAACGACACGTACCGGGCCTCGGCCCAGGCGCTCTGTGAGCAGGTCGGCGCGGTCGTCGTGTCGGTCGAATACCGCAAAGGCCCGGAGCACAAGTTTCCGACCGCCCACGACGACGCATTCGCCGCGTACTAGTACGTGCTTAAAAACGCCGCTGGCATGAAAGGCGACCCGAACCGGGTGGCCGTGGTGGGCGAAAGCGCCGGTGGTGGCCTCGCGTGCGCGGTGAGCATGATGGCCCGCGATAAGAAAGTGGCCCTGCCCAAGTACCAGGTGCTGGTCTATCCCATTGCCGGCTACGACCAGAACACGCCTTCGTACCAGGCCAGCGCGGCCGGTTTCCTGCCCCTCGACAAAGCCGGCATGGGCTGGTTTTTCAAGAATTACCTGCGCACTCCGGCTGATGGGAAAGACCCACGTATCAACCTCGTGGCCGCTAACCTGAAGGGCCTGCCCGCCACCACCATCATCGGGGCCGACTACGACCCGCTGAAAAGCGAAGGCAAAACCCTGGCCGATAACCTCGGCAAAGCCGGCGTCAAGGTCAATTATCAGCTTTACGACGGCACAACCCATGAATTCTTCGGCATGGCCGCCGTCGTGCCTCAGGCCAAAGCCGCGCAAACCGTCGCCACCGACGACCTGAAAGCAGCGCTTAAGTAATGACGAGTGAGTAGTGATTAGCGACTAGCAAAGAGGCCGCCTGGGAGTACCAGGAGGCTTTTTCGTTGACGGTGGTCGCCACTTGCTAGTCACTACTCACTAAAACGAACGTCCACCTGCGAGTCGAAATACAGGCCCAGCAGCTCGCTGGCGTGGCCTTGATTTATCGCCACGCACAGGCAGCCCTGGGGGTTGAAGGTGCAGACGATTTCGCCGGGTGGGGCGGCGGCGAAGTGCGGGCGCAGCTCGCGCACGGTTTCGCGGCCGAAGTGGATGGTGGCCGCCCGGCCCCGGCCCACGGCCTCGACCGCCTCGCGCGAGATATTGGTAATCAGGTTGCCGTAGTGGTCTACATGAACGACGTGGCCGGTAATGCGGTGGTCTTGCAGGCGCAATTGCCGGTTGGTGAGCACGTACACCTCCGTCGTTGCCGTGCCCAGGCTCAGCAGCGGCTCACCCTGAGCCAGGCGCACGGCAGCCGGGGCCAGCACGTCGCGGGTTGGGTTTAATGTTGCTTGTTGCTTGTTGCTTGTTGCTTGTTTTTCAGTTGTTGAATTGTCATCCGAACCAGCAACAAGAAACGAGAAACAAGCAACATCCAACCGCACCAGCTTCTCCGGAAGGCCGTCGCAGAGCAGTGGCAGCAGGCCGTTGTCGGCGGCGACGAAGTAGTGGCCCTCGTGCTCGGCGGCGAGCCAGATGGGCGCGCTGACGGCCCCGGCCGCGCTGGTGCCGTAGTCGCTCACGGCCACTAAGTGCGTGGTACCCAGCGGGAAATCCCGAAAAACGGCCCCCAGCACGTGAACCGCGTGGGCGATGTTGTACGGCTCGACGCCGTGGCTCAGGTCGAGCACGGGCAGCGTGGGGGCGAGGTGCAGCAAACGGGCTTTGAGCGCGGCCACGTAGTGGTCGCGGTAGCCCAAATCCGTCAGCAGCGTCAGTAGCCCCATAATAGCTTCCGGGTAGCTTCCGGGTAGCGCCCGGCCCGCGAGTTGCCAGGATTTTCGTAGTATTGTTTATCGGCCGGTCCGCCGGCCGGCGCGACCGCAAAAGTAGCCGCATTTGTGGGCCGCCCGTGCGGCTCCTGGCTTCGGCCGGCCGGGCCAAGTGGGCACTTCGCTTGTTACGCTCGTGTTTCCCCGGTTATTTTTTGGCAATCCTTCGACTCCCTATTCCTGAGTCCCTAATCCCTTCTCCCCAATCCCTCATCCCTCCTCCGTTTGGTCGAAAAAGTCATCACCCTCGAAAACGTGTCCCTGGTTGATTTCCTCGGGGCCGATAACGCCAACATTCGCCGCATCGCGGCCGCATTTCCCGGCAGCAAGGTCGTCTCGCGGGGCAACGAAATCAAGATTCAAGGCCCCACCGAGGCCATCACGCGGGTCAATGACATCCTCGGCTCGCTGCTCGAACACTACCATCAGTACGGCTCCATCACCGACCGCGACGTGAACCAGTACCTCTCGGCCACCAGCGAAGAGGCCGAAGTGCGGGTGCTCGCCGCCTCGCCCGATGTGATTTTGTTCGGGGCCAAAGGCGGGGTTATCAAGGCCAAAACGCCCAATCAGCAGAAGCTCGTGGACACCGTGCTCAAGCACGACCTTACCTTCACGCTCGGCCCCGCCGGCACTGGCAAAACGTACATCTCGGTCGCGCTCGCCGTGCGGGCGCTCAAGAACAAGGAGGTCAAGAAAATCATCATCTCGCGCCCCGTCGTGGAAGCCGGCGAGAGCCTGGGCTTTTTGCCCGGCGACATGAAGGAGAAGGTGGACCCCTACCTGCGCCCCATCTACGACGCGCTGGAGGACATGATTCCGGCCGAAAAGCTCAAGTTTTACCAAGAAAACAAAATCATCGAAATCGCCCCGCTCGCCTACATGCGCGGCCGGACGCTGAACAACGCGTTCGTGCTGCTCGACGAAGCCCAGAACACGACCCCGAGCCAGATTAAGATGTTTCTGACCCGCATGGGGCCGTCGGCGAAGGTGATGGTGAACGGCGACCGCTCCCAGATTGACCTGCCCACGCGCCAGAAATCGGGCCTGATGCAGGCGCTCGACATCCTGAAAGACATTCCCGGCATCGGCTACGTCGAGATGAACGCCGACGACGTGGTGCGCCACCGCCTGGTAAAAGACATCGTGCGGGCCTACGACAGCTTCGACGTGGCCGAGCAGCGCCGCCAGGCCGAGCGCCCCCGCCCCGAAGGCAACAACCGCCCCGACTACGGCAGCAACTCGCGCCGCCCCTGGGACCGTGACCGCGTCGAGAACCGTCGCCCCGAAGACCACCCCGACGCCGGCCCGTCGCACGGCAGCCTGCCCGTCAATCAGGAACAGGGCTTGTAACCGCTGTTTGAATCTAGCCCCGGCTCCGCAAGCCGGGGCTATTTTTTTTAGTTAGCTTGCGCGGTTTTCAACGTTTACCTGTTAAAAAAATAGGTTTGTGAATACTGCGCCCACCCCCACCAACCCGTGGCTTGCTTTACCTACCCAACCACCCTTCGTGCTGTCCCCGGACGAGCCGTTGTTGGATGTGTACGACCGGGACACAAACGACAGCCCCACCGCTTACCGCCTGCACCTGCCGCCGTTGCCGTTTCAGGGCCGCCCCGATGCCCCCCTTGTATTGTTGGGGCTGAACCCGGGCTACAAAGAAGCCGACGAGGCCAATCACGCCACAGAGGATTTTCAGAAAACCAACTTTCGTAACTACCGCCACGACGCGACGCTGGAATACCCGCTGTTTTTTCTGGACCCAAAGCTGAGCGGCGATGCCGGGCAGCAGTGGTGGCACCGGCGGCTAAAGCCACTGCGGCAGCACTATCACGACAAAGTCTTGGCCCAGGGTTTTTTGAGCGTTCAATACGTGCCCTATCGCTCTACCTCGTACCAGCACTCCCGTCGGCAGATGCCCTCCCAGGAGTACGGGTTCAACTTGGTGCGGCAGGCCGTGGCGCGTGGGGCGCTGGTAATCGGCCTGCGCTCGGAGCGGCTCTGGAAAGAGGCTATACCGACCCTGGTAGACTATGCTCGGTTCTACCAGCTTTCCAGTCCGCGCACGCCGGTGCTGAATGAAAAGCAGCTTGGCACGGAAGGCTGGCGGGCGTTGTGCGCCGAATTGGATAAAGTCAAACAGACGGTTGCCCCATGACCACGGTAATTAAAATAACCGACCTGCGCGACCTCGACGTGGCCTTCGACATCCGCGAGCAGGTGTTCGTGCAGGAGCAAGGTGTGCCGCTCGAAGACGAATACGATGCCCACGACCGCGAGGCCACCACCCGCCATTACCTGGCCCTAAGCGGCGTGGACGGCCAGCCCGCCGGAGCCGCCCGCTGGCGACCCACCCCACACGGCGTCAAGCTGGAGCGCTTCGCCGTGCTGCCCGCCTTCCGCAACCAGGGCGTGGGCGCGGCCCTGGTGCGGCAGGTGCTGGCCGATGTCGCCGCCGAAGCTCCCGCCGCGGCCCAGGTGTACCTGCACGCGCAATTGCGAGCGATGCCGCTCTACGAGCGGCTGGGGTTTAGCAAGGTGGGCGAGATGTTCGAGGAGTGCGACATTGCGCACTACAAGATGGTGCTGAAGGCGAAGATTTAAACCGAACATTTAAAAGTTGTAGATTGCTGCTAAATTTTGCAGTATTAAAAATACGTAGGCACAGACTGATGTGCTTTGCATAAAGTTTATCATGGCAATCACAGGTCAAAGCATTCGTATTTTCTTAGCGGACGGTACGCCAACAGGTGTCAGGTTAGCCGAAATAATCAACTGGACTGGTCAGGCTATCGCTTGCCCACGTATTCGCTTGAATGAATTGGCAGATTGGACTGAAGTTACTCGGCCGGGCATTTATTTCTTGCTTCAAGCAGAGCGGGGCATCGACCAAGGTCAAGTGTATATTGGAGAATCCGAGAACGTTCACAAACGGCTAAATGAGCAGTTGCAAGCATTTGATTTCTGGTCGGAAGTTATAGCTTTTACCAGCAAGGATGAGAACCTCACCAAGGCACACATCAGATACCTCGAATCCCGGTTAATTGGGGTTGCACGAAGCACCGGCCGCTATGCCATAGTAAATAGACTTGTTGCGAGAGTATTTTAACGTAAGTTTACCAAATAAACTCTGTTCATTTCCAAGATGAATCTTTCCGTTTCAAAACTTACAACTGAGCGTAAATGGCGGGCTGCAACTGGCTTGACGCAAGCTCGCTTCTAC
>JANXNW010000260.1 GCA_025353905.1 Hymenobacter sp.
ACCACCAAAATGATGCTGCCGATAATGAGGCCGTAGGTGCCGATGAAATCGGCGAGGCCGAAGCGCTCGACCGGCTCCAGGGCCAGCTGTTGCTCGCGTGGCTTGCTGGCTTGCAGCTTATCCAGGTTTTCCTGAAAATACTTGGTGTCGATGACGGGCAGGAAGTATTCGCCGCCGCTGTTGGCCGCAAACGGGCTGCGCCGCACGGCCAGCTCGCGCTGGTATTCCGGCTTTTGGGCGGCGGCCGGTGTGAGGGTAACCTCGACCAGCTGCCGGTTCGTGACCAGGGCCAGCGACTTGATATCGCCGGCGGCCAGCATTTGCTCGAAGCGCGGCCGGGTAAGCTTGACGGCCGAGGTCAGGGAGTTAAAATAAAACATGCCGGTGAAAAACACCAGCAGCCCCGCCATGAGCCAGAGCTGCACCCCCGGCTTGGGCGAGGGCGTGGGCAGCGAGGGCTTGCGGCGTTTGGTGGGCGTCGTATCAGACATAAAAATTTGGCTTGAATTAGAGAATAACTCGCAAGCAACCGCCCCGCGCGGGCGTTGTTAGCTAACCCGAACAGGGTATTTGGCAAGACGCGCCCGCCGGCCCCGTACTTTAGCGGACGGCTTCGGCCGGGTCGGCGACGTGGGTGATGTCGGCGTCGCCCCACAGCTCCTCCAGGGCGTAAAATTGCCGGCGGTCGCGCAGGAAGACGTGTACCACCACATCGACATAATCCAACAGTACCCACTCCCGATTGGTGCGCCCTTCGGTTTGCCAGGGGTTCTGGCCGGTCGTTTTTTCTACTTCTTCTTCCACCGAGCGGGCCAGCGCGTCGAGCTGGGTGTCGGAGGAAGCCGAGCAGATGATGAAATAATCGGCTACCGCATTCTTCAATTCTTTCAAATTGAGCACTACGATATCCACGCCTTTGCGCTCTTGCAGGCCCCGCACCGCGACGTCTGCCAATGTGTCCGAATCCTGTCGAACCAGGGTGCTCTTCATAGAAAAAATTTAAGTATCTGCCTAGCTAAGGTACGACTGCCAACTGACGGCAACTATTAAGCCCACCATCTTGGTCCTCAACCCCGCTACTTTGTTCACCGGCCAGCAGATTATCTGGCTGCCCGCCTGCCCCTCGACCAGTACCGAGGCGGCCACACTGCTACGCGAAAACCGGGCCAGCGAGGGCTGCGTGGTGCTCACCGACGACCAAACCGCCGGCCGCGGCCAGCGCGGCAACAGCTGGGAAAGCGCGCCCGGCGAAAACCTCACGCTGTCTGTCGTCTGGCGGCCTACTTTCCTCGACGCGGGCCAGCAGTTTCTGCTGAGCCAGGCCGTGGCGCTGGGCATCCACGACTGGGCCAGCGCGCTGCTGCAACCGGCTTCCGAGCTGAAATTAAAGTGGCCCAACGACATCTACTTTGGTACCCAAAAGTTGGGCGGCGTGCTGATTGAGAACTCGCTGAGCGGCGTAAAAATTCAGAGCAGCATTGTCGGGATTGGCTTGAACGTGAATCAGCGGCATTTCCAGGTGCCCACGGCCACGTCGCTGGCCGCGCTCACAGGCCGCCACTTCGACCGCATCGCGCTGGCTGAACGCCTGCTCGAGGCGCTGGAAAAGAGATACTTGCAGCTACGCGCCGGCCAAGTCGGTGAGCTGCGCCGTGCCTACCTGGCCGCGCTCTACCGCTACCAAGAAACCCATGATTACGAGGTAGCCGAAGGCCGGGTACGCGGCCAAATCGTGGGCGTGGAGGCCGATGGCCGCTTAGCGCTGGAAATCGGCGGCGAAGTGCGCCGCTTTGGCTTGCAAGAGGTGCGCTATGTTTAAGTTGAGTTTACTAAGACAGGAGATGTTAGACAGGAGACAGGAGACTTCTCACCGAGAGCCCTTTCCCTTGACGCTCGCCGAGAAAGTCTCCTATCTCCTGTCTAACATCTCCTGTCTTAGTAAACTCAAACGAAAGAAACTTGCGCGAACAGTTTCAAAGTCCGCCGTAATGCTAAGCTCCGCTTGGCGTTTTTTTAGAAGCGCGATTGCCGGGCAACGGCTGCGCACGTTTGCCAAGCGGAGCTTGGCGTTACTGGCCCTGCTGCTGCTCGTGGCTTTCGTGGCCGACCGCCTGTTTCCGCTGCCGCCCGCGCCGCAGTATTCGCCCCTGGTGCTGGCCGCCGACGGCACTGTGCTCCACGCCTACCTGAACCCGACCCAGAAATGGCGGATGAAAACCGAGCTGGCCGAGATTACGCCGGCTTTGCAGGCGACCATTATTGCCAAGGAGGACCGGTATTTTCGGTATCATTTCGGGGTGAATCCGCTGGCGATGGGGCAGGCAGCACTACGCAATTTATTCGGCCGTGGGCGCACGACCGGGGCCAGCACCATCACCATGCAGGTGGCCCGGCTGCTGGAGCCGAAGGAGCGCACCCTTGCCAACAAGCTGCGCGAAATACTGCGCGCCACGCAGCTGGAAGCGCATTACAGCAAGGCCGAGATTTTGCAGCTCTACCTCAACCTGGTGCCCTACGGCTCAAATATCGAGGGCGTGAAGTCGGCCGCGTTGCTTTATTTCCAGCAGCCGCCCGACTACCTCTCGCTGGCCCAGACGGTCACGCTGGCCATTATTCCGAACCGGCCGGGCGGGCTGCTGCTGGGCCGCGATAACGCCCGCATCCTGATGGAGCGCAACCGCTGGCTGCGGGTTTTCCAGCAGGAAAAGCGCTTCCCCGCCCAGGACATTGCCGACGCGCTCGCGGAGCCGCTCGACGTGCGGCGGCACCCGGCTCCCACCCTGGCCCCGCACCTGAGCCGGCGGCTGGTGCTGGCGCAGCCCGGCGAGGCGCTTATTCACAGCACGTTGCGGCCCGCCGCGCAGGCCCGCGCCGAAGACCTGGCCCGCAACTACGTGCGGCGGCTGACCACGCTCGGCATCGGGCAGGTGGCCGTGCTGGTGGTCAATAACCAGACCCGCGCCGTGGAAGCCTACGTCGGCTCGGCCGATTTCCAGGACGCCGCCGCCCAGGGCGAGGTGGACGGCGTGCGGGCCGTGCGCTCGCCTGGCTCAACGCTCAAGCCGCTGCTGTATGGGTTGGCGCTGGACGCGGGGCTGCTCACGCCCAAAACCGTGCTGCCCGACGTGCCGACCAATTTCCAGGGTTTCCGGCCCGAAAACTTCGACAAGCACTGCCAGGGCGAGGTCACGATGGAGCGCGCGCTAACGTATTCGCTCAACGTCCCGGCCGTGCGCGTTTTGTCGGAAGTCGGGGTGGAGAAATTCACTACTACACTGCGTACGGCGGGCTTTCGGCAAGTCGCCCGCGACGCGCCCCGGCTGGGCCTGAGCAGCATCCTGGGCGGCTGCGGCGCGAGTTTGGAAGAGCTGACGGGGCTGTACGCGGCGCTGGCGAACGGGGGAAATTACCTGCCCTTGCGGCTCACCTCACGAGACCCCTTTGGGGCCCGGACCCCCTCTCCAAAAGAGAGGGGGGAGCCTAACGTGAGCAAACGAATTTTGTCGTCAGGCTCCCC
>JANXNW010000271.1 GCA_025353905.1 Hymenobacter sp.
GTGGCCTTCGCGGTGCAGGATGTGCGCCACGAGCTGCCCGAGGCGATGGACCGCGGCAACGAGCAGGTTATTGCCTTGCTCCAGGCGCGGGGCATCAGGTTTCCGGTGCCCCACCCCGGCATTGCCTACCAGGCGCGGGTACGCGCCGAGAACGCGCAGCGGCGCCAGTGGGAGGCCACAGCCGAGGGCCGGGCGTGGATAAACCCGATTCGGGCCGGCGACCGGGACCACGAACTAGGCCAGCAGTCGGACAACGACCGCAGTTTAATGACCACGCGCCGCCAGGAGGCGGAGCCCGCTTTCCAGGCGTGGCGCCAAACGCAGCCGCACTGGTCGCCGACGACTAACGACGGGGGCACGGGCTACGTGGACCCGCCCTCTTTGGAGGAGGAAGCGGCAGATATTGCGCGGAACAAAACCCTTTTGCAGCAAGACAGTGCCCATTGGGCTAAGCCGGCCTCCCCGCCGGAGGGCAACAAGTGAAAGGCGCGGTCAAGTTCGGAATAAAAGCGCTGACCTGGCCGATGGGCCCCGTGGCGAGTCCGGTCGCGCCCTACATCGATAGTCCGCTGGTCATGCCCCAGGCCATCGGCACACGTCATCTGCTCGATTCGCAGACGCACGACCGGCTACCGGGCCTCGACGTGGCCGGGCACTCGATTCCGCCGATGGTGGAGGCCATCGAGCGGCAGAAGGACGCAGACACCGCCCGCCTGCGCCAATTTACCGACCGCCCGGAATGAGACGGCTCCTCGACCATGTGCGCGGCTTTGGCGGCGAGGCCGTGCTCACCCGCCCCGACCATCCCAGCGGCACCGACCGCGTGTGGGAAGCGTTCGAGCTGCTCGGCGCGCCCGCCGACTGTCAGTGCATCGTCAATATTCAGGGCGACGAGCCGTTCATCGACCCACACCAGATAAACGCGCTGGTGGATTTGTTTAGCCAAAGCCCAGCGCCCGCCATCGCCACGCTCATCAAGCCCGTGCTAACGAACGAAGAATTGTTCAGCCCCCACTTGCCTAAAGTCATTACCGACCACGCCGGCCGGGCGCTCTATTTCAGTCGCCACCCCCTGCCCTACCAGCGCCAGCAACCGCCCGACCAGTGGCTGGCCCACCACCGCTACTACCGCCACCTGGGCCTCTACGCTTATCAACCCGCCGTACTGGGCCAGCTCACTCAACTACCGCCCTCGCCCCTGGAACGGGCCGAAAGCCTGGAACAATTGCGCTGGCTCGAAGCCGGATTTTCTGTTCAAACCGCCGTTACCGCGCTGGATGCGTTCGGTATCGACACGCCGGAGGACGTGGCGCGGGCGCGGCTCGGCTGAGGCGAACCCATAGCCGCCACCAATACCGCCTCGCAGCCGCCTCAGAGCCGCTCTAGCTGCCTTAAATTGCCCTATGGCTCGGCTTGAAAGCCGAACTTGATGCGCAGTGTGCAGCTGACGCGCACGGGCTGCCCGGCTCGGCGGCCCGGCGTCCACCAGGGCATCAGCCGCACCAGGCGCAGGACTTCAGGCTCGAACACGGACAAGGTGCTTTTTTGCACCTCCGCGTTGAGAATCCGGCCTTGCTCGTCCACTTCAAAGCTCACGTAGACCGAGCCGGCTGCCCCTTTGGCCTGCTCCGGGTAGTGCGAATTTTTTAGCAGGTACGCCCGGTAGGCCGCGCCACCACCAGGAAAGGCCGGCAACTCGTCGGCCACGACGAGCGGCTCGGCGGCGGCGGCCGGGCTGGCCGCCGCGCTGCTCGTCACCCGGTAGAGGGTGATGGTGAGCGGCTCGCCGGCCCGCGCCGCCACGGTCTGGGGCCGGTAGCTCGCGCAGGTCAGCACCAGCACGACCTCGGCCGCGTCGAGTTGCAGCAGAAACTGACCGCTCGCGTTGGTCGCGCTCAGCGCACCCGTTTCCTTCACCCGCACGGACACGCCCGGCAGCGGCTGGCCTTGCTCGGTGAGCACTCGCCCGCTTAAAGTCAGCGCCACCCGCCGCACCGCCGAAACGGCCGGGACAACGCTCAGTGGGTAGCCCGCTCGCCCGTGGCCTGGCGCTGAAACGGCCGAAACGGACGAGACGGCCAGTAGCCAGACCAGACAAAGCAGAATACAACGCACGGCGGTAAGTAAGCTGAAGGGAAGCCAGCCACAAGTATAAGCACGAAGCTGGTTTGCGGGTGTCGGCCCGATTTAGCTCGCGGCCGGCCGAGGGGTGGCGGCCAGCCCCGGCACCAAGCCCAGCGCCGCGCCTTTATCAAGCAAAAACTGATGGGCCGGCTCCCACTCGTTCGGGATTTCGCCCTCCAGAATAGCTTCCAGCAGCAGCTCTTTCAGCTCGCCGACCTGGCGCGAAGGTTTCAGGCCAAAGGTTTCCATGATGACTTCGCCCGTGATAACGGGCTTGAAATTGCGCAGGTGGTCCTTGGCCTCGATTTCGCGCAGCTTCTCGTCCACCACGTCGAAGTTGCGCAGGTAGCGTGCCTTGCGCTGGTGGTCCTTGCTGGTGATGTCGGCCCGGCAGAGCACCATGAGGCGCTCCACGTCGTCGCCAGCCTCAAAAAGCAGCCGCCGCACGGCCGAGTCGGTCACGATTTCCTTGCTGAGTGCGATGGGCCGCAGGTGCAGCCGCACGAGCTTCTGCACCTGGCGCATCTCCTCGCCGAGCGGCAGCTTGAGGTCGGTGAAGATACCCGGCACCCAGCGCGCGCCCTTGTCCTCGTGGCCGTGAAACGTCCAGCCCACGCGCTCGTCGTAGCGCTTGGTGGCGGGCTTGGCGATGTCGTGCAGTATCGCCGCCCAGCGCAGCCACAGGTCGCCACCGGCCTGGGCCACGTTGTCGAGCACTTGCAGGGTATGGAAAAAATTGTCCTTGTGGGCATGCTGGCCCACTTTTTCCACGCCGTGCAGCTCAGCCATCTTCGGGAAAATGAGCGCCAGCAACCCCGTCTGAAACAGCAGCTTGAAGCCGTAGCTCGGCAGGCGCGCCTCAATTATCTTGTTCAGCTCGGTCGTAATCCGCTCCTGCGACACGATTTTGATGCGCTCCTTATTGCGCCCGATGGCCTCGTACGTGTCCGGCTCGATGTCGAAACCGAGCTGGGTGGCGAAGCGCACGGCGCGCAGCATCCGCAGCGGGTCGTCGGAGAAGGTCACGTCCGGCCCGAGTGGGGTGCGAATGGTTTTGGCGGCCAAATCGCGCAGGCCGCCGTGCTGGTCCACGAGCGTGCCGAAATCGTCGGCGTTCAGGCTCAGGCCCAGCGCGTTGATGGTGAAGTCGCGGCGCGCCAGGTCGTCTTCGAGCGTGCCGGCCTCCACTTCGGGCTTGCGGCTCTCGGCGCGGTAGCTCTCGCGGCGGGCGCCCACGAACTCGATTTCGCCGGCCTCGTCGGTGGGCAGCATCGCGGTGCCGAAGTTCCTAAATACCGTCACCCGGCCCCGGCCCGGCAGCCGCCGCCCCACGGCCTGGGCCAGGGCAATACCGTCGCCGACGGTCACCACGTCGATGTCCTTGCTCGCGCGCCGCAGGGCCAGGTCGCGCACGTAGCCGCCCACCACGTAGGCCGGCTGCCCCAGCTCGTGGGCCGCCTCGGCAATGGTGCGGAAAATGGGCAGGTCGGGCAGCATGGGGGGGGTCATGGAGAGCAAGGTTAGGGGCCGTTCAAAAGTAAACGGATTGTCAGTTGTTAGTGGCCAGTTGTCAGCCGGTTAGTTGTAAGCAACTGACAACCGGCAGCTAACGGCCAACGACTGCAGCTTCAACTAGTACCTCAGGGCCGGTGAGCGGGCGCGAACCAACCGGCGCGAACAGCTCCGCCGGTTCAACCGCCGCGCCCGGCGAAAGGCCCGCAAAGTTCAGGTTCCACACCCGAACCCCGCGCGGCTCACCCCTGGCTTATTTGCTTCGGTCGCTTTCCCGGCCGCTTCAGCCGCCGCTTGGGCTGCTTCGGTCGGCCCCGTTTGCCTGCTCCTCCACCCCGACCGAAGTTTGCCCGCAAGTCAGCGGCTGTCAGCCCACTCCGTCGTCTGACACCCAACATCAAGCAACCCGCCCATGCTCGCCGCCCTCTTCTTCGCCCTGCCCGCCGCCCACCCCGCCGTGCGCCTGCTGCTGGCCCTGCACATCGCGGCCGGCACCCTGGCCTTGCTGCTGGGCCTCGTGCCGATGCTCGGCCGCAAGGGCAGCGCCACCCACATGCGGGCCGGCCGGTTCTACGTCGCCTGCATGAGCACCGTGGCCGTCAGCGCGCTGCTGCTGTGCGCCTTGCAGCCGCTGCAAATGGGCCGGCTGTTTCTAGCCGGCATCGCCCTGTTCAGCTTTTACCTGACTTATACCGGCTGGCAGGCGGCCCGCCACCGGGTGGGCGCGCTCCGGCCCGCCGACCGCCCCTTGGCCGCCGTGGCCCTGCTCGTGGGCCTGGGCATGGCCGGCGCGGGCGTGTACCTGCACGGCATCTTGTTCGGCGTGTTCGGGGGGTTGATTTCGCTCAATGCGGGCCTGGACCTGCGCCAGAGCCTGCGGCCCGCCGCGGTTGCTCAGCCCTGGCTCGTGCGCCACCTCGTGCGCATGGGCGGCTCCTACATCGCCGCCGTCACGGCCCTGGTCGTCGTGAACCTGGGCCACTGGCTGCCCGCCGGCGCGCCCAATTGGCTGGGCCTGGCCGGCTGGCTGCTGCCCGGCCTCGTCGGGCGCTTTCTCATCGCGCGGGCCGTGCGGCGCTACCGGCCCGCCGCCCAGGTGTAGGTAGCGTGGACGCTGCGAGTCCGCGCGTGAGACGACCGAACAACGTTACCACGCGCGGACTCGCAGCGTTGACGCTACCGCCCCCAGTTCACTACGTAGTCCACGTCCCGCAACAGCCCGGCCGCCAGCTCGGCGTAGGTCGGGGCGACGACGACGGCCAGCACCGGGTGGCCAAGTCGACGGGTAAGCTTGTGGGTAAAATCGGCGGCAGCGGTGCCCACCGCGCCCGCCGCGGCCGGAGTCAGGCGCTGCTCCGGGGCAGCGGCGGGGCCGGCCAGCGCGCGCAGCCGGGCTACGGCGGGCAGCACCTCCGCATCGCAGGCCAGCGCCCAGCCGGCGGCCGCGGGCAGCAGGATGACCTGTTGCATGAGCAGCGCATCGACGGCCGCGTCCACTTCCTGACGAAATATATCCATGCGCTGACTATTCAGTGGGTTCGGTTTTGATGGATTGACAAAGCTCGACCAGCACCCCGCCGGCCGACTTCGGATGCACGAAGCAGATGAGCTTGTTGTCGGCCCCGCGCTTGGGGGCATCGTTGAGTAAAATAAAGCCTTCGGCCCGCAGCCGCGCCATCTCGACCTCGATGTCTTCTACCTCAAAAGCGACGTGGTGCAGGCCCTCGGTCTTCTTTTCCAGGAATTTGCTGATGGCGCTCTCAGCGTTCGTGCCGGCCAGCAGCTCGATTTTGGAGCCGCCGACGCGAAAGAAAACCGTGTCCACGGCCTCGCTCGGTACGTGCTCGGTTTTGTAGGGCGCCTGGCCCAGCAGGCGGGTGTAGAGGGCGGTGGCGGCGGGCAGGTCGCGCACGGCCAGGCCCAGGTGTTCGAGATTCAGCAGCATGAGTCGGCGCACGGCCCGGAGGGCTTCAGAAGGACATTTTTGGGGACATTCTCGGCGGGGTCGGCCCTGCAAAGCTACCAGGCCGCGCCGCTGGGCCGGCCGCGGCCCTGAGCAGCGGGCGGGGCCTGCCTACGGGTTTTGGACCGGCAGGGGCTATTTTTGCGGAGCGGAAAAACTGTTTTGGCCAAAATCCTGTTCAGTAGCCAGTCAATAACACGTTAGCTTCACCGCTCCCATTATCGCCCCGCGACATGCTCAAGCTGCCTATTTACCTGGACAACAACTCCACCACCCCGCTCGACCCGCGCGTGCTGGAGGCGATGATGCCGTATTTGACCGACGTGTTCGGCAACGCGGCCTCGCGCAACCACCCCTTTGGCTGGGCCGCCGAGGAAGGCGTGGACATCGCCCGCGACCAAATCGCGCAGCTCATCAACTGCGACCCGAAGGAGATTATCTTCACTAGCGGAGCCACCGAAAGCGACAACCTGGCTATCAAGGGCATTTTTGAGATGTACGGCCAGCGCGGCAACCACGTCATCACGACGACCACCGAGCACAAAGCTGTGCTCGACACCTGCAAGCACCTCGAAAAAATCGGCGGCCACGTCACCTACCTGCCCGTGGACGCGGAGGGCCTTATCAGCCTGACCGACCTCGAAGCCGCGATGACGCCCCAGACGATACTGGTAGCCATCATGTTTGGCAACAACGAGACGGGCACGATTAACCCCATCCGCGAAATCGCCGCCATCGCCCACAAGCACGGCGCGCTCTTTATGACGGACGGCACCCAGGCGGTGGGCAAAATCCCGGTGGACGTGCAAGCCGAAGGCATTGACCTGATGGCGTTTACGGCCCACAAGATGTACGGCCCGAAAGGCATTGGCGCCCTCTACGTGCGCCGCAAAAACCCCCGCGTGAAAGTAACCGCCCAGATGGACGGCGGCGGCCACGAGCGCGGCATGCGCTCGGGTACGCTCAACGTGCCCGGCATCGTGGGCCTGGGCAAAGCCTGCGAGCTGGCCCGCCTCGAAATGGCGCACGACGCCGAGCGCCTCAGCCAACTGCGCGACCACCTCGAAGCCGAGTTGACGACACTGGAAGAAAGCTACGTGAACGGCTCGCGTGAGCATCGCCTGCCGCACGTCACCAACATCTCGTTCAAGTACGTCGAAGGCGAGGGCCTGATGATGGGCGTCAAAGACCTGGCCGTGAGTAGCGGCTCGGCTTGCACCAGCGCCAGCCTCGAACCGAGCTACGTGCTCAAAGCCCTGGGCCTGAGCGATGACCTCGCCCACAGCAGCCTGCGCTTCGGTTTGAGCCGCTTCACCACCGAAGAGCAGATTACGTACGCTATCGGCCACGTAAAGGAAGCCGTCACGAAGCTGCGCGAAATGTCGCCCCTCTGGGAAATGCACCAGGAAGGCGTTGACCTGAGCACGATTGAGTGGGCGGAACACTAATCTAGTTAAGAGTTATAAGCTAAGGGTTAAGAGTTATTACTTCTTGGCCCCCTGCTTTTAACTCTTAACTTATAACTCTTAACTCTTAACTTAAAATGGCTTACTCCGATAAGGTAATCGACCACTACAGCAACCCGCGCAACGTGGGGACGCTCGATAAAAGCAAGAAAACGGTGGGCACCGGCCTCGTCGGCGCACCCGAGTGCGGCGACGTGATGCGCCTGCAGATTGAGGTGGACGAAGCCACCAATACCATCACCGACGCCAAGTTCAAGACTTTCGGCTGCGGCTCGGCCATCGCCTCGTCGTCGCTCGCGACGGAGTGGCTCAAGGGCAAAACCGTGGACGAGGCGCTGGCCATCGACAACATGGAAATCGTGGAAGAGCTGGCCCTGCCGCCGGTGAAAATTCACTGCTCGGTGCTGGCCGAAGATGCCATCAAGATGGCCATCAACGACTACCGCGTGAAGAACGGCATGCCGGCCCTGGAGCTGGAAAAGTCGCATCACTAGGCTTTAGGTGAGCGTAACACCAAGCTCCTGCTTGGTGAAACATTGAACGACTTAGACTACGCTCTGTCTGTTCAATGTTTCACCAAGCAGGAGCTTGGTGTTACAATCTATTTAGAATCTTTCTTAGTGGTACTTTTGTTGAACGCTCAACCAAGCGCCACGAGCCATGATTACCGTTTCGGACAAAGCCAAATCCAAGATTGAGCACTTGATGCACGACTCGCAGCTCGATGCGACCTATCGCCTGCGGGCCTCGGTGGCGGGCGGCGGCTGCTCGGGGCTGAGCTACAAGCTCGACTTCGACAACGAAGTGCGGCCCATGGACCAGGAGTTTGAGGACAAGGGCGTGCGGGTGGTCGTCGATATGAAGTCGTTTCTGTATCTGGCCGGCACCGAGCTGGATTTTTCGGACGGGCTCAACGGCAAGGGCTTTCAGTTTCACAACCCCAACGCGTCGCGCTCGTGCGGCTGCGGCGAGAGCTTTTCGGTGTAGGTTTTCAGGTCTGATTTTTTTGGGAAAGCCTTTGTACCGAGTGTGCAAAGGCTTTTTCGTGGGCGGCGCGTTCGGCCGGGTGGCGAACTAGCCTGGACTTTGTCCGATATTGGGGCCGGAAGCCGGTGCGCCCTCGACGCGGACTTGGCTTGGCTCGACTTACCGCGCCAAACGCGGCTTTTGCTTTCCCTCCAATTCGCGTATGAGTTCTGTCGCTTCCGCGCCCGCGTTTTCCTTAGCCGACCACGACTTGCTGCGGGCCGTGCTCGACGTGTCGCTGACCGGCTTCATTTTTTTCCGGCCCGTGTTCGAGCCCGCCGACCCGAACGACCCCGCCCATCAGCCCGAGCTTATCGACCTGGCCTACGTGCACCTCAACCCGGCCGCCCAACGGATGCTGGCCCTGCCGGAGTGCCCCGCCGAGTCGTTCCTGACGCTGTATCCCAACGCGGTCGAGACCGGCATTTTCGCTTTTCACCGGGCTACGTTTCTGGCCGGCGAAACTGCCAGTCGCTACGACGTCAATTACCAGCACGACGGCCTCGACAACTACTACCAGCTGGCCAGCCGCCGCGGCGGCGAGCTGCTGCTGGTGAGCTTCTCCGACACGGCCGACCAGCCCCGCACGGCCGTAGAAACAGCCCTGCGGGAGAGCCAGGCCCGCGAAATGGCCGCCCGTGCCGAAGCCGAAACGCAGCGCGGGGAGCTGCAGCGCATTTTCGAGCAGGCCCCGGCCGCCGTGGCCGTGATGATGGGGCCGCGCTACGTGGTGGAGTGGGCTAATCCGGCCGTGTGCGCCATGTGGGGCCGCACCCAGGCCCAGGCCCAGGGCACACCCGTATTTGAGCTGCTGCCCGAGGCGGCGGGCCAGGGCTTTGAAGAGCTGCTGGATGGGGTGCTGGCCACCGGCGTGGCCCACGTGGCCCACGAGCTGCCCTCGTTCATTGACCGCGCCGGCCAGCGCGTCACCGTGTATTGGAATCTTGTCTACAACCCCCTGCGCGAGCCCGACGGCCGCGTCACGGGCATCACCGTGGTGGCCACCGACGTGACCGAGCAGGTGCTGGCCCGGCAGCAAATTCAGCAGCTGAACGCGGAACTGGCAAGCAGCATCGAGCAGCTGCGCGCCAACAACGCGAAATTGGAGCAAAAGGTAGCTGACCGGACCAACGCCCTGCTCACGACCTTGAACCAGCTGGAGCGCCGGGGCCGCGACCTGGCCCAGGCCCTGGCCGCCGAGCAGGAGTTGGGCGAACTTAAATCCCGGTTTGTGAGCATGGCCTCGCACGAGTTTCGCACCCCGCTCACGGTGGTCCTCACCTCCGTCGAGCTTATCGAAGACTACACCACCACCGCGCAGCAGGGCCAGCGCCTGAAGCACGTGCAGCGCATCCGGGGGGCCGTCACCAACCTCAACGACATTCTGGAAGAGTTCCTCTCCGTGGGCCGCATCGAGGAAGGAAAAGTCGAAAGCCACCCCGCCAACCTCGACCTGCCCACCCTGCTGGCCGAAACAGCGGCCGACGTGCGGGCCCTGCTCAAACCCGGCCAAACCATCGACTGGCAGGTGCAGTGCCCCGACCCCGTGCGGCTCGATGCCTCGCTGCTGCGCAAAATTCTGGTCAACCTGCTCTCCAACGCCCTCAAGTATTCCGACGACGGCGCGGTCGTGACCGTGTGCGCCACCTGCCTGAATAACCAACTCACGCTGAGCGTGCAAGACCAGGGCGTAGGCATTTCCGAGGAAGACCAGGAACACCTGTTCGAGCGGTTTTTCCGGGCCCGCAGCGTGAGCACCGTGCAAGGCACCGGCTTGGGCCTCTACATCATCGCCCGCTACCTGGAACTGATGGGCGGCACCATTGCCCTGCACAGCGTGCTGGAGCAGGGCACCACCGTCACCCTTACCCTCCCTTATGAAAACCATCCTGCTGATTGAGGACAACGCCGAAATCCTGGCGAATACGGGCGAAATCCTGGAAATGGCTGGCTACGCCGTCCTGCTGGCCGAAAACGGCCAGGTTGGGGTCGAAACGGCGCTGGCCACCCGCCCCGATATGGTGGTGTGCGACATCACGATGCCCGTGCTCGACGGCTACGGCGTGCTCCAGATTTTCAACCAGAACCCGCAACTCACGGGCATCCCCTTCATCTTCCTCACCGCCAAAACCGAGCGCGCCGACCTGCGCCGCGGTATGGAGCTGGGCGCCGATGACTATCTGACCAAGCCCTTCAACAAAACCGAGTTGCTGAGCGCCCTTGCCGTCCGCTTCCAACAGCTTCGCCAAGACATGAACCCGTAAGCCAGGGGGCGGCCAAGTAAAAGCGGCGCCTGAAACCCGTAAGGCTGCCAATACCTGACAAAGCTCATGGGCGGCCGTAAGTTTTGTCGTGTCGGGAGCAGCCGGGTGCCGGTAGATTTGGGGTTTTTCCGGCCTTGGGCAGTTGCGACTTTCGGGCGGGGTGGAAGAGAAGTTCCCAGCCCCGCATTTGCCCCCCCATGACACAGGAATTAGAATTCGACTTAGCCAACAACGTGAAAGAGTGGCTAGCCCGGTCGCTGGCCATTTCAGCGGCGGAAAAGGTGTCGTTCGGCAATATCCACGACCGGTTTTTCGCTAAATACGGCCCCAATTTCATGGCCCACGTGTATCGCACAGCCATCGAGGAAGTGCTGCCCAGCCGGCCGGATGCTGCCCGCAGTCAACTCCTGAACGCCTTCCAGCAAGCCCTGGATGGGGACATCAACCGGCAGGCCTACGCCCTGCCCACAGCGGCCGACTGCTCGGCCTATCATGCCCACAAGTTTTGAGCAACTCGCGGCCGGGCTGCCCGGGCTGTTACGAGACCGGCGGCCCCTGTGGCGGCTCTACCTGGGGCTGCGGCGGATGCTACGCGGGCGGCGGCCCCTGGTCTGACTGCTGCTGCTCGGCTTTTTGGGCCCCTGGCTGGTGTTTATCAAAATAGCGGGAGAAATCTGGGAGAAAGAAGGCTTTCCGGGTGACCACTACCGCCTGGAAACGCTGCACTAGAACGCCTCGCCCGCGCTGGACTGGCTGGCCCGGGGGCTAAGCACGGCCGGCAACCCGCCCGCGATGCTGGCCCTGACCGCCGCGCTGCTGGCGGGGCTCTGGGCACTGGGCACTGGGCCGGCGGCTGGACGCGGCCTTTTTCCTGACGGCGGTGGGCGGGGCCATGGTGCTGAACGTGCTGGTAAAAACGGTGTTTGGGCGGGCCCGGCCGGCGCTGTGGACTACGCTGGACCCAGCCCCATTTTACCGCTTCCCGAGCGGGCACGCCTTGGGTTCGGCCGCGCTGGCGGTGGCCCTGAGCTTTTTGGTAGCGAGCCGCCGGGGCCGGTGGCCGGTGTGGATGCTGGGCGGGCTGTTCGGGCTGGGCGTGGGCTGGAGCCGCGTGTACCTAGGCGTGCATTTTCACTCCGATGTGCTGGCCGGCTGGGTGGGCTCGGTGGGCTCGGTGGGCGGGCTGCACCTGCTGTTCTCGTCCTATCTGGGCGAGATACGGGCCTGGGGCCGACAGGTGGCCTACGTCTGGCGATTCCGGTCTCACGCCTGAAGGCGAGCGGCTCTGGATATTTTCGATTTGCGCTCAGAAAGCTGGCCAGCTGCCTTTCTGGCTGCTAAGTACTCCAGCAAAAGTAACTGTGCACACGGCGCGGGCGGGCTCACCCCCCGGCCCCCTCTCCGAAAATGAGTGGGGGAGCCTGACGACTTCGTTCGCAGCATAACCGGTGTCCCTCTCCTTTTCGGAGAAGGGGTCAGGGAGTGAGGCGCACACCAGGTTTACTTATACACGAATACTTAACTGAGAAAAGGCGCGGTACTGGAGCCATCTGGATAGCCAAGCCTGACAAAACTCACCCGCACAGGTGACTTTCGTCGTGTCGACGGCCAGTGGGGCCGACTAGCTTTGGCCTGACGGCCCTGGCCTTTCCCCTTCCTCCCCAAGCCCCCGCCTGATGGACTACCACCTCGTACCCGTTGAAGAAGTAGCCCAGTCGCTCGGCACTACGCCGGCCGGCCTCACCGCGGCCACGGCCCAGCAGCGGCTGGCCGAGCACGGCCCCAACCAAATTGCCGACGCCCGCAAGAAAACCCTCTGGCAGCTCGTGCTGCACCAGCTGCTCGATGTCATGATTCTGGTGCTGCTCGCCGCCGCCCTGGTGTCGGGCCTGATGGGCGAGCTGAAATCCACTTACGTCATCCTGGCCATTGTCGTGGTCAACGCCGTCATCGGCTTCATTCAGGAATACCGGGCCGAAAAAGCCATGGAAGCCCTGAAGAAAATGGCCGCCAGCCAGGCCCAGGTGCTGCGCGACGGCCAGGCCCGGCAAGTAGCCGCCGCCGACCTGGTGCCCGGCGACGTGGTGCTGCTCGACGCCGGCAACATCATCCCCGCCGATGTCCGCTTTATCGAAGCGCACGCGCTGAAGGTGGACGAGTCGTCGCTGACCGGCGAATCGGCCAACGTAGAGAAAAACCCGGGCCCGTTGCCCGCCGGCGACCATCCGCTCGGCGACCGGCTGAACCTGGGCTTCAAGGGCACCTTCGTGACCAACGGGCGGGCCACGGCCTACGTGGTGGGCACGGGCATGAACACCGAGCTGGGCAAGATTGCTACGCTCATTCAGACCGAGGAAACGGTGACGCCCCTGCAGAAGCGGCTGGCTACGCTGGGAAAGCGGCTGGCGGCGGCGGCGCTGGTCATTGGGGCGCTCTTTTTTGCGGTGGGCTGGCTGCGGGGCGAGCCGCTGCGCGAGCTGCTGCTGGTGTCCATCTCGCTGGCCATTGCCGCGCTGCCCGAGGCCCTGCCGGCGCTCGTCACCATCTCACTGGCGCTGGGCGCCAAGCGACTGGTGGAGAGCCACGTCCTCATCCGCAAGCTGCCGGCGGTGGAAACGCTGGGCTCGGTCACCTACATCTGCACCGACAAAACGGGGACGCTGACCGTGAACAAGATGACGGTGGAGGAGGTGTTCGAGGCCCCCACATTCAGCCTGCCCGTGCTCGAACCCGGCCACGGGCTGCTCACGGCCATGGCCCTGAACACCGACACCACCCAGGACGACAAAGGCCAGTGGCTGGGCGATTCCACCGAGGTAGCGCTGGCCCGCTACGCCGCTGAAAAGGCGCACGGCCGGGCGGCGCTCGAAGCCCGGTTTCCGCGCCTGGCCGAGCTGCCCTTCGATTCGGAGCGCAAGTGCATGAGTACCCTGCACCAGACCGACCAGGGCGTGTTGGTCCTCACCAAAGGAGCCGTGGGCTCCCTGTTTGAGCAGCTCGATGCCAGCCAGCAGGCCGATATTCCCGACCTGAAGCGGCGTGTGGACGCGCTGGCCAGCCAGGGCCACCGGGTGTTGGGCTACGCCGCCAAGCTGCTGCCCGCGATGCCGGCGGAAGTCACGCCCGCCACCATTGAAACCGGCCTGAGTTTCATCGGCTTCGCCGGCCTGATGGACCCACCCCGCCCCGAAGCCCGGCAGGCCGTGGCCGAGTGCAAAGCCGCCGGCATCACGGCCGTGATGGTTACCGGCGACCACCCGCTCACGGCCAGGGCCGTGGCCGAAAGCCTGGGCATTATTTCCTCGGCCCAGGACCTGGTGCTGACCGGCCAGGAGCTGACCAAGCTCGACGAGCCGGCCTTCGCGGCCGTGGTGGAACACGTGCGGGTATACGCCCGCGTCGACCCCACGCAGAAGCTGCGCATCGTCAGCGCTTTGCAGGCCCGCCACCAGTTTGTAGCCATGACCGGCGACGGCGTGAACGATGCACCAGCGCTCAAGAACGCCGACATCGGCATCGCCATGGGCATCAACGGCACCGAGGTATCGAAGGAAGCGGCGGCTATGATTCTGCTCGATGACGATTTCGCCACCATTGTGGAAGCCGTCCGGCACGGCCGCCGGATTTACGGCAACATCCTCAAGTTCATCCGCTACATCCTGGCCGGCAGCGCAGGGGAAATCTGCACCTTGTTCCTGGCGCCTTTGTTCGGGCTGCCCGTGCCGCTGCTGGCCATTCACATTCTCTGGATTAACCTGATAACCGATGGCTTGCCCGGCCTGGCCCTGGCCTACGAGCCTTCGGAGCCCAATAGCATGAAGCGGCCCCCCATCGACCCGAAACAGACCATATTCGCCGACGGGCTGGGCTGGTTCATCGTGTGGGTGGGGCTGCTGGTGGGGGGCGTGACCATCGGGATGCAGGCCTGGGCCATTCAGAGAGCCGATGCGCACTGGCAGACCATGACCTTCAGCGTGTTGTGCTTCAGCCAGCTGGGGCTGGCGTTCACCATTCGCTCGCGCCGCGAGTCGGCGTTCAGCATCGGCCTGTTCTCCAACAAACCTATGCTGGGGGCGCTGGTGCTCACCTTCGGGCTGCAGATGATGGTTATCTACGTGCCGTTCTTCAACGGCTTGTTCCGCACCCAACCCTTAACTTGGGTTGAGCTGGGCATTACGCTGGCCGTATCGAGCATCGTGTTCTGGGCCGTGGAAGCGCAGAAGCTGGTGGGCCGTCGGCGGGAAGCCGCCCCCGTGGTGGTTGAGCCCGTGGTGGCCGGGGCCGCACCGGCCGCGGTTGTGGTGCCCGCGAAGGCCGAGCCCGCACGCGTTGAGCCCGTAGTAGCTGAGCCGGCTACGCCCGCGCCTGTATTGGCCGCGCCTGCACCAGCCGTGCCCATGGTGGCCGCGCCTGTGGTAGCTGAGCCCGCACTGGCCGCGACCGTGGTAGCCACACCGGCTGAGCCAACTGTGCCCGTGGTGGCCGAGCTCGCACCGGCCGCGCCTGCGCCAGTTGAGTCCGCGCCGGCCGCGCCAACCGCGCCCGCACCAGTTGCAGTTGTAGTGGCCGCGCCCGTGGTGGCCGCGTCACCTGAGCCCATGGTGGCCGTGTTCATGGTAGCCGTGGCTGTGGTAGCCGCACCCGTAGTGGCCGCCCCGCCCGCTTCCCCGCCAGTGCCGGAGCAGGAGGGCGAACCTGCCCGGAACACCATTGGGCATGAAGCGGAGCCCGTCGAAGCCTCGCCCCCAAAGTCGTAATCCACTTCATTAACCCCTCCAGTTTCTATGGGACGCTCGTTTCTACTTGCCCGGATTGCCGGCATTAAAATTCTGCTGCACTGGACCTTCCTGCTGCTGCTGGGCTTTATTGTTTTCTCCGAAATTCGCCGGGGCGGCGATGCCCCCGCCGTGCTGGCCACCGTGGGCTTTGTGGTGGCGCTGTTCGGGTGCGTGGTGCTGCACGAGCTGGGGCACTCACTCACGGCCCGGCGCTACGGCATCAAAACCCACCACATCACGCTGCTGCCCATCGGCGGCGTGGCCAGCCTGGAGCGCATTCCCGAGAACCCCCGGCAGGAGCTGTGGGTGGCGCTGGCCGGGCCGGCCGTGAACGTGGTCATCGCGCTGGCGCTCTACCCGTTCATCACCTCGTTCGCCCCGTTCAGCGAGTCCGGCATTGGCAACTTCGCCACCAGCCAGGGCTTTTTGCACTCGCTGTTCCGGGTGAACGTGGCGCTGGTGGTCTTCAACGCCATTCCGGCCTTCCCGATGGACGGCGGCCGGGTGCTGCGGGCCCTGCTGGCCATGCGGCTGGGCCGGGTGCGGGCCACCACCATCGCGGCGGGGTTGGGCAAGCTCATCGCCGTGGGTTTTGTGTTCTTTGGCCTATTCAATAGCCCGTTTCTGGTGCTTATTGGCATTTTCGTGTACTTCGGGGCCCACTCCGAGAACGTGGCCGTGCAGCACGTCGACCTGCTGCACGGCTACACCGTGCGCCAGGCCATGATGACCAATTTCGTGACCCTGGCCCCCACCGACACCGTGCAGGTGGCCGCCGACAAGCTGCTCTCCGGCTCCGACCAGGACCTGATTGTGGTGGAGAACGAGCGGGCCGTGGGGGTGATGACCCGCTTGCTGATTATCGAGTCGCTGCGGGCCAACCGGGCGGCCGTGCCCGTGGCCGAGGTAATGAGCCGGGAGTTTGAAACCGTGGACATCGGCGCGGGCCTGAGCGGGGTGTACGACCACGCTCAACGCACGCTGAACGCCTTTTACCCCGTGCTGGAAAACCAGCGCTTCCGCGGCGTTATCGACCAGAATAACATCGACGAGTTTTTGAAAATCCGGGCCGCCCTGGCCCAGTAAGGCTGCGCCCTTCTTTCTTGGTTAATTCTCACCTCCCGGTGTCGCCGGGCCAAACCCCTCGTCCCATGTCTCTTAGCCTGATTGTCTTCGCGGGTTTCTACCCGCCTTCCCGTTACGCCATTCAGTACGCCGACACCCTGGCCCAGGCCTTGGATGGCCGGCTAGTGCTGCTGCACGTCAACCGCGCTTCGCTGTTCGACCCCAACGACCTCCTCGCCCAGGGCTACCACCAGCAGGAGCTGGAGCGCCAGACCGATACGGCGGCCATTCTCTACCAGCAGGCGGAGGGCCTGCGCACCGTGGCCACCGTGGAAGTGGCCACCGACCTGCTGCCCGCCGTGGCCCAGGACCTGGCCAACCGCTACCAGCCGGCCTTGTTCGTGCTCAGCCAGCCCGACGAGGCCCGCCCCGCCGCCGCCGACCTGGTCACGGCCTGCGCCGAGATACTGCGGGCCGGCAACTACCCGCTGCTGGTGGTGGCGCCCAACACCCCCACCGACCACCCGCCGCGCCGCATCCTGATTGCCGCCGACCGGGAGCCCTTCGCGCTGACCGCGGATGCCCAGGCCCTGCGCCCGCTCCTGGCCCTGCCCGGCACTGAAGTATTCGTGGCGCACGTGTCGAGCGGCGTCGAGGACGATGAAGGCTGCGCATTGGCCCTGCGGGCCGTGCAGGCCAGCAGCCTCGTGGACGGGCTGCCCGTGCCGGAGCTGCGCGGCTTCGAGCACGAGAACTACGCCGAGGGCCTGCTGGCCGCGGTGCAGGACCTTCGGGCCGACCTGGTGGTGGTGCTGGCCCGCCAGCGCAGCTACGTGGGCGAGCTGTTCCACCGCAGCGTGACGGCCCAGCTGCTGGCGCGCTGCCCCGTGCCCGTGCTGGTGCTGCCCGTGGCCGCCGAGGTGCCCAGCGGGGAAAGCCCCGGCTTTAACACCGCGGTCCAGAACGTCACTGCCGTGCTCAGCGGCCTGGCCCCGGCTTCCTGAGCGCCCTGCGCCGCTTTATGCCACTGGCTACCCGTTGCCGGCTTCGGGCGGGGCCGGGTAGCAGCCGTTCCTTTTGCATTTTTTTGCTGGTGCACTCAGTCAAAAGCAATAAGTAGCCAAACCGCCAACAATACGCGGATAGGCAGTAATTGACCATCTTGCTACTTACTACTAACTACTTGTCTAAACTCCATGCGCTTAACCATCGAGAGAGCCACCGTAAAGGTGTACCCGGACATGAAGCGGGTCATTGCCCGCTTTTTTTTCTACGGCGAGGAGCGGGCCCGGCAAGTTATTGGCCGCGTGATGGCGCTGAGCGAGGAAGAGGTGTTCAATACCATTTCGCCCATTTTGCAGGAATACTCCAAGCGGCACCGCAACATTACCCGGGTGCTCAACCGCAATTGTGCCCGGTTGCAGGAGCTGTTTCCAGCGCTGGGCCTGGATTTTGAGAAAGTCGAGCCCTACCGCAAGCTGCTGCTGGGCTCCTACTTCACCCACGAATACTCCATCGAGTCGGCGGCCTTTTTCAACCCGTCCATCGTGGAAGACCCCGACCAGACGGAGCTGGAAGTGGGCCAGAAGCGCCTCATCATCAGCTTCCGGGCGGTGGGCGAGGGACATATTTCGTCCATCGTCTTTCGCCGGGCCGTGCTCGACCAGGACGCCAACATCCACTTGCTGCCGGCGGGCAACTACATCGACGAAGCCGAATCGGTCCGCAGCGCGGTGTACCACAAGGAGGCATTTTTTGCGCAGGACTTCACCGCCCGGCTCCCCGCGGCGGCGCTGGCGGAAGTGGCCGCCCAGCTCGCCGACCGGTTTGAGTACAACCAACTGCAGAAAGTGGTGCTGGAAGCCCAGGCCGCCCAACCTGACGCCGCCCTGAAAAGCGGCTACGACCAGGTGCTGTGGCTGGCCGACACCTACTATGAGCTGACGTTTTCGCTCGACACCGACCTCTCGGACCGGGTGCTGTTTCCGGTAGCTGACTTTGAGCGCAAGGGGATGGAGGATGCCCGGTTCGTGCGCTTCGTGGAAGACGATGGCACCATCACGTACTACGCCACCTACACGGCCTACGACGGGCTCGGCATCGCGCCCAAGCTGCTCATGACCCGCGACTTTTACACCTTTCGGGGCATGCCGCTGCACGGCGCCGGGGCCCACAACAAGAACCTGGCGCTATTCCCGCGCAAAATTAACGGCCGCTACGCCATGCTCTCCCGCATCGACGGCTGGCGGAACTACCTCATGTTCTCCGACAACCTGAACCTCTGGGAGCACGCGGTGCAGCTTCAGGAGCCCCAAAGCGCTTGGGAATTCATTCAGATTGGCAACTGCGGCCCGCCCATCGAAACCGAGCGCGGCTGGCTAATCATCACTCACGGCGTGGGGCCCATGCGTCGCTACTGCCTGGGCGTAAGCCTACTGGACCTGGACGACCCGGCCGTGGAAATCGGTCGCCTGAGCGAGCCGCTGCTCATTCCCAACAAGGAAGAGCGCGAAGGCTACGTGCCGAACGTGCTCTATTCGTGCGGCTCCATCATTCACAACGACAAGCTGGTCATTCCCTACGGCCTGTCCGACTACTGCTCCTCCTTCGTGACCGTGGATTTGAAGCAGCTGCTGGAAAAGCTCCTGGATAAGTGCTCGGCGGTGGCGGCTCCGGCGGCGGCGCTGGTGGCAGCTGCGCCGTAAGGGGGTGCACCTAGCTAAACTTCACGTAACAGCTGCCGGTACACGGCCAGGTAGTCGGCGACCATTTTCTCCTGCGAAAACTTCGCCACTGCCCACGCCCGGCAAGCGGCGCGGTCAAGCTGCTCCAGCTGCTGCACCGCCGCCACTGCTTCTCCCACGTCGGAGACTAAAAAGCCCGTCTGGCCAGCCTGAATCAGCTCTGGCATGGCACCCCGGTTAAAGGCAATGACCGGGGTGCCGCACAACTGGGCCTCGGCCACGCTCAGCCCAAACGGCTCCTCGAACCGGATGGGGTGCAGCAGGGCCGCCGCGTGGCCCAGCAGCCGGTTGCGCCGCGTCGGCCCCACGGGCCCCAGAAACTCGATGGTGTCGCTCAGATAGGGCTGCACGTATTCGTCAAAATACGCCTGGTCCTGCACGATGCCGGCCAGCAGGAGCCGCCGGCCACTCTGCCGGGCAATCTGAATGGCTTCCAACGGCCCTTTGTCGGGGTGAATGCGCCCGAGGAACAGCAGGTAGTCGTCGGGCTGGGCCACGAAGCTGAAATCGGCCACCCGCAGGCCGTTGTACACCGTGGCGGCGTAGGGCAGCGCGGGGTGGCGGTCGGCGTGGCTGATGGACACGAAGGCCGAGGTAGCCGCGTATTTCTGGTACACCGGCAGAATCCGGGCCGACGAAAACCCGTGGATGGTCGTCACCATGGGCGTCGGAATCAGCCGCGAGTAGCTGAGCGGCAGGAAGTCGAAGTGGTTGTGAATGAGGTCGAACTCGGCCGCCCGCTCCATCAGGTGGCTGATGTGAAGGCATTCGAGCACCTTGGCGTCCTGGGTGCAGTCTTCCTCGTAGCCCCGTGCCACCACGGCGGCCAGCGTGCCCGCCGTCACCGAATCGGCGGTGGCAAACAGGGTCACGTCCACGCCGGCAGCCACCAGCCCCTCGGCCACGTTGGACGCCACCTGCTCCCAGGGCCCGTAGTGCCGGGGCGGACTGCGCCAAGCCACGGGGGCCAGCACGGCCACTTTCATGGGGTGAGCACCAGCTCCTGGGGCACGGGCGGGCGGGGCGCGGCCTGCGAGCGGGCCGGGTCGTACTCGTGCTCCAGGGCGAGGGCGTTGAGCACCGTGAGGTGGGAAATGAGGTAGGCCAGGGTGCTTTCGGCGCCCTGGTTGCGGTTGAGAGCAGTTTGCTGCAGGCCGTCGCAGCAGCCTTTGGTTTCCTGGTCGTAGAGGGGCACGCGCAGGACGTTCTCGCCCAAAAACCACTGGTAGCTGACGAACATCTGCCCGATGAAAGCCGGCTCGTGGGTGGCCCGGTAAGCCTGGAAATACAGCAGCACCATGGCCATGGTTTCGATGGCCTGCTGGTCGAACAGCGGCACCTTGCCCGCCGGCTCCCGGTGGTACCAGCCCTGGTTGCCCACCGGACTCAGCATCCCGCCCCGAAAGCTCAGGCCCTCCAGAAAGCGCAGCGACTCCAGGGCCACGCGCCGGGCGGCTTCGTCGCCACTCACCTCGCTGGCGTGCAGCAGGGCCAGCGGCAGAATGGCATTGTCGTAAGTCAGCTTTTCCTCGAACCAGTGCCAGTCGGGGCCGTGGTGCGCGGCGTAGGCCCGCAGCAGCGTGGCCGTGAGCAGGCCCAGCTCGGCCAGCATGCCTTCGTCGTCGGGGTGGGTTTTGAGGTAGTAGGCCAGGCCAATCATGGTGTTGGCCATGCCCCGCAGGTGGGTTAGCTGCCGGAAATGGGGCACCGAGCGGGAGAACAGCTCCCCGGCGAATTCCCGGTACGAGTTGTTGGGCGCGCAGTGGATGAGGTAGCCCAGGGCCCACACCGTGCGCCCAAACGAGTCCTCGGAGCCGATGTCGTCCAGGTACTCGCGCCGGAAGCTGAGGAAGTTGCGGAAGTTGCCGTCGTCGCGCTGCATGTAGTGGATGTAGCTCAGGTAGATGGGCAGCAGGTCGAGGGCTTCCTGGCTTTTGTGCTGCTGGTAGGCCATCAGGGCCATGGTCAGGGCCCGGGAGTTGTCGTCGAGGCAGTAGCCTTCCTTCAGGTTGGGGATGCCGTATTTGGCGTGCTGCACGATGCCGGTGTCGTCGGTGAGGCGGCGCACGTGGGCTAGGCTGAACTCGGGCATGATTTCCGGGTCCACCATGGGGCGGGGCGGCAGCCCGGCGGTTTCGGCCTCGGCCCGGGCTTGCTCCAGCACCAGCAGAAATTCGGCCCCGATGGTGGGCCAGCGCAGGTGGCGGCCGTATGCGTAGGCCCGGCGCTGCAGCGCGGCCAGCTGCTCGGGCTCGCTCAGCAGCTCGTTCACGGTTTCGGCCAGGGCGTCGGCGTCCTTGAACGGAAACAGGCGGCCCCGGCCCTCGGCCAGCAGCTCCTGAGCGTGCCAGTAGGGCGTGGACACCACGGCCGCGCCCGCGCCCACGGCGTAGGAGAGCGTGCCGCTGGTAATCTGCGCTTCGTTGGTGTAGGGCGTGATGTAAATGGCGGCAGCCGATAGGTAATTCATCAGCTCCTCCTCGGCCACGAACTTATTGATGAACACCAGGTGGCGGTCCACGCCCAGCTGCAGGGCCAGCAATTTGAGCTGCTCGCGGTACTCCTCGCCGGAGTGGCGCACCACGCCGGGGTGGGTGTTGCCCAGCACCACGTACACCACGTCGGGGTGGCGGGCCACAATGGCCGGCAACGCCCGAATGACCGTTTCCAGCCCCTTGTTGCGGCTCAGCAGCCCGAAGCTGAACAGCACCCGCCGGCCCCGGAAGGGCGACACGCGCAGCAGCGGGTTCACGGCGGGCGCCTCCAAATCGGGCACGCCGTGCTCGATGAGCTGGATTTTCTCGGGCGCTATCTGGTAAATGTCGGTGAGGAAGTCCACGCCCCGGCGGCTCATGACAATGAGCCGGGCCGAGCGGCGGGCAATTTCCTGGATGATGATTTTCTGGGTGTGCGAGGGCTCCCGTAAAATAGTGTGCAGCACCGTCACCAGCGGCTTTTCGAGCCGGTGCAGCAGCGGTAGCAGGTAAATGCCGCTCTCGCCCCCGAAGATGCCGAACTCGTGTTCCAGCAAGCACACGTCGGCGTCGCTGATGTTGAGGAAGTTGGCGGCCTGCACGTAGTCTTTCTGCCGCTCCTGCCGGATGACGAACCGGACGTCCTCGGGGTATTCGTACGCATCCAGCGCGTCCGAGTCGTTCAGGGCCACCCCAAACCCGCTGGCCTGCCGGGTCTGACCTTGCCGCTTCAAGTTGGTCAGAATGGCCTGCACCACGTTGCTGTTGAAAGTGGCAATGCCGCACTCGCGGGGCAAGTAGGTGGAGAGGTAGGCTACTTTCATGTTGGATTTTGTAAGCTAAATAATCAACTGGGTCTGCCTCACGCCATGCTCCCCGGTGCCCATGCCCTTCTGCCCCGGAATCCAGAGCGTCGCTAGCACAGGCCAGGCGCGCTTGAGAGGGTGCAAAGCAGCATGAAACACCCTGCAAGCCGCCACCTTAACCCGAGCTATGGCCAGGCGGCGGGGATGGTACGGCCCCCGCTCGACTTGCAAGGGCTGCCCTAGGCCTGTGCTATGTGGGCTTGCACGGGGGCGGACAGCGCCTTGCTCAGCAGCTCCGCTACGATGGACTCGCCCTCGGGCAAGCCCTGCTGCCGCCACACCTCAATGCCGTGCTTCAACAGCACGAAGGCGGGCAGGGCCTGGCCGTGGAAGCTGCGCACCACGGCTGGGTGGCTGGCCGCGTCGATGCGGATGACCCGAATAGCCGCGCCCAGCCGTGTTTGCAGCAGGTTGAGCATCGCCGTAGTCACCGTCCACGCCTGGGCGGCGAGGTCGGCGGGAACCGTGGGCAGCAGTACCAGCAGCACCGGAGCCTCGTCGTTGGGCAGCGGGGGAGAGATGGGAAAGACAGGCATCGGCACAACAAGAAAGGTGTTGGAATAAAGGTCTCATCTCCTTCGCGTCGCATGAATGACGCGCACCAGGCAAAAAGTTGATGTTTGTCATGGGCCGGACACGGCCCGCGCATTGGGAGAGTTGGCAGCCAGCAGCGTAATGGGCGGCGTTTTGTGCCCAATGCCCGTATATTCGGGGACCACCGCCCCGGTTGGCTGCCTTTATGGCTGACTTTCCACTTCCGCCGCCATGCCTGTACCTACCGCTGCATCTTCGGCCGGTTTTGCCTTTTCCGACGACCCGGTTCCCGTCTTCAACGTGCTGCCCGGCGCGTTCCTGCTGCTCTCGCCCACGCTGGTGATTGAGGCCGTCAGCAATGCCTTCCTAACGGAAACCCTCACGACCAGAGCCGACATCGTGGGCCACTCCTTGTTTGACGTCTTCCCCGACAACCCGGAGGCCCCCGATACGCACGCCGTCAGCTCCATGCGCGGCGCGCTGTTGCAGGTACTGGCCACGGGGACGGCCTGCGAGCTGCCCCGCCAGCGCTATGACGTGCCCGACCCGGCCCATCCCGGCCGGTTCGTGGAGCGCCACTGGCAGCCCTGCAACACGCCCGTGCTCGACGCCGAGGGCCGGGTAACCCATATCCTGCACGACGCTGTTAACGTGACGGAGCGCGTTCGCGCGGAGGCCCGACTGGGCGAAAGCCGGGCCCGTGAACAAAGCGCGAATGCCGACGCCGACGCCCAGCGCCTGCGCCTGCACAACATTCTGTTGGAACTGCCGGCGAACGTAGCCACCCACCTGGGTCCCGACCACGTGTTCGGGTTCGTCAATCCGCACTACCAGGCCTTATTTCCCACGCGCGTACTACGGGGCCGGGCCATGCGCGAAGCCCTGCCGGAACTGGTGGGCCAAGGCTTCTTTCGGCAACTCGACCACGTGTACCAAACCGGCGAGCCTTTTTACGGCACGGAGATGGAAACCTGGGCCGACTTCACCCACACGGGCCAGCTGGACCGGCGGTACATGAGTGTCTTTTTCCAGGCCCAGCGCGACGATAATGGGGTTATCGATGGCGTTCTGAATTTTTCCTATGACGTGACCGAACTGGTGGTGGGCCGCCAGCACGCCGAGCAAACCCGCCTGCAGGTGCAGGGTCTGAACCAGGAGTTGCGGGCCAGCAACGCCGAACTGGAGCAGAAGGTGGGCGACCGCACCCATGCCCTGCTCATCACGCTCAACCAGTTGGAGCGCCGGGGCCGCGACCTGGCCCAGGCCCTGACCGCCGAGCAGGAGTTGGGCGAACTCAAGTCCCGGTTTGTGAGCATGGCCTCGCACGAGTTTCGCACCCCGCTCACGGTGGTGCTCACTTCCGTCGAGCTTATCGAAGACTACACCACCACCGAGCAGCAGGGCCAGCGCATAAAGCACGTGCAACGCATCCGGGGGGCCGTCACCAACCTCAACAACATCCTGGAGGAATTCCTGTCGGTGGGCCGCATCGAGGAAGGAAAAGTCGAAAGCCACCCCGCCAACCTCGACCTGCCCACCCTGCTGGCCGAAACAGCGGCCGACGTGCGGGCCCTGCTCAAACCCGGCCAAACCATCGACTGGCAGGTGCAGTG
>JANXNW010000272.1 GCA_025353905.1 Hymenobacter sp.
AAACCGCCCGTGGCAGATGCGGGCGGCCAACGTCAGGTCGCGGTTTTGCAGAAACCGCACGGCCGGCCCGATGGTGGCCTCGTAGCGTCCGCGCAGACGCAGCATCCGCCGGGCGTTATCGCTGAGCGCGTAGTCGCCGCCCGCAATCTCATCGAACACTCGCCGCAGGCCACTCGCCGAAAACAACCGCAGTACCAGGCCCAGGCTCAAATCAGCCTGCCGCGCCGCGTAGCCCCGCCCCTGCAAAAAGCCCTTGATGTAGGCCGTGGCCGGGTAGGGCGTGTTGAGCTGCGTGAGCGGCGGCGTGAGCAGCAGGATTTTCGGGGTAGGGGCAGCGGGCACGGGGGTACCAACCGCGCCGGGACGGGCGCGGTTCAGGCCGGGCCGCGCGGCAGCGGTTTCAGAGGGCCGTCGTTTGCTTCAGCGCGGCCCCAGCCCCCGGCGTTTCTTTGCGGCTTACCCCCACTCTTGACTTAATCTGGCTTATGCTTTTTTTCTACGGCACCGGCACCACCACTATCGGCCGCTACGCGCTGCCGGGCCTGGCCTGCGCCCAGTGCAGCCGGCCCAACGCACTGTCCGTAACCGTCTTCTCGCGCTACGTTCACTTCTTCTGGGTGCCGATGCTGCCCATCGGCAAGCGCGGCGTGAGCCACTGCGCGCACTGCCAGCAAACGCTGCCCGAAAGCCAGATGCCCCCCGCTTACCGCAGCCCCGTGCGGGCCGCGCGCCAGACGCTGGCCACGCCCGTCAGCAACTACCTCGCGCCGGGGCTGCTGCTGCTGAGCCTAGCCGCACTGGTAACGGCTGGCGCTTTTAACAGCCTCCTGCGCCCCGGCCACCCAAATTTCAGCGTATCGACGGCGACCAGCTCGGGGGGCCGGCCGGCCGACAACCCGCACGCCGCCCCCGACCGCTCGACCGCCGCCAGCCGGGCCGCCACCCAGGCGCTGCTTACTGACCCGCACGTGGGCGATTTGCTCGTCCTGCGCAGCCTCATCGACCCGCGCTACAGCGTCATGCGTCTGAGCCGCGTCGGGCCCGACACCGTGTTTTTCTACATCTACGGCTACCGCCCGCCGCACCTGCGCAACTTCACCGACTTCCGCGCCCAGCAAGACTCGCTGCGCCCCAGCCTCGACACGCTGCGCCAGGGCGCGTACCTGCGCGCCTCGCTCGTGGCCCTGGCCCAAAGCGAGGTGCACATTATCAGCGTGGTGCGCCCCTGAAGCGGCCGGGTGCCAGACACAAAACCCCCGACTCACCTGCGTGGGCCGGGGGTTTTGTCATTCTGGTAGCCTAAGCTGCGCGGCTCAGTTCACCGGGTCGGCGGGCGTCTGGTTATTGTTCTCGCGCTCGGTGCGCGGGTAGGGGTAAAAATTACGGTTGCGCTCGGGGCCCACCGCGCCGGGGCCGGGCCGGCCAAAGCGACGGCTGTCGCCCAAACGGAAGCCCTGGAAAGCCAACTCGATGAAGCGGTTTTCAAGAACATCGAGCAGGATGGCATCCTGCGTGAGCGGGCCGCTGTAGGCGGGCAGGCCCGCACCGAGGCCGAACGCGTCTTGAGTGGGGGTCTTGGTACGAACCCGGTTCAGCTCGATAACGGCGTTAGCCAGGTCGGGCGTGGTCTTGCGGGCAAACGCTTCGGCCCGAATGAGCAGTATCTCGCCCGGTACATAAACCGGAATCGGCGCGCTGTTGGCCGTGTAGAACGCGGTGCCCCGGTTTTGAGTGGCCGTGGGCGTAAGCCGCACGAGGAACGGAATGCGGCGGTCAGCGGGGTCGGGAGCCAGAATACCAGTCAGGCCCAGGTTCACGTCGGTCGGCTCAAACACGTTGCGGTTGCCAAAGGCGGCCACGAAAATCGGGTTCTGGGCGATATCATCGAAGTTGAATACCGAGGGCAGGGCTAGGTTTACCCGGCCGGCGGCGGCGATGGCTTTGTCGAAATTGGCCGTGCCACCCGCTTCGAGGCTGTAGCGGGCGATGAGGGCCTGAATGGTATTGGTCAGGTTGATGCCGGGCGCGATTTTGGCGGTGAAATCAGCCGAGACCGACGTAGCGGCCAGCGTGGTAGCGGCCGTTTCGAGGGTGCTGATGGCTTCGGCTAGCAGCTGGGCACGGGGCACGAAGGGCGCGTTCTGGGCCGTTATCAGCGGGGCCTGCTCGAAGTATTGCGCCAGCGTGCCCAGGGCCAGGGCCCGGAAGATGCTGGCGTAGGCGATGATGCCGCTACGGGAACCGGGATTGACGGCGTTACCGGCGTTGGCCAGTATCAGGTCGGCGTTGCTGCGCACGAGCAGGCATTGCGTCCAGACGTTGCGCACCACGCCGTTGTTATTGACCACGTTGGCGCCGCCCTGGGCAATGTTGTTCTCTTCCGTGTTGCCTTGGTTGAGAATGACCAGCTCGCGGGTGCTGAGGCCGCCGAGCGCAGCCGCGTTGTAGGGCACACTCGCCGCCCCGCCCGTGGAGTAGCGCACCTGCAAGCCGTTGCAGAGCGCAATCAGCCCGTCGGCATCGGCCACGGCCCGGTCCGGGGTCGTCGTGCTCGGGTTTTGGTAGTCTTTGGAAGTACAGGCCCCGAGGGCCAGGCACAGCCCGACCGCCAGGATAATGCTATTTTTCATGTTCTTCAGAATAAATGTCAGACAAAATGCGCGTTGAAAAACAGCTGCTTAGAACGAGGCCGACAGCTTGAGCTGGTAGGAGCGCGGGATGGGCACGTTGCCAAAGTCCACGCTCCGCAGCAAATCGGAAGTGCCCCCGGCGTTGGTTTCCGGGTCGAAGCCGTCGTAGGTGTCCCACGAATACAGGTTGCGGCCCACTACCGACAGGGTCAGGTCCTGGATGGCCTTGCTAAAGCTGGGCAGCGAGTAGCTGAGCGCGATTTCGCGCAGCTTCACGTACGAGCCGTCCTCGATGCGAAACTCCTGGGTGTTGTAGAGGGCGAAGGTGTAGCCGCGGGGCAGGTTGCCGCGCAGTTCTTGCTCAGCCAGCTGGCCCCCGATGCCTACGCCCTGCCGGGTGCGGCGGTCGGCGTTAAACACGCTCACCCCGCGCACGGCATCGAGCAGTACGTGCATAGTCAGCTTTTTATAGCTCAGATTTGAGTTGAACGAGCCGGTCCACTTCGGATTCGGGTCGCCGATAATCACGTTGGCCACCGCCGAGCCGGGCAGCGCGGGGTTGCTACCGCTGGCAGGCGTACCGAGCGCGTAGCTGGGCTGGCCGTCCGAGCCTCGGGCAGGAGTAAAGTTGGGCGAGCCGGTGGGCTGCCCGATGGTACGCTCATCCTGGCGCAGGCCCTGGGGCGTGAGCAGCAGCGAGCCGTCGGGGTTGCGGGCGTAGGCCGAGCCGAAAAATACGCCCACCGGCTGGCCGTTGAGCAGGTAAGCTGGCACCCCGGCCGAGTTGTCAATGAGAATGGCTACGTCGCCCCCGCTGCCCAGCAGGTCGGTTACCTTGTTGCGGTTGCGGTTGTAAATGAACGACACGTCCCACCGCAGGTCCGTGGTGCGAATCGGGGCCAGGTTGAGCTGAATTTCCACGCCCCGGTTTTCCATCGACCCCACGTTGTCGAGCAGCGAAGAGCCGCCCGTGGACGCGGCCACGGTACGGGCCACCGTCAGGTCCGTGATTTTCTGGTAGTACGCCGTAATGCCCAGGCCCACGCGGTCGTTAAAGAAGCCCAGGTCGGCCCCGCCTTCTATCTCGGCGTTGCGGTCGGGCCGCACCCGCGCGTTGGCCAGCCGGGCGTTGGGCAGCAGCGTCGAGCGGCCGAGCAGCGCCACCGGCGACACCTGGTAAATCCGGTCGTAGTCGCCGATGCCCGCCAGCGACCCCGCCTCGCCGTAGCTGGTGCGCAGCTTGAACGTGCCGAAGGTGCTGGCGAAGCCCGCGTTTTTCCAGGCTCCCAGGTCCGACACGACCAGCGAGGCGCTGATTTTGGGATAATACTGATTGGTTTCGCTGGCCGAAAACTTGGACGAGCGGTCGCGCCGTAGCGAGCCGGTCAGAAAAGCCAGGTTGCGAAAGCCAACGGTCGCTTGCCCGTAGTAGCCGGTCAGGTCAAAGTTGCCCCGGTTGTAGGCCGAATTGACCGTCGTGCTCGAAGCGCCGCTGATGGTCGTAATCGACGGGGCCAGGCCCCGCCCCTGGGTTATCGAGTAGTCGTTTTGCGTGTACTGGTAAGAGTAGCCCGCCAGAAAATTCAGCTTCAGGTCCTCATTCACGTTGTACTCGTAGCCCAGGTTCAGGTCCGAGTTGAGCTGCAAAGCCACGTTGTTGGCGTTGGCAGCGTAGCCGTTCGGGTAGAGGCCATCGGGCAGGCCGGCAGCCGCCGCGTAGGGAGCAGGCCGGATGTAGCTCTGCCCGACCTGGGAAAACGCGTCCACGCCCAGCACGTAGCTCGCCGAGAAGCCCTTGAACGGGTTCAGACTGAGCTGTACGTCGGAGATGGTGCGGCTCACGCCCTGGGTAAACTTCATGTCCTCGATGGTCGAGAGTGGGTTCACGCGGCTTGGCTCGACGGCTAGCAGGTTACCCGCCACGTCGCGCTGGGTGATGTCGAAGATGTTGTTGGTGATGTTCACCGAGTTAATCGGCGAGTAGAACACGTTGCCGTTGGCTTTCTCGTTCGAGAAGCTGTTCGAGTACGCCACGCCGGCCGATAGCTTGGCCCAGTCAGTGAGGCGCTGGTCCACTCGCGCCCGCAGGTTGTAGCGCGTAAAATCGGTGCCCCGGATGATGCCCTGATTTTTGAGGTAGTTGGCCGACACGAAGTATTGCGTCCGGTCCGAGCCGCCAGCGATGGACAAGCTGTTGTCGGTGCCGAAGCCGCGCTGGAAAATCTGGTCGAAGTAGTTATATCGCGTTACGTCCACCAGGTTCGTGCGTAACGAACTACCAGCCCCGGCCCGCACGATGCGGGTAAAGGTTTCGCCGGGCAGAGGTGTGTAAGTGGGCGGTAAACTGGTCTGGAAGCCAGCCTGCAAGTCAGTTAGACCGGTGATGGTGCCCAGGCGCAGCCCCACGGAGCCGAACTGCTTATTGAACAGATTAATCGGCACCGACTTACGCAGCTCATTGATGTTGACGCTGGTCGAAACCGACACGCGCGGTGCGCCCGTTTGCCCACGCTTGGTAGTGATGAGCACCACGCCGTTGGCAGCCCGCGAGCCGTACTGAGCGGCGGCGGCGGCTCCGTTAATCACGCTCAGCGTGGCGATATCGTTGGGGTTGAGGTCGGCCAGACGGTTCTGGCCGGCTTCGGCCCGACCGATGCTCGAAGCCAGCGCCGTCTGCGACACGTTTACGCTGGCGTTGCTGATAATTACGCCGTCAATCACGTAGAGCGGGTCCGAAGGGCCGCTCAGCGAGTGGATGCCGCGCAACCGCACCGACACCGAGCCGGCCGGGTCGCCGGAGTTCTGCACGATTTGCGCGCCGGGCACCTTACCCTGCAATGCGTTCAGGGCCAGCCCGGAACCAGACTGGGCGATGTCGGCGGCGCTGACCGTGCTGATGGCGTTGCCTAATTCTCGCCGGCTCTGGGTCACCGTGGAGCCGACCACCACGATTTCGTCCAGGTTCTGCCGGCTTTCGGCGAGGGTGAAGTCGGTCGTGACGGTCGTTCCCGGCCCCAGTACTACGGGCTGGCTTTCGCTCTTGTAGCCAATCAGCGAGGCGGCGAGCACGTAGTCGCCTGCAGGCTGGGTGCCGCTCAGCGCGTAGACGCCCTCGGAGTTGGTGGCGGTGCCCAGGCCGGTGCCCCGCACCAGGATGGTAGCGCCGGGCAGGCCCTGCCCGCGGGCATCAAGCACCCGGCCGGTAATGGTAAACGCCTGTGCCTGAGCGCGACCAGCGCTCAACAGCAGCAGCAAGCACCCGAGCAAGCCGACCCAGCGGGATAGCGGACAGCCCATGAAGTAAGATTTGGTCATACGAAAAGAGTGGGTAATGGGAATAAACTGAAGCATTCGCAACGCAAATGTTAGCGCTAATTATCGGATATCCAAGCCCTTTGCCGCCTTTCTTGATGCGCGACTCGGGCCGGTCCTGCTGAGCGAGCACGCCAGATTCCCCACTAGAGTGCCAGCAGAGCAGTGTTTCACCCAAAACTGTTTCCCTATCGGTACCAGGTTATTTCCCAGTTGCTCCTGAAATCGAGGCTTGGCTTCTGGTTCGGATAGCACAGCCAATCACCACTCGGAAACATCTACATCTATTAGCTACTGATGCTCAAGGAGCAGCCGTTCAGCCCGGCAGCGAAATCTTGCCCAGCCCCACGGCCGGCACTCGCTGCCGCCCGGCCCCGATACTGACTGGCTGGCCGGCCACCGCCTCGTTGGCCAGCACCGCGAATAATACCGCTTCTTTCGCGTCGGGGGCCACCCCGAGCACGGCCGTGGTGGCGAAGCTTGGGGCCGTCGGCAGTTGGCGGCGCAGGGCCGCGGCCAGAATTGGGTTGTGCGCCCCGCCGCCGCTCAGGTACACCGCCGGGCAGGAATTTTCGCCAAATGCCAGCCCAACGGCCTGGGCCACGCCGCGCGCGCTCAACTCGACGAGCGTGGCAAGCAGGTCTTCCAAGCCCAGGCCCTCGGTACCGCTCGTGGCCTGGGCGGCAGTCAGATACGCTGACCCGAACAGCTCCGGCCCGGTCGTTTTGGGCAGCGGGGCCCGGAAAAACGGATGCGCCAGCAGGGCAGTCAGCAGCCCGTCGTGCGCGCGCCCGGCTGCGGCCAGACGGCCGTCTTCGTCGTAGGCCAGGCCCGGCCGGTGCTGCCGCACCAGGCCGTCGAGCAGCGTGTTGCCGGGGCCGGTGTCGGTGCTGAAAGCGGCGCTCGCGTCGTGGCCGGCGCGGGGCAGGTAGGTGAAATTGGCAATGCCGCCCAGGTTGAGCAGCAGGCGCTCCTCGTCGGGGCTGCTCAGCAGCAGATAGTCGCCATAGGCGGCCAGGGGCGCGCCCTCGCCGCCGCCGGCCAGGTGCTTTTGCCGAAAATCGCTGAGCGTGATGAGGCCCGTGCGCACGGCCAAGTGGTCGCCGTCGCCGAGCTGCAGCGTCGCGTTCAAGTCAAAGTCCGGGCGCTGGTGCTGGTGGCGCGGGGCGTGAAAAACGGTCTGGCCGTGGCTGGCGAGCAGGTCCACGTCGGCCGGCTCTATCTGCCACTCGCTCAGGCATTCGAGCACGATGCGCGCGTGCAGCTCGGCCAGCCAGGGGTTAAGCAAAGTCAGGTATTCGAGGCTGACCTGCTCGCGGGCGAATACCTGCCGGATGCGGTGCTTGGTGTCCTCGTCGTAGGGCACGGTGGCGAAGTGCTCCAGCGCGAACCCCAGCCCCGGCCCGTGGCCGGTGAAGCGACACAGGGCCACGTCGAGGCCGTCGAGCGAGGTGCCCGACATGAGGCCGATGACGCGGCGCGAAGGTTGCTGGGCCAGGGCGGCGAGGCGGGCAAGATGCTGATTCATGGACGGGATAAGTGCCGGGAGCGAAGACGAACGGCGGCGAAGGTCGGGCCAGTTGAGCGGTTGGGCGCACGGTCCGCGCCCAACCGCTCAACCGGCCCGGCGGCGGGCCGGGCACCAACTGGTGACGGGGCGGTGCAGCTTTGAGCCAAGCGCCCGCCCTGGTACCTTGCAGTTTCTATGAAAGCCCAGACGCTCCCCGCCCTCGTCGAAGCCGCCTACGAGCTGTTTGCGTCCTACACCATTGGGCGCCGCCTGGCCGTGTGCACAGCCTGCTGCGTTACCGACGCGGAAGTAGCCGAGCTGGTGAGCACGCCCCTGCGGCAAGTGTCGCGCCGGCTGCTGCAAAACGCTTACTACGATTCGGCTCGCAACTACTCGGCGCAGGAGCTGTGGGAGATGAAGCACTTCCTGCCTCGGGTGCTGGACCTGGTGAGCGGGTTTGAGTTTCCCGCCCACTCCACCGAAATCACGTTTACGCGGCTCGACCTCGACCAACCCGAAAAATGGGCCGTCGCCGAGCTGGACCTGCTGCGCCGCTTCGCTGCCGCCTACCTGGCTCAGTGCCTGGACATATATCCGCTGCCGAGCCACGAGGTCCTGAGCCACGAGGCCCTGAGCGACGTGCTGGTGATGTTCGGCATCGCGCATTTTCACCTGCCAGACCTGTTGGCGCAGTGGAGCGCCGCATCGAGCGAAGCGAGCTTGCTGCACCTCAAAGACTTGCTGCTGCACGAGTCGGGCTACGCGAAAAATGGGGCTTTCGCGCTCACCAACGTCTTCGCCACGCCCCCGGTCAATGCCGCCTTTGCCGCCTGGCTGCAAAACGAGCAAGTGAAGCAAGCTTTCTCTGTTCGGCTCGAAGACCGGGTACTGGCTCCGCAAGGATTAACGGACGAAACTATCGCGGAGCTGAGCTTGACTTACGACATCCTGCGCACCTTGTAGCGCAGCTCGCCGGTTCAGAGCGGGGCATAGTGAGCGGTTCGTGAGAGTAGGAGTGCAGTAGGTTTCAGCCGCCGCCGGAGGGCTGTTCGTAACCCGAAAAGATGAGAAAGCGGACCTCCGATGGCGACTAAAGCCTGCTGCATAACTCTAAAATGGCACCACCACTTTCACCGCCAGATTCCGGCCGGCGTTGAAAATTCCCAGCCGGCCCGTGGGCGAAGCCTGGTAATACTCGAAGTATTTGAGGCGGCTCAGGTGCGACTGATACGCTTGGTCGAGTAGGTTGTCGGCTTGCAGAATCAGCTGCAGCACCTCGCGGCCGGCCCGATTGAGAACGCTCGTGCCCGCACCCGCGCCGAGCAGGCCGTAGCCGGCGGTGCGGGTTTCGGTGTCGTCCACGGCGAAGAAGCGGCTTTGGGTGGCGGTCAGCTCGGCGGTCAGGCGCAGGTAGCTGTTTTTCAGATGGTTGTTGGCGGCGCTCGCGCGGGTGGCGCGCAGCTCAAACCGGACCTGGGGCGGCGGAATAAGCGGCAGAAATCGGGCGGCGGGGCCGTTGTCGCGCAGCAGCTTAGCATCCTCGTTGCGGCCATAGACCAGGGCCAGGCTGGCGCTGGCTTGCAACCAGGGCAGTGCCGCCGGCCGCCCCGAGCCAGCCGCCTCCAGGCCGTAGAGGCGGGCGGCAGCTTGCCTAAACTGGTAGGTCAGGTTACCGGTGGCATCAGTCACGGGCTGGCCGGCGGCATCGGTCTGCCGGCCCTGATAGATGAAGTTATTGACCTGGTTGTGAAAGGCTTCCAGGCTCAGGTCGAGGGCGGGCGAATGCCAGAGCGCGCCCACGTCCTGCTGGAGGCTGAATTCCGGCTCGAAGGCACGGTTGCCCAGGTAGACGATGCGCGCGCCGGGGTCGAGGCCGTTGGAGCCGATTTCGGGGATGTTGGGCGCGCGGTAGCCCCGGGCCAGGTTGGCCCGGATGGTCAGCCGCTCGCTGACAAGCCAGGCCGCGCCCACGCTCGCCGACACCCCCGCGTAGCGCCGCCCGAAAGCCGCGAACTGCCGCCGCGCGCCCGGCGCGCCGGCTTCGGCCGCGCCTTCGAAACCGGTGGCCGGGTTCGGGGCCACGTAGAAATCGGCCCAGTCCACGCGGCGCGTGTCGAAACGTAATCCGCCGCTGACCTCGGCCGGCCCCAGCGCCCGCTTGGCCAACGCGAACGTGCCAACGTCAAGCAGCCCGTAAGCAGGAATGGCAAACTCGGTGGCCGCCCCGTGGCGATTGACCTGCCCCATACCGTTGATTCCGAGCGTAATGTCCACGCCGCGCCAGGCCGGGGCCAGGTAGCGCAGGTCGTAATTCACGGTCGTCAGGCGCATGTCGAGCGCGGCCTGGGCGGGGGCGGTTGGGTAGATGAACTCGCGGCGGTGGTTGTGTTGCGCGCCCAGCAGCAGCTGTAATTCGCTGCCTACCCCGCCCAGCTGCCAACTCGATTTCGTAAACGCCCGGTAGTGCTGAATGCGCTGGTAGAGCGGCCCGATGCCGTAGCCGCGCAGATTCTCGTCTGACACCAGCGGCCGGTTGCGAATATCATCCAGCGCCCCGTCGAACACCTGCCGCATGAAGCGCCGGCTAAGCGAGTCGCGCGCGCCGTCCGGGATTTCCTGGTGGTTGTCGTAGAGCGTGAGCGTGAGCGCGCTCCGGCCCCGGCCGCGGGCCACGCCCACGGTGCCGCTCGCGTTCAGCTCCCGAAAGCTCGTACCAAAGATGTAGCCGTCCACCGGGTTCTGGTAGTTGTGGGCCGAGCGGTGGCTGGCGCGGGCCGCGTAGTGCCAGCCGTTTTGCTGATAGTTCAGCGCCAGTGAGTTGCCAATCAGCCCGTTGTTCGACTGATACTCGCTCAGCACCTCGCCGCCCAATTTGCCGCTCAGCCGGCCCTGCGGCCGTGCTCAACGACGAAGCTGGCAGCAGGTTCACCACTCCGGCCAACGCGTCGGAGCCGTAGAGCAGGCTCGCGGGGCCTTTCACCACTTCCACCCGCGCCACGTCGTAGCCGTCTACTTCCACCCCGTGCTCGTCGCCCCACTGCTGGCCTTCCTGCCGCAGCCCGTCGAAGAGCGTCAGCACCCGGTTGTAGCCCAGCCCCCGAACAAACGGCTTGCTGATGTTGGGTCCCGTCGTGACGGCCCTCAGCCCCGGCAGGCCGCGCACGGCCGCGTCAATCACGTTGCCGCTGGCGCTGAGCCGCAATTCGCGCTGGCTCAGTGCGGCGATGGGCACCGGCGAGCGCCGGATTTCGGTGGTGCGCGATACGCCCGTCACCACGACATCGGCCAGCGTGGCCGCGTCCGGAGCCAGCCGAAACGTGAGCGTCCGCCGCTCGCCCGCCGCCAGGGTCAGCGCCTGCTCCTGGGCCACAAAACCCACCGCGCTGACACGCACCCGCATCGACCCGACCGGCAGACCAGTCAGCTGAAAGCTGCCGCCCGCGTCGGCCGCCGTGCCGTGGGGAGTGCCGGGCAAGGCCACCGTAGCATAGGGAACCGGCTGGTTTTGCGGGCCGCGGATTTAGCCTGTAAGCTGAGTTTGAGCGTGAGCTTGCTGGATAAGGAAGACGAGAATCAGTAGGAATAAATACCTCATAACGAATAAGTAAGGGTTCCGTGAAACCCAACACGCGCCAGCCCCACGGCCATCTGCCAGAGCAAAAACGCGTTCAGCCCAATTATCAGCCCCGCCACGGCCCAGGCCACCGTCCGCACCAGCCGGCTGTTCACGAACACGCCCATCTTGCGCCGGTCGGAAGTAAAGAGCACCAGCGGCACGACCGCGAACGAGAGCTGCAGAGACAGTACCACCTGGCTGATTACCAGCAGCTTGCCCGCGCCGCGCTCGCCGTAAATAATGGCCACGACCAGCGCCGGCCCCACGGCCACGAGCCGCGTAATGAGCCGCCGCTGCCAGGGCTTGAGGCGCAGATTCAGAAAGCCTTCCATCACGATTTGCCCGGCCAGCGTGCCGGTCAGCGTCGAGCTTTGGCCCGAAGCCAGCAGGGCGATGGCGAACACGACGCTTGCCGCGCCCGCCCCGAGCACCGGCGTCAGCAGCCGGTGCGCGTCGCTGATGTCGGCCACGTCGTCGTAGCCCTTGCCGTGGAAAGCCGCCGCCGCCGTCACGAGGATGGCCGCGTTGATGAAAAAGGCCAGAAACAGGGCCACCGTCGAATCTATCGTGGCGAACTTGATGGCCTGCCGCCGCCCGGCTTCGGTTGGCTCAATCTGGCGCACCTGCACGATGGCCGAGTGCAGGTACAGGTTGTGGGGCATGACCGTCGCGCCCAGAATACCGATGGCCACGAACAGCATGGCCGGATTCGTAACGACTTGCAGGCGCGGCACCAGCCCGGCGGCCAGCCCCAGCCAATCGGGCCGCGAGGCGATAATCTCGTATAGAAAGCAGCTGAAAATCAGGAATATCAGCCCCGCAATAAGGCTCTCGATGATGCGAAAACCCTTGTTCTGAAGCAGCAGCACGAGCAGCACGTCGAGCGTGGTCAGGGCGACGCCCCAGGGCAGGGGCAGGCCGAAGAGCAGGTTCAGGGCGATGGCCGAGCCGATGACTTCGGCCAGGTCGCAGGCAGCGATGGCGATTTCGCAGAGCAGCCAGAGCGCGATGGCCACCGGCCGCGAGTAGGCGTCGCGGCAGGCCTGGGCCAGGTCGCGGCCCGTGACGATGCCCAGCTTGGCGGCCAAATGCTGAAGCAGCATGGCGAACAGGTTGGAAATCAGCACGACGCTGAGCAGCGTGTAGCCGAAGCGCGCGCCGCCGGCCAGGTCGGTGGCCCAGTTGCCGGGGTCCATGTAGCCGACGGCCACCAGCAGCCCCGGCCCCCAATACGCCCGAAACCGCTGCCAAAAAGTAGCGCCCGCGCCCGGCATCGGGATGCTGCCGTGGACTTCGCTGAGTGAAACCGTGCGGCGGGCGTGTCGCCAGCCGGGGTCGGGCGCGGGGGCAGGCGGGTCGGTCAGGGGAAGCGTAGTCGTAGTAGGAGTCAGCACAATTTTTAGGGCAGTCTAAATTTATTTTTAAGCTGTGCTAAATACACTCGATTGCCCAAAATTGTTGCGGTAGCGCTTATTTACGACGCAGCGCACCGTGTTCCGCCAAGCCATGCCGGGCAGCCTTACCTTCGTGCGCATGTCTGCTTCGCCCGGTCTCAAGCGCCGCCTCGGGCTGCTCTCGCTGCTGGTGAGCGTGGTGCTGGTGCTGGTCAAGTTCTACGCCTACCGCCTCACTCGCTCGCAGGTGGTGCTGACCGACGCGCTCGAAAGCATTATCAACGTCTTTACCAGCGGCTTCGCGCTCTACAGCCTCTACCTGGCCGACCTGCCCAAGGACGAAAACCATCCCTACGGCCACGGCAAAATCGAGTACCTGTCGGTGGGCTTCGAGGGCGCGCTGATTTTCATCGCCGGCAGCTTCATCCTGGGCAGCGCCGCGCTCGCTTTCTGGCACCCGCACCCCGTGGCGCGGCCCGACTGGGGCGTGGCCCTGCTGGCGAGCACGGCCGTGGTCAATTTCAGCCTGGGCCTGTGGCTGATACGGGCCGGACGGCGGGTGCAGTCGGTGGCGCTCGTCGGCGATGGACAGCACTTGTACATCGACGCGCTGACGAGCATCGTCTCGTCGGCGGCGCTCGTGCTGGTGCATTTCACGGGCGTGTTGCGCTTCGATGCCGGCGCGGCCCTGCTGCTGGGTGGCTTTATTCTGTATAATGGCGGGCGGATGCTGCGCCGGGCTGTGTCGGGGCTGATGGACGAAACTGACGCCGCCACCGTGGCCGAAGTCATCGCCGAAATGCAGGCCCAGCGCCGCCCGCCCTGGATTGACGTGCACAACCTGCGCGTGCAGCGCTACGGGGCTAACCTGCACATCGACTGCCACATGCAGATGCCGTATTACTTTTCGCTGGAGCACATTCACGCCGAGCTGAACGCCATCGAGACGCTCGTGCGCGCCCGCTTCTCGGCCGTCGAGGTCGAGATGTTCGTCCACGCCGACCCCTGCTCGTTTGCCGCCTGCTCGCTCTGCCTCATGCCCGACTGCCCGGTCCGCGCCCACGCCTTCGAGCGCGAAGTGGTCTGGAACGTGCAAAACGCCATGCGCAATCAGCGCCACCAGTTAGCGTAACGCCAAGCCCCAGCTTGGTGAGCGAGCGAAGCGAGCAAGGCGCTCGCATGAATCACCAAGCAACGTTCGCTCACGTCCTGCTCGCTTCACTCACTCACCAAGCTAGGGCTTAGTTTCGCTGACCTTCGGTTGGCGTTACCTCGCCGGGCTGGTCCACTTGCTGTCCCGCACCCGAAACCGCCAGGGCAACGCTACCGCTTCCCGCCCGGCATAGTCCAGCCCGACGCGCGAGCTGGCAATAATCTGCTCGTCCTCAACAATTTCGCCCGCGTCTTCCAGCCACAGGCGGGGGCCGGTGAGCGGCTCGCCGTTCAGCTCGGGCGTGAGGCCCAGGGCTTGCGTGAGCAGGCCGGGACCCGCCGTGAGGTTGCGGGCGATGGCTGCTAATCCCCGGCGACGCAGCATAACCTCCACACCTTCAAGTGGCTCTACGGCCCGGATGAGCACCGCGTCGGGGTGCTCGGCATCGTGGGTGGTGATGTTGAGCAAGGTGTGAACGCGATAAACCCGGTACAGGTACGCGTGGCCGCCGGGCCGGTACAGCGCCTGCGCCTGCCGGGCCTTGCGCTGCAAATGCAGCGTGATAGACGGGTCGCCCACGTGGCAATACGCCTCGGTTTCGACGATACGGCCGGTGGTCAATTCGCCGTCGAGGTTCGTACAGACGTGCTTGCCCAGCAGCTCGCGGGCGAGGGCGAGCACGTCGGGGTTTTGGTAAAAGGCGCGGGGGAGCGGGTCAGGGAGATTCAAAGGCTTGGGGATAGTGCTCGAACAGAAAAATGCGGTGGCGACTTTGGTCCTTCATCTCCTGCAAACAACCGTGCTGCTGCATTTGGGCGACGAGCACATTGACCGATTTACAGCTGATGGCACCCGTCGCGGCAGCTTTCTCGACCGTGATGGCGGGGTTAGCAAACCGGGCGTTGAGCAGGTGCAACGCCGAAGCGGCGCACTTGCCAAACGTGGCGTGAATGCCGTGTTCCAACCTCATTTTAGGAGCCAGAATATTGGAGAGCGTGTTTACGGCTTGCGTGGCAGTTTGCTCGATGCCGACCAAAAAAATATTTCAACCACTGCCCCTGGTCGCTCTCGTTGGGCACCAGGGTCAGGTTGCCGTAGTACAGTTGTTAGTCAATCCCCCGCTTGCCCGTATGGAGGAAATGCTGCTGGTCAGCCACCAGCCGCTGATATTTGATGAGCGGTTGCGACCAACCGCTTCGGTGGCGGGGAAGCCGGCAACCAAAAGCCGCCCCAAACGTCCACCACGTTTGAGCTAAACTTTCAGGCATCGTGTTGCCCCTATTATGCGCTTCTTACTGCTTCTACTACCCGCCGCCGCCCTGGCCCTGGCCGGCGGCCCCCGCAAACCCGCTTCGCTGGCCGCCTCGCGCCTGGCCCCCGACCCCGACAACGCCGGCCTGAAGCTGCCCGCCGGCTTTGGGGCCTTGCGCGTGGCCGAAACCGGCGGCAAGGCCCGCCACCTCGCCCTCACGCCCCAGGGCCTGATTTACGTCAAGCTCAACAAGCCGCTCAACGGCAAGGGCATCCTGGTGCTCAAGCCCCAGGCCAACGGCCGCGCCGTGGTGGCGGGCGGCTTCGGCAACTACGGCGGCACGGGCGCTTACGTGAAGGGCGGCTACCTCTACGCCTCGTCCGACCACGCCGTATATCGCTATACGCTTGACAGTAAAGGGGAAGTGCTCAAGCCTGGCCAGCCCGAAATCGTGGTGCGCGGGCTGAAAACCGGGCAGGAGCACGAGTCCAAATCCATCGTGCTCGATGACGCGGGTCACCTCTACGTGAACGTGGGCGCGTATTCCAATGCCTGCCAGGAGCGCGACCGCGAGCGCGGCTCGAAGGGCGTGCCCACCTGCCCGATTCTGGATTCGGCCGGCGGCATCTGGCAGTTTTCGACCGCCAAAATCAACCAGCGCCAGCAGGACGGCACCCGCTTCGCCACTGGCCTGCGCAACGTGGTGGGTCTCGACTGGAACGCGTCGGCCAGTCAGCTTTTCGTTATGCAGCACGGCCGCGACCAGCTCCGCGACAACTGGCCCCAGTTTTACACCGACCAGCAGTCGGCCCTGCTGCCCGCCGAGTGCCTGTTTGCGCTCAAGGCCGGTGACAATGCCGGCTGGCCCTACACCTACTACGACCAGCTCCAAGGCAAGAAAATGCTGGCTCCCGAGTACGGCGGCGACGGCAAGCAGGCGGTTACCGACAAGTACATCGACCCCGCTGCCGCTTTCCCCGGTCACATGGCCCCCAACGCGCTGCTTTTTTACACGGGCACCCAGTTTCCGGCCCGCTACCGCAATGGGGCCTTCATTGCCTTCCACGGCTCCTGGAACCGCGCACCCGAGCCCCAAGCCGGCTACATGGTCGCCTTTCAACCCTTCGCCAACGGCAAGCCCAGCGGCAAGTGGGAAGTCTTCGCCGACAATTTCGCCGGCTCAGCGGCCAAAACCGCCAGTGGCCGCGCCGACCACCGCCCCTGCGGCCTCGCCCAGGGCCCTGACGGCTCGCTCTACGTGAGCGACGACGCGAAAGGCACCATCTACCGCATCGTGTATCAGGGTAAATAGCACACCTCGCGTCCGTCAAATTGTAGGGTAAGCTTTAGCTTGCCAGTAACCAACCGCTATGAAAGTCCTGCTGCTGCCACTGCTCCTGAGTAGCCTGGCCCTCACTTCGCCCACTCAAACTCGCCCCAAAGCCAAGGCAGAGCCTGCGGTGGCCATCCCCGCCGCCACGCTCGCCCGCGGCGCGGTGGTCTACAAAAACGTGTGCCTTACCTGCCACCAGGCCGACGGCTACGGTGTGCCCAACCTCAATCCGCCGCTCATCAAAACCGAGTATGTGCTCGGTGCCAAGCCCCGCCTCATCGGCATCGTGCTCAATGGCTTAAAAGGCCCCATCGAAATCAACGGCGACGAGTACAAGCAGCCCATGCCCGCCCAGGCCTACCTCACCGACCAGCAGGTAGCCGACGTGCTCACCTATGTGCGGAATTCCTTTGGGAATAAAGCCAGCGCCGTAGCCGTGGCCGAGGTAAAAGCCGGCCGCGCAACCAAGTAGGTTACCTTTGAAACCTTATGAACGAGCAGCTCACCGTCAAAAACTTCGGCCCCATCACAGAGGCCACCGTGGATTTCAAACGCGTCACCGTATTTATCGGTCCGACGGGCGGGGGAAAGAGCACGTTGGCGAAACTGGCGGCAACATTCAGGGAACGGCGACTTTATACAAGTGGTGAACGAGGCATTAAAAATGCCTTTACTGGTTACGGCATTGACTTTATTAAAGACTCGTCAGAGATGAGATGGCAATCGAAGTTGATTAGCGTAAATCTTTCAAATAGCAATTGGAGCCTAGGATACGGCAGCAAAATTGCAGGTGATGTAGTTGAGGCCGCACGTAAAACATCTGATATTCAGACAAGAAGGGCCGAGCTGGATAGCCGCCACATATCAGGAACGATTGACTTGGAAAGTCTCAATCAAGAAAAAGTGGCTATGCAAAGTCAGCAAGAGGACATTGATAATTTTTTCAAGATTAACGCTGCCCCTAGCCATCCTCGTTATATTCCAGCTGAACGTATTTTATTCTCCATTCTTGATGAAGCCTGGCCTATTTTGATAAAAGATAAAATAGGATTTCCGCCTGTGCTATTATTTTTCGCTCAGGGTTTTTTGACTGCTCGGTCTGTGGTGAGTAACTTGACGCTCAGTATTTTTGAAGGGGCATTTGAGCATTTTAACGGGAAAGATTTCGTGGTTTTACCCAACGCTGGTCGCGTTCCGCTTAACAAAGCAGCTAGTGGCATCCAGTCCGTAACCCCCATGTTAGTTCTTCTGGATTACTTAAGCCGTAATACTGAATATCAGCAAAGCTTCATCATCGAAGAACCAGAACTAAATCTCTACCCCACGGCCCAACAGGGACTGATGAACTGGCTCGTAGAAAAATGCACAAGAGGCGACAACGACCTCACCATTACCACGCACAGCCCTTACATCTTGTCCAGTTGCAACCTACTGCTCGAAGCATTTAAAGTAGCCCAGCAACGACCAGAGTTAGAAGATGAAATAGCAGCCATCGTGCCCAAAGCCTACTGGCTGAATCCTGATGAGTTTGCCGCTTATTACGTGGCCGACGGCACGGTGCGGCCCATCACCGACGAGCGAACGCACCTCATCGGGGGCAACGAGTTGGATGCCGTGTCGGGCGATATTTCCGACAGCTTCCGCAAGTTGCTCCGACTGCAGAAGCAAAAGCCTGCTTCAGTCTAATGCGCGCAGCTATTGAGAACAAGTACACGCATTGCTGGCAGAATAAGTGTGTGCAAGTCTGCCCCACCGGCAGCAGCCATTACGAAGACCCGCCCAATGGCTGCGTCAGGCAAACGACAGATGAATATGATGAGGAACGGCATTTCGCCGTTCACGCCAAGGACGATAATTTCGTCACCCTTGTCGCCATTGATAAATGCCTCATTGGGCAAGGTTTCAACAAACCCAAACGCTGCGATTGCGCCTTCTACACGGAAGAAAAAATTGCCTTCATAGAGTTCAAGCTACGACCCCCTGAGCGTGAGCGCGAAGCGGATACTCGTCAGGAAAAGCGTTTGGAAGAAGCCGCCGAGCAATTGATTGCCAGCATCAAATCTTTTGAAGCCGATGGGTTCATCACCACGCAGAATGTAGAGGCGTATGCGCACGTTGGGTTCCAACCCATTATTCCAGCCCCCACGGCTACGCTACAAAACCTGGCAGCATTGATAAATGCGGAAACACAAAGCCTAGTTGATTTCTACGCTTCCAACGAGGTGAATTTTTGAGACACAAAATAGCCCCCGCAGCACACGCTACGGGGGCTTTTGCTCGTCTCAAAGCACCGCAGCTACCGTAACACCGTCGCCAGTGCATCAGCCACCACCTGCGCGCTCAACTCCCGCACCGCCGCCGCGATGCCCGCCGCGTCAAAGCCGCATTCCTTGTACAGCTCGTCCTGGGTGCCGTGCTCGACCACGCGGTCGGGGATGCCGAGGCGCCGGACGGGTAGCTGCACGCCCTGCTCACTCAGGAACTCCAGCACGGCGGAGCCGAAACCGCCCATCAGGCAGCCGTCTTCGACCGTGACCAGGGCGCGGTAGCGGCGGGCGACGGCCAGCAGCATTTCTTCGTCCAGGGGCTTGACGAAGCGTAGGTCGTAATGGCCCGTGTCGAGGCCCTCGGCGGCGAGCAGGGCGGTGGCTTTGGCGGCGTAGTTGCCGATGTGGCCGATGCTCAGGATGGCTACGCCGCCCTCGGTGCCTTCGCGTATGACGCGGCCGGTGCCCACGGCTACGCGCTGCAAGGGCGTGCGCCAGGCGGGCATCACGCCCTCGCCGCGCGGGTAGCGGATGCTGAACGGGCCGGCGTTTTCGGGCAGCTGGGCGGTGTACATGAGGTTGCGCAGCTCCTGCTCGTTCATCGGGGCCGACACTACCATGTTCGGGATGCAGCGCATGTAGGCCATATCGTAGCAGCCGTGGTGGGTGGGGCCGTCGGCCCCGACGAAGCCGGCCCGGTCGAGGCAGAACACGACGTGCAGGTTTTGCAAAGCGACATCATGAATCACCTGGTCGTAGCCGCGCTGCATGAACGTGGAGTAGATGTTGCAAAACGGCACCAGCCCCTGCGTGGCCAGCCCGGCCGAAAACGTGACGGCGTGCTGCTCGGCAATACCCACGTCGAAGGCCCGCTCGGGCAGCGCGGCCATCAGCAGGTTCAGCGACGAGCCGCTGGGCATGGCCGGCGTGACGCCCACGATTTTGTCGTTGGCCTGGGCCAGCTCCACCAGCGTGTGGCCGAACACGTCCTGGTACTTCGGCGGCTGGGGCGTGGCGTGGGTTTTCTTGGCGATTTCGCCGGTTATCTTATCAAACAAGCCGGGGAAGTGCCAGAGCGTCTGGTCTTTCTCGGCCAGCTCGTAGCCCTTGCCCTTCACCGTGACGCAGTGCAGCAGCTTCGGGCCGGGAATGGTTTTGAGGTCTTCGAGAATCGTGACGAGGTGCTGCACGTCGTGCCCATCGACGGGACCGAAGTAGCGGAAATTCAGCGCCTCGAACAAGTTGCTTTGCTTGAGCAGGGTGGCCTTCATGGCGGCTTCCACTTTGCGGGCAATCTGCTGGGGGTTGGGGCCGAACTTGCTGAGCTTGCCGAGCACGTTCCACAGCTCATCGCGCACCTTGTTGTAGGTGCGCGAGGTGGTGATGTCGGTCAGGTATTCCTTGAGCGCGCCCACGTTGGGGTCGATGCTCATGCAGTTGTCGTTGAGGATGACGAGTAGGTTCGACTTCGCCGCCCCGGCGTGGTTGAGCGCCTCGAAGGCCATGCCGCCCGTCAAGGCCCCGTCGCCGATGACGGCAATGTGCTGGCGCTCTGGCTCGTGCTTGTAGCGCGAGGCCACGGCCATGCCCAGCGCCGCCCCGATGCTGGTGCTGCTGTGGCCCACACCGAACGCATCATACACGCTTTCTTTCCGGTTCGGGAAGCCCGACAAACCCTTGTAGCGCCGGTTAGTGGCGAAGGTGTCGCGCCGCCCGGTCAGGATTTTGTGGCCGTAGGCCTGGTGGCCGACATCCCACACGAGCTGGTCGTAGGGCGTGTTGAAGACGTAATGCAGGGCGACCGTCAGCTCGACCACGCCGAGCGAGGCGCCGAAGTGCCCGCCGTAGATGCTGACCGAGTCGATGATGAACTCCCGCAATTCGTGGCTAAGCTGCACGAGTTGTTCGGGAGCGAGCTTTTTGAGGTCGTCGGGCGAGTCGATGGCCGCGAGCAGCGGGCCGGGAACAATTATCATCAGGCAGGCAGTAGGGCGAAAGCAGTAGCTAACCGAAGACCCGGCTAAATGATTGGCCGGCCGGGTCAAAGTTACGATAGGGTTGGAGCGGCGGATGCGGGCGGGTTGGCACGTAGTCCGCCCGCATCAAACGCACCGCGACCTTTTGAAGTCCGCTATTTAAGAAATTGGTTGAGTCAGCGGTTACTGCCGTTGTTGGGCTCAAACCCGAGACATGAGACGTTAGACCTGAGACTTCTCGTCAGGAAAAAAGTCTCAGGTCTCAGGTCTAACGTCTCATGTTTGACTAAACTCAAACACTCTCCAGGGTTTCAACCGTCTCAAATTCTCCGATTTTAATGGTCAGCCGCAACCCTTGTCGGATATTTGCGGTCCTTGCGCGTTATTCAACTGTATGAAGCCTGAACTGCTACCCGTGGCCGGCCTGCTGGCCGCTTTTTTCCTGAGTGTCCCGCTAACGGGGCAGGCCCAGATTCCGGGTGGACGGCCGGGCGGACCACCGACCGGAGCGGCCTCATCAACCCCGCGCCCGGCGACGGGCCGGCTAAGCGCGACCGTGACGGACGCGGCGACCGGCAAGCCGGT